>CAXMSB010000316.1:0-9577 GCA_964195615.1 uncultured Granulosicoccus sp. | reverse complement strand
CGTCTTTCGCGACCTCGGCTTTCTGGACGTTACCGCTGACATTGATGAGCACACGATCGACGTCGCGGTGCTCAACACCAGCTGCAGCCCCGCGACTCCAACGCCCTTTGGCTGGGAGATTCGCATCACCGACATGGACTGGGTCAACGGCCCGCCCGGACTGCTGACTTCCGCCATGGTGGACGACGACTCGTTGTTCCCCGGCCTCACGGCCAGCGTGATTAACGGCGGCACGGGCATCCTGATCGATTTCCCCGGCCGCGACACGGCCACCCCAGGCACCGGCCCCGCCAACGTCGCCCAAGACGTGCTCGACGCCTACATCGCCAACGGCATGTTAACCGCCACGATCTCGTTCACCGCCGAGCACATCCCCGAACCGGCAACCTGCGCGTTGTTTGCCACCGCGCTGCTGGCGATCGCCGGCTCCCGACAGAGACTCGTCTAGGATGAATTCGGCGGCCCCCAGCCGCGTTGCCAAGCAACACCGGGTGCCACTGTCTGGCTTGCCAGCAGTGCGAAGCGTGTTCCGGGGCCGCACTGCTGGACAAGCCAGACAGTGGCACCATGCGATCACACGGGGGCGACGCCTGAACGAGCAGCAGCTCGAATCGTCGCGCCCTTGCGGAAGACGCCGGTATCTGAGATTTTGAGTCGCATGGCCGCTGCCCTTTCGCTTGGTCTTCCTGAACGGCAGCGTGTGGACCCCGAACCTCGAGAGCACGTGCGATGAAACCATTCAATATCCTCACCACCGCGATGGCGGTCAGCCTGACACTAGTCGGAACCGGTATCTCTCTGGCACAGCAAGCGGCGGCGACCACCGACGCGAAATCCAAGAGCCTCTTCAACGGCAAGGATTTGCAGGGTTGGCATGTCGACGTGCCGGAACTGGACGAGAATCCTCAGGGGAAGAATCCCTTCGTGGTGCGCGATGGATTGCTGGTCAGCCTGGGCACACCCGCCGGTCACTTGATTACTGACGCGGTGCATAAAAACTATCGGCTGGAGGTCGAGTATCGTTTCGCGGGTAAGCCGGGCAACTGTGGCGTCCTGGTTCATGCCTCGAAGCCACGTGCTCTGTACCGCATGTTCCCCCAATCGCTGGAAGTGCAGATGCATCACCAGAACGCGGGAGACTTTTGGTGCATTGTCGAAGACATTGCCGTGCCCGACATGGTAGCGCGAAGAGGCCCCAAAGAAGAATGGGGGATTGATGGGAGCAAGAAACGTCGGATTCTTAACCTCACCGACGATTCTGAAAAACCCGTGGGCGAGTGGAACACCATGATCGTCGAGTGCGTCGGCGATGCGATCAAGGTTTGGGTCAACGACGACCTGGTCAATCACGGCTCGGATTGCACCGCCACCAAAGGGCAGATCGCCGTGCAGGCGGAAGGCTGCGAAGTGGAGTTCCGAAAACTTCTGTTGACGCCCATCGCCAAGCTCAGCGCTGAACGTCCGTGAGCCGTACGCGCTAGCGTCGGGTGATCTCGGGCCCCGCGTTGCCCCGCCACAACTTTCCCAATGACCGAAACCGCTCTCTGAGCACCGCCAGTGGGTCATCTTAGAATGGAGCGTCTCACCAGAAAGTGTGACCGCGTTTGCCCAGTCCAGTATTCCGTGGCCAACAGTCCGCCGGAGAACTCTCCGTCAAGCACCAACTTCTGACCACGCAGCGCGAAAAAAAAACGCGACCTTCTATTTTTAAAACCACCAAAAGTTGTAGTCCAGGTGGTCGGGACTACAAGATATTGTGGATGAGAGAAGCAGGTCTTGGACTTCGGATTTCCAAACGCGAGCCGAAGGCTCATTCTGGCTCTAGACTCTAGACCCTCGACTCTAGACTCTCCCCCCTAATACTTCATCAGCACGTCGTCAGGCTCCAGGCCGTCGATGCTCCGGAACCCGCCTTCGGCGATGGCCGCGCCCAACGCGGTCACCTGGCGGTAGTAGCGATTCGAGGGGCGACGGCCCGTGTATTGTTGCGTGAGCTCCTGGCACATCACGTCCGCCGACTCGCGGACCACTTCGTCCGACTGTCGGGCGCCGTAGAGGCTGGTGCATAGCACGACGATCAGATTCTGGCAGCGGCTGGAAAGCTCCGCCATGCGGCACTGCCGATCGGCGAGCGACAATTGGAACTTGCCCATCGTACTGGAGATTTCCAACGACATGTTTTGCAGATGGTGGCAAGCGAACTCGGCATGGCGGGCCAGGGCAGGGGGCATCGAGGGGAGCTGGCTCTTGGCCGTCGGCATAAGTCGCCGGGCCGCCAGCCATTTGAGATAGGGAGCCACCACACCCTTGAGCGCCCAGGCGTGTGCGGGATTCAGCGGGTTGGGCTTTTTGATGCCCGCCGCGGCGAGCGCCTTGCCCACCGGCTCGAAGAACGTCTTGCCGTGATCTTTGACAAGCGATTTGAAGAAGCCCATCCCCAGCATCTCGCCTTCGCCTTCGTAGATGCAGGGAGCCAGGTATTCATGGACGTTGTCGCCCAGCAGGTGGCCATGCAGGAACGACCGCCCGCCGTGTGTTTTCATGAACAACTCGATCGCCGCGTGCTTTTGGGCCTCGCTGCCAAAGATCTTGGCGATGATGCACTCCATCTCGCCACGGTAGCCGCGGTCAATCAGCCCCGCACACCAGGCCACCAACGCGTCGCAAGCGGTCACCAGCCCGCCCAACTGCCCGAGACGCCGCTGCACCAGTTCGCGCTGGGCGATCGGGGCGCCGTAAGTCACGCGATATTGGGCCCAGGGGAGTATGCTGGCCATCATGATCCGCATCGTCCCGGCCGCGTTTGCACAGAGCGACACCCGGCCCAGATTGAGCCCATGGTAGGCAATCGTGAGGCCGTCGCCCTTGGTGGGAACCAGCAGATTCTCCGCCGGTACGCGGAGTTTGTTGAAGACGATGCCGACGTTGTGGGTGTGCTTCAGCGCCCAGATGCCGTACTGGCGGAGTTGAAACTCTTGGTTTTCTTTGGCCGGGAGATCCACGATCAGCACAGCCGGTTTGTCGTCGATGAGGCAAACCAAGCCGACCGTACGGCCAGGTTTGACGTTGGTAATGAAGAGTTTTTCGCCCGTGACGACGTAGTGGTCGCCATCGAGTACGGCTCGCGTACGCATAGCGGTGAGGTCGCTGCCGGCACACGGTTCGGTGAGGGCGAAGCCGCTCAGCCGCGATCCGTCGGCCAGACCCGGCAGGAACCGCTGCTTCTGCTCGGCATTGCCGAAGGTCCGCACGGGGTCGACCGCGCCGATACAGCCATGCACCGAGGCCAGGCCGGCAATGGTGGGGTCGGCCGTCGCCATCCGGGTAATATACGTGGCGAACGACTGAAACGGCGTGCCGCTGCCGCCGTACTCTCGATCGACCAACAGGCCCCAGTACCCCTGGGCGGCCAGATCCTGCATCACCGTCTCTTCGATCTTGCCTGCATCGTCGAGCAGCGTGCCGGCTCGGCGATGCTTGTGTACCACCTCCATCGAGGTGTCCATCACCTGCTGGATGTCGTCTGGCGTGGCCGAGTCGGTGCTCTGGAACAAATCGACCGGCACGCCCCGATCCCAGACAGCCCGATGGGCCGGGCTCTGGACAGTCTGATACTGCGGGGCAAACAGGGCCTCGACCTGATCGTCGGCCGTGTCGATCGCCCCGGTCCGCCGGGCTTCTTCCTCGCTCTTGCCGGCAAGCTTCAGGGCGGTCTCGGCGAAGGAGGCTTCGTGTTCGGCGTCCCCGGTTGGTCCGCTGTCGACGGGGGATTTGGTGGCCATGCTCGATATCCTGTTGATGGGCTATCTGGTTGAAAGCGGCTGTCCGGGCAGAGCGCCACACAATTATACCCCATTTATTCGGATCGCACGTTGTCGGCAAGCTGGATGAGCTTTATCATTTCCGCAAAGATTCACATTGGACCGGCGATCCGTCGGATCGCGGCTATTTCCCATACTGAGACCTGAAACCTGACCATGCACGACCCGCGCATCGACAAATTGGCCGACCTGCTGCTCGATCATAGTTGTGAGTTGAAATCTGGTGAAAAAGTACTTATCGAGGGCTTCGACTTGCCCGAGCAGAACCTGCTGTGCGCGTTGGTCGAAGGAGCGGCCCGTCGGGGAGCGATTCCGGTGGTCGAAGTGAAATCGGTCGAGGTGCAGCGGTCACTCTATCGCTCGGCGACCGAGGAGAGCATGAAGCTGTGCGGTGCGATCGAGCGGTCGCGGATGGAGCAGATGCAGGCCTACATCGGCATCCGCGGAGCAGAGAATTCAAGCCAGCTGGCCGACGTGCCGCCGGAGAAGATGGATCTGTATCAAAAGAATTGGTTACGCTTGGTCAACGAATACCGGGTGCCCAAGACCAAGTGGGTGGTGCTTCGCTACCCGAATCACTCGTTCGCCCAGGCGGCGAACATGAGCACCGCGGCGTTCGAGGATTTTTTCTTCGATGTCTGCACGGCCGACTACGCGGCAATGCGCAAGGCACAGGAGCCATTGGTGGCCCGCATGGAGGCGACTGATCGGGTGCGCATCGTTGCGCCCGCCACCGAACTGGAGTTTTCCATCAAAGGCATCCCCGTGATCTCCTGCTACGGTGATCGAAACATCCCCGACGGCGAGGTGTTTACCGCGCCGGTCCGCGACAGCATCAACGGCACGATCCGTTTTAATACGCAGTCGCGCTACCAGGGCGTCGTGTACGACAATATCGAATTCGAGTTCAAGGACGGCCAAATCGTCAGAGCCACCGCGAACGAGACTGAGAAGATCAACGCGCTGTTGGACTCCGACGAAGGCGCACGCTACTGTGGCGAGTGGTCGTTGGGCACGAACAACCGCGTGCGACATCCGATGCTCGACACGCTGTTCGACGAAAAAATCGGCGGCAGCTTTCACCTCACCCCCGGCCAGGCCTACGAAGAGGCCGACAACACCAACCGCAGTTGCATCCACTGGGACCTGGTGCTGATTCAACGCGAGGACTACGGCGGCGGCGAGATCTGGTTCGACGGTGAACTAGTCCGCAAAGACGGCCGGTTCTTGCCGGAAGACCTGCAGGGGCTTAACGTGGGGCTGTAGCTCCTCGGCTCTATTCAGGAACGAGCTGACGCGTTGCGATCGATTCTATGAGCGTGGTTGCCGGTGGTTCGTCCGGGTCCTTCGACTGCAACGCAACAATCACCAAGCCGCACACTGTCAGCAGAGTCGCGAAGACAAGGGTGTTGGAGAAGCGACTGGCCCTCTGGCTACATTGCCTTTCGAGCTGCAAGTTCTGGACGAGCTCGTCCGCCATCGTGGCGCTCTTGCCTTCGAGCCGAGCCCAATGATGGACTTCGTCGTCCGGCTCCGCTCTGCCAGGATCGTCGGAATAGAGCATCGCAGCGCTCCTGCTTGTGCCTTCGGTGTGTATGCACTGCTAGAGTCGCTGTCGGGCGAGAAGGTTCGCGATAGGTTAGCCGCCCTACTGCGTGAAAGTTTTCACGGACTATTGCTTGTGAAACTTTTCACGAGTGCATTTTGGGCCAAGTAGAACTAGCAATTGCCCCACCGGGGATGTTATCCTGGTAACATGTGATACTCATCATGCTCGTCTTGCGTTCTCATATATACTTGTCATAGGAAGACAGCTGCTCTTACGAGTTCCAGACACGTCGCTTGTTGAAGGCGGCGTGCGCGATGCGACGGACAGTCGTGTGCCCAGCCGGAGAAAAGAAAATGTCCCAAATTACTGCCCGCGATTGCATGGTGAAAAAACTGGTGACCTTGCGTCCCGAAATGGACGTGATGGAAGCGGTCTCGCTGTTGTTGAGGAATCGCATCTCTGGTGCGCCGGTAGTCGACGCCGACGGCAACTTCTTGGGCGTCTTCTCCGAGAAATGTTCCTTGCACGTGCTGATGGACGCGGCTTACGAGCAGTTGCCCAGCAATCAAGTTCGCGTGTTCATGGACACCGAAGCCCAGACGATTGAGCCCGATACCCATCTGCTTTCGATCGCGCAGGTATTCTTGCTGACGCCCTATCGTCGGTTGCCGGTGCTGGAGGATGGCAGGCTCGTGGGCCAGGTGAGCCGGCGCGACGTGCTGAGGGCCGCCCTGGACATGCTCCACAAGGCGCCCAGTCGCGAAGAAGGCTCCACGCTGCTCTATCTGAGCGCTCTGGTCGAACGGCACGAGGCACCGCTCGCCTAGGCCAGTCCCGCTAGATTCGTTGTGGACGCACACTAGCCAGCCCGATGCGCCTTTGGTAACTTTACCAAGGCGCTAGTAGTCGCGTTCTCAGCCCAATCGTTTCAGCAGGGGAAATAGGAAAAATGGCCCAAGCCATTGCCGGAGTTGTCTCCGATCGGGAGAAGGAAACCACCGTGATGACCGTCTGGCCATCGATCGCGGCCTCGGCCTACGGTCGCTGGTGGGGACGTCGTTTCGAGAACGAGCTGGGCATCACGCTCTGCGGAGTGCCGATCACGGTGGGACGGTTGATGGCGCTGGCATCGATTCCGTTTATTCTCCCGCTCTACTTCCACATGCTCATTCCCAAAGTCCCGTTCGTGGTCTTTGGCATTCACAACCCGGGATGTCGTCGTTATCGGCTGACGAATCGTCGGGTAATCGTCGAGCAGGGTTTTGGCGGGGGCGAACAGCAGAGCGTTTCGCTCGACCGTTTTGATTCGGTGGAGATCGAGACCCTAGCGGGTCAGGCCTGGTACCCGGCTGGCGACCTCATCTTCCGCAACGGCCAGATCGAGACGTTCCGTCTCTCGGGAGTTCCCCACCCCAGCGCGTTTCGGCAGACGTGCCTGAAGGCCCACCGAGGTTTCGTCGGCGTGCAGAAGGCCCGCGACATGGGCGTCGCCGTCTAGCCTCCGGCTGTTCCGAGGCCCGCAGACGCCAGCATTCACTTCTGGACCACTCCAAGTCTGTAAGCCGCGAGGCGCTAGCCGAGCGCTCGGCTAGCGCCTCGCGGCTTACGCCTTATCATTTCATCGATGTATCTGCTCATCGATTCTTCAGCTTGGCGGGGGGGTGCGTTCTTACTCCTCGTTCTGACCTGGAACAAGGAAGTGAGAGGTCGGGTTGTAACGACGGCGTTCTGACTGCGGGAACCTCGGGCTACAGCCGTCGTGCGGAATCTCCGTCCGGGCGGAATTCCTCGCCGTCAGAGTGCTATCACTTGCCGATATTCAGCAGGAGGCGGAGTCCGAATCACTGGCGGCATTCAGCGAAAGGCAGAACGGTATGGGGATATCCCGCACACGAACAAGCTTTGGCGCCGTGGCAATCGCGGCCTTACTGGTAGTCCCTACGTGTGCGGAAAGCATCTCGACGGATCCCGCGGTCGCAGCGGAACCAGCGGTCGCCGCCCAGACTGTTTCGACGGCTTCACCTGTCAAGCGGAAGGCGCAGTTGTTTCGACATACGAGCTATCCGGATGCCTGGACCGCGGCGCAGCAGAGCAACCGACCGATTTTGCTCTACGTGACCATGCCCGGTTGCCCGCATTGCGACAAGATGATGGACGAGACCTATCGCTTGCCGAACGTGGAGGAAATGGTTAGCGAATCGTTCGAAACGGTCTACGTCAGTCGCCGGACCCATGCGAAGCTGGTCAAATCGCTCAAAGTAAAATGGTATCCCACGACGGTGTTGGTCGGCACGAACAACAAGGTTGTGGACGTGATCGAAGGTTTTGTCGACGCGAAGGTATTTCAACGGAGACTGAAGGTGGGACTCGCTTCGGCGGATTCCCCGACGCAGACGCGCTAGATGCACTACCTGAGGCAGTTGAGCGGATCATTTTGCCGGTTGTTTGTATGTGGTTTCACATACTCCCCGGCAGGCTGGTTACGATAATGGAATAGCTCCCCAAGAAGTTTGGCTGGCTCGGAGGTCAGCACTAACGAACGTTTCACCCTCAATCCTGGGCATTCCCGCAATGAAAACCACCTTTGCTAGCGTTCTGACTCTCACCTTGCTGACAGTGGTCAGCTCCTCTCTGCAAGCCGAACCGACTCGCCGAGTCGAGAGTCGCGGGAAAGGTCTGTTCAAGCATGCGACCGTCGAGCAGGCTTGGAAGTCGGCCGTGACCACCAAGAAGCCGCTGTTGGTGATGTTCACCTCCGACAACTGCTCGTACTGCAAGAAGATGATGAAGGAAACCTATCAACATCCGGCCATCGAGCGGATGCTCAGCCAGAGTACCGAAACGGTGCTGGCTCACTCTCGCGACTATCAAGGTCTTGTGCAGAAGCTGGGCGTCCGGGGCTATCCTTCCACGCTGTTGATCTCGCCCGAGGGCGAGGTGCTCGACTTCATGGAAGGCTATGTCGAAGCCAAGGCGTTTGCGGAACGAGTTTATCCTCTGCTGCACAGGCGGAACGCCCAAGCAGGTGGCGTCGACGCGAGCGTCGCGGCGAACACCACGCAGCACAAGTAGGCCTTACCGAAGCACCGGCTGAGGTTGGTTCGCTTCTTCGTCCAGTTGGCGCACGCAGTGCGGGGCGTCGAGGTCGACCTCGAAGGTGATCGGGTATTGATAACCTTGCGGCGTCCGGGGCGCGAGCAACGGCAGGCGTCGCATGGCGCGTAGCGCGAATTCTTTGAACGCCGGTCGCCAGCCGGTCAGCTCGGTCGACCGATAGTCGCCCGGCAGAATCTGGCGGAAATGGCGATTGGCCAAGAACACGTTGTTCCGTCGAGCCGCGGCGCGGGTCATGTGTTCGGTCGACAGCGAGACGTTTACTCCGCCAGTGTTCACCACGCGGTGCGGCGTGTGCTGGGGCCAAGTGACCATCTCGCCCGGCTGCAAGTCGTAGCTGACGGCCAGCTCGTCCCACTCGAGGTGGAATTCGAGTTCTTCCGACTTCTCGCCGCACAGCACGCCTTCGATCGTTTCGTCCGAGACGATGCCCGACTCCAAGGGATAGGCCCACACTCGCTTGGTTCCTCGCAGGTGCCAAAGCATGTTTACCGGACAGTCGACGTGGTAGTACACGATCGCGTCGGGGGAAGAGATGAGCAGGTTTGCCGAGCGGTTGTAGGTCGCCAACCCGGGGCACTCATCTTCCAACTCGCTGTACAGGTCGTTCACCAACTTGGCGTACTCGGCATGGTGATCCATGACGCGACGCAGGTTCAGCCAGACGCGACCTCGCCCGACCGCCTCGAACAACTGCTCGGCGCCGAGGCCGCCCGCGCGACCTTCCTGCCACTGGTCGTGTCGCACGGGGTCGTCGCCCATGGTGTTGATGCCCAGATCGCGACGCGGGTGGCGGTCGATCAACTCGACGAGCCGTTCGTCGCTGAACAGGTCCAGCTCATGGAGCCGGTGCTGTGCGACAAAGATGGCGTTGTTCATACGTGCAGATTGCTCGGGAGTCCAGTTTTCAAGTAGGCATTGTCCGTGGGGCATCGGTAAAAGTCTCCGTAGAGTGGCAGGAATCCGTATCTAGAAAACCTACGTCGCCACCCAGGCAGAGGGGGCTGGGGACCAAGGCTCCACGCAGGCGGTGAATCGTCAGACAGAAAGAGTTTGCGGATAATCGTTACAAGCGTCGCTTGCCACGCCTTCG
>CAXMSB010000315.1:0-3694 GCA_964195615.1 uncultured Granulosicoccus sp. | reverse complement strand
CCGCTGCGGCGACTTGCACTTCGGCTTCGCGCGGGTCCGCTGTCCGGACTGCCGGCACGAGATGTTCGTGGCCTTCTCCTGCCGCCAACGCTGCTTGTGCCCCAGCTGCCATCAGAAACGCACGCTGCTTGCGGCGGAGACGATCGCCCACACCATCTGCCAATCCGTTCCCCACCGGCAACTGGTCTTCACCATTCCCAAACGGCTCCGCCTGTACTTCCGTTACGACCGCCGCCTGCTTGGCGAACTGGCGCGGGCCGCCTGGGACAGCGTGGTCGAAGTCCACCGCGACGTGCTGCAGCGGGAAGACGTATTGCCCGGCATGATCGGCGGTATTCAGACCTTTGGGGAGCTGCTTCATTTCCACCCGCACATCCACGCGATCGCCACCGACGGCGCGTTCACCCCCGACGGCACCTTTCTCTGCCTGCCGAAGATCCACACCGATCGGTTGCTGGCGACGTGGCAAACCAAGGTCTTCGAGTTGCTCGTGGCAGCCGGCAAGATCGACCAGCAGACGGTGGACCAGATGCGGTCCTGGCCGCACTCGGGCTTCAGCGTGGACAACAGCGTCTACTTGTCGCCGGGGGACACGGCGGGGCTGGAACGACTGGCCGAGTACATCCTGCGTTGTCCTTTCAGCTTGGCCCGCGTGCTCCGCCTGACGGACGACGGCTCGGTGATCTACCACGCGGAGAAAGACCACTGCGGCCGCTTTCCGGGCCCCGCCAGCGCGGACCTGCGGGGCGGACCGCGCCGCAACTTCCAGGTCTTCACCGCGCTGGACTTCCTGGCCGAAGTGACCCAACACATCCCCGACAAGGGTGAACACCTGGTGCGCTACTACGGCTGGTACTCGCATCGCCGCCGCGGCCTGCGCGCCCAAAGGGGTTCGGAGGGTCTTGCGGAGCAGGACGCGACATCCACGAGTCCCGCCGACTCGTGCACGTCGGGACCCATTCGCATCGACCGCTCGGCGGTCGCCGTGCAGCGATCGGCCGACGGCGGTCCGCGTGCCGGCAGCGTGTCCACGTGGGCCAGGTTGATCCAGCGGGTGTGGGAAGTCGATCCGCTCATCTGTCCCCAATGTGGCGGCGCGATGAAGATCATCAGCTTCATCGAGCGTCGGCAGCAGGATGTGATCGAGCGGATCCTGCGGCACTGTGGCCTGTGGGAAGGCCCGCTGCGCACGCTGGCTCATCCGCGCGCGCCCCCAGCACCTGCCGATCCCGACGAGGACCAACCGCGAGAGCTGCAATTGGTTCTCGATCCGGAGTTCCTATAGCTGGTTGGCGATCTGGAGTTCCTCCAGATCTGGGGAAAGCCAAGACGCCTCCGCGGGCCCCAATTCCCTCCCAACTGCCGCATCTCCAGCGGTCTTCTCAGCAACCGTACAGCGGTGGCTCGCTCTTGGTGCGCGCTGGGACGACGTCGTCAGCACGATCCCGCTGACAGATTATCGGCACACCTGCGTTCGTCCAAGTACGGATTTCCCGGGCGTGAAGGCCAAATCTCGCCATGGCCTGTTCCACTTCGGCACGCTATCCGCAGTACTCATGGCATGGGGCACTCATTTGGCGCGGGGTGATTTCGCGTATGCCCCTGGCCCGTGTGCGGCGCACGGTGCCCGAGCTCAACCACGGGCTCCTTAATCAGCCATCCCGCAAGGCTGAGCATGACGATTACGGCCCTAAGGCCGCCAAAAGGCAGCCACAACGGGGGGGCTTGGCTTGCGGTCGGCGACGGCCGGGGATTAAAATCAATGGCCCGCTTAAGTGCTGGGGTTGAGGATTCGAGATTCTAGTTCTTTGAGCAAGATCGGTCGTTTTTTTTCGACCGGCCCTTTTGCATGACACCATGCCGCTGCTGCGATGCGATCTGGCTCGGTGGAGCAGTGGCGGTCGCAAAATGCGAAAGATCTTCGTGTGTGAAAACACCTTGATGCTGGGCGTGAGCGTCAAGCGTTGGGATCAATGTCGGTCCCTCTCGTACGATGCGAATCCCCGCATGATGGTGACCGTGAATGCGACGTTCATGGGCCTTCGGCGAGCGGAACCAACGCTCGAGATCCAAGTTGTCGCGTGGATACTCCATCAGTTCTGCTCCGGCGAATAAGCCTACCTGAAATGATGTCATCACTTTCGCCATGGCAGCGTAAATACTGTCGCTCGCAATCGATTGAAACTCAGCGATCTTTGCAGTGAACAGCGGCTCTCGCTCGACGAGAGACGAGCCATCTTCCACATTCATGGTGTCCATCACCTCACGTACTTCAGCGGTGTACGATCGCACGCGAGAGAAGGCATCTTGCTGATCGGCTACGCCACGATCAATAAAGCCTTTGAGTCGATCCAAAAGTGAGAACGCAGGACCAATCTTGCCGGACGAAGCAATCCGTTCCAAAGACTGCTGCACATCCGCCAATGCGTCAAGCATCCGCAACCCAGGAGGATTGTAGGGGCCGCCATGATTGTCATTCAGGATACCCCGCACCACACTGCAGTAGTCAAGCACCACATCACCACCTTCACCAGAGAGCGGGGACGTCGTTTCGGGAGCAACCGCTGGGAGACTTTTTGAATTCGGTTCGACTTTGTCGGCTTGCTGTGCCTCCAGGACTTCCCGTTCCAAAGCCCTCAATCCCCTGATTTTTGCACGCATTGTCTTCTTCGCGGTGCTATCGATTTTGAGTATCGGTTTAGCGAGGTCGCGAAAGAAGTGGTTCTCGCAATATCGATGTGGAACCTCTGGATACATTTCCGCAACGCACTTCAGAAAGGCATCTTGTTTGTCGGAAATCCAAAGCACGACTCTCAAACCCAACGTTTCGGCGATTTCACCGGCGCGGACAAACAGCTTTCGGATCTCGTCGGTCGCCCCGGACAATAGCGGTTCGGCAAACCAAACGCGATTGTGAGTCACTTCACGAACAACATAGAGCGTTTCGTGGCCCTTCTCCGGTTGCAGCCCGTCGATCGTCAGGACGACTTCTTTGGTGTCGCGATAAACATTCGCCAGCTCCTGTCGGTCTTGATGTCGAGCCGCGACCATGATCTGGTACGAGGCAATGTGATCTTCAATGGCATCATCGGACAGTTGGATATCGTAGCTGTCGTTGAGTTCATTGCGAATTTGAGGCACGGACCAATGTCTGGAGAACCGTCGCTGGCCGATCCAGCAGAAGACGTCCCAACCGATTCCCCAACGCGGCAGGGCGTAACTGGCCTCTTTCTCTGAACCGAAGAGTTTCATGTGATCACATTGTTCGTTGGGGCACTGAACAAGACGGATGCTTAATCGGACCGGTCCATCGAACGTGACGATATTTCGCCGCCGGTAACAGCGAACATGCATTCTCGTTTCACATTCTGGGCAAGTTCGATCCTCCCGATCCAATTGAACTTCCTGTACCCTCGATTCATCCACAAATAGTCGCGACATATCGGACTCCTTTCCGTGTCAAGGGAGAGGAGTGTCGCATTAATCGAAATCTCGGGCTACATCAAAACCCAGCACTTAAGCGGGCCATTGCTTTTTCTAGCTCATTTCAGTTTTGCCAGTATGCACCGCAAACTCCAAACGTACATCCACTCGCAAAGCTAGCATTGACTTGATAGCGTTGCTTAACCGGGAATGGCACACTCTTTACGACTAAAGTACGTGCCATTCGGTCCTGGCCCTACTGCACTTTGTG
>CAXMSB010000314.1:0-15583 GCA_964195615.1 uncultured Granulosicoccus sp. | reverse complement strand
CTCGTATTAACCGTTGCCGCAGTTGCCCTGACAATTCTTTTTGTCTTCTCTCTGGCAGAAACTTCCCATGCCACGATTGTCGGCGCTCAGTCGGACGGCGACGACCTTGCCGGTGGTCGGATTATAGTAACTTTCGACGTTTCCGGCGTGCAGGCGGCGCCGATCGTCGCCGGTGGACCGGGCCAAGGCATGGCAAGCCTGCCCAACCTCTTTTCTTTTAGTGTCACGGGCGACACCTTCCTTGCTGACTGGAGGCTAACAAACGACACGACATTCGACGATATCCTACTCGTCGAATTCGATCTCACCGGCACCTTAAGCCAACCCGACCCCAACGGACCTGTCCACAATCCTGGTGTTCTGTTCGACGACGGCACCGCGCCGAGTACGCCCGATGGATTCGCTGGCCGCAAAGGGGCGGTTCAGGTCAACGTCGGTTTGCCGATTATCTTCAATAGCTTCGAGGTGACGCCCTGGGGAGATGCCATGAATACGGGCGACGAGTGGGTCGGCGAAATCATCGAATACGAAGGATTCGGCCCGTTGATGACTTCAATCTGGCGGGACGACACCGACATCGTTGGCTTGAAAACCGACATCGAATTCCCCGAGCCTTCGTCAGCAGTGCTGATGATGATGGCGACCGTCGCGGCCGGGTGCCTCAACCGACGTCGTTAGAGCGAATGAGTCGTTGTGCGAAACAGGCCCGGGGGCTGCGACTCAGTCCCCGGGCTCTTTTTCTCAGTAAGTCAGTCCCGCACGCAAGAATAGCGTGTCGTCGAGCGTCACGTCAGGCGTGGCGCTTTCGAACTCCAGTTCGCGGCCGAAGACGTATCCGATTTCGAAGCGACGGCTCAGCCCGCCGATGATTTTGCGTTCGTAGCCGGCCAGAATGCGGTAGTCGCGGTAGGTGAGCACGTCTTGTGTGAGACTCACTGGCCGTTCGACCGACCAGATACCGCCGCCGAATTCGCCACCGAGGTAGACCCACTTGTCGTCGCCGCAGCCGGCTGGACTCCCCGGCAGCCGCCACGCCACTCTCGGGCGAGGAAAAATTAGATCCCAGCGCACGTCGGGCGTCGGTTCATAAATCACGCCCGCCACGGGCAACACGCTGGCACCCGCCCGATTCAAATAAGCCACGCCGAGAATCCACTTCGCCGCCGGGCTCGACTCGTACACTGCCAACCCGCGCCCCGAGACGCGAAACGCGTCGGCGTCGCCATGTTCAAAATCGCTGTAGTAGCCGGTCGTCACGGCAACGTCCATTGCCCACGGTCCCTGGCCGAACTTGCGCAGGTGGCGAAACTCGACGGCCGAGTCGTACAGCCGGGCTGGCAGGTCGGGCGTCGTGGTGCCGTCGAGATAGCGCACCACAAACTGTGGCGTGACCAGCAGCGGCGTATCGCGCCGAAAAAACGGGAAGCCAAACACCGCGCCCGTTTCCAGATTGCTCACGCCGAGGCTGTCGTCCTCGAACCGCGGCAGCCAGGTACCGGTGAAGTAGATTTTTTGAAACACGCCGTCACGAGCCCCCGGGGGCAACTGGGACTCGGTCGGTTGGGCTAGGTCTTCCCCGGGCGGCACCAGATTGGCCGTCAGGCCCGCCACGCGAAACGCCGGGGCGTCGCCGGTCGACATTTCATCGAGAAGCACCGGAGACCGATCGCCCCCCGGCTGAACGAACAGAGCGCTCGGCTGGTGTGGCACGCGCGGCTCGACAAGCGTTCCGCCCCACTGGGGATTTGTCGAGGAGCGCAACTGCTGGCCCGACGCAGCCGAACCGGCCCAGCCGCAAAAAAGAACCAAAGCCGCCAGTCTGGCAAGGGTGCAGGACATCAGACGCAACCCGTTGGTGGTCAAAAATCGATTCCTGCGCGAAGCATGAAGCTGTCGTCCAGCTTGAGCCGTGGGGGCGACATCGTCTTGTCGTACAGAATTTCGCGATCGAAGACGTAGCCCACCTCGAAGTGCCCGTGGAGCTGGGTCTGCGTCTCCCATTCGATGCCAAAGATCGCACGGATGTCGTTGTAATCGATGTCGTCGCTCGCGCCGCTGGCGCGTTCCAACGTCCAACGCCCGCCGCCGTACTCACCCGCGAAGTATACCCACCATTGGCTTGAGCCGATGTTGCTGGAACGCATGCGGATCTTCGGGTTCGGGAACACCAGATAGGCGTCTATATCAGGGCTCGGTCGCCAGTGAACGCCGCCAGCCGGCAGCAGCTTCACCCGGTTGCGGTCGAGATACCAAACGCCAAGCACAATATCCATTTGCGGCGAGAACGACAACACGCCCAAGCCTCGACCCAGGATGCGGACCGAATCGGAATTCACCTTCTGGAAGTCGGACCAAACGCCCGTGCGCAGACCCAAGTCGGCATGCAGCCAGTCGGCCAACTGCGGATGCCAGGCCGCGTCGAGATACGCATCGTAAAGCCGCGGCGGCAGATCGGCGCTGCCGGGCACCGGAACTCCATTGGGGTCGAGAGGAGTGACAGGCCCCTCGAGCCAATTGAACGCAAACCCCGGTGTGATCAACAGCGGCGTGTTTGGATTGTAAAAGATCGGAATCCCAAAGGTCGCCGACAGCTCCGAGCGATTGATGCCCAAGGTGTCGGTCGAGTCGCTTCCATAGATCCAGGTATGTTCAAAGCTGATCTGCTGCAGAAATCGCTGCAATCGGACCACGGTGCCATCGGAGTTCTGATATTGGTACGCCCCCGATTCCCATTGAAAGGGCACACCGCTGGGATAGACCGATCCGCCTTGTTGCGGAAACTGCGGCTGGGCAACGCCCGGCGCGGGACCGATCGGGCTGGGCGCCCCCGGGGGCGAAATCTGCGGCGCGACGTTGTACGGCACATCGGCCGGCGGCGTTCCCAACAGCGGATTGCCGTAGGGATCGAACCCCGGCAACGTCGGCTGCGGCGTCGGGGCATAGGTCGGCGCGGGAGTGATGTTCGGCGCAGCAGATGGAAACTGCACGCGTTGCGCGCAGACGCGCTCCGCGGCAATCAACCACAGCAGAGAAAAGAAAAACAGCGAGAAAAGTCGACGGGACACGGGACGCCTCGGGCGCAGGACGGTTCAAGGGGTGCTTGGACAAACACGCTGAGCGCGAGGCTGTAAGTACCTGCCACGAACGTCGCAGTCAAGTTCGATCCGCTTGCTAGCAGTCGCGGAACCACTGCGGGTGGTAGTCAAATCGAGTGCGCTACACAATATGTCGAAGCAGGCGCTCTAAGAGTTCGACGAACGATGCGGCCCGGCTGATTTGCTAGCGTGGGCCCCGTCGTAGCGGCGGCGGCCGGAGCGCCGCACCACGCGCCGCTGGCCGCGACTGCGGAGCGCGACGACGCAGATTTCCTGTCGGTTGAACGCCAACTGCCGCACGCGGATGTCGCGATAGCCCCAGCCGCGAATCCGCTCCAGACATGCCGACAACCCCTCAACCAGCTTCCAGTCGGAGAGTTTCAGCGTGAGCACCATGCCGCGGATGCTGGCGTCCGCGTGCTTGACCATCGCCTCGACGGCATCCAAGGTGTAGGTCGGCGTAACGCTCATGTCGGCGGCCAACCACCTGACGCCCTTGAGCTGCTTGCGAGGCACTTCCGTACAGCGGCGACGTATGTGCGTGAAGTGCGGATGCTCCAAAACCACGGGTTCGACTTCCGCCGGGTCGATGCCGATCACTTTTAAGCCGCTGTCGAGCAGCGCCTGCGAAGCTCCGCCGGGGGCGCAGCCCAGCTCGATGCAAACGTCACCCCGCGACATCGGCAGCGCCGACCATTCCAGCGCCTCGAGCATCTTGAGATAAGCGCGGCTCACCGCGTGCTCGGGCAATTCCAACAGCGGCACGCCGCCCGGCCAGCAGTCGCAGCGACGCGTCGTCCGATGGCAACCAATCCACCACTCGCCCTTTTCGACCAACACCACGTCCATCACCCAGAAATTTCGGCGGCTTGGACCGCTGAGTTCGCTCGCGTCGGTCCGCAGTTTTTCCAACGGCGAGTGCTCCCGCAATGCCGACTCGGCCTCCAGGGCCAACGGCGTCGGTCCCGGCTCAAAGCTATGCTCGCCCGGCGCAGCCGCGTCGCGTTGCCAGACGTGCAAGTCGTCGAGCCTGTGGGTCGTCAGAAGTTGCTCCACCGCGGGCAACGCCCACGCCTGGGCAGCCAGCTCCGCGAACTCGTCGCCGGTAACTTTGCCCAGGCAGAAACCGAATGTCCGCGCAAACGGGCTCGGCAGTTGAAACTTCCCCGGCTCCTGGCAGGGGGCGTCGAGCTTGAACGTGACGAACCCCGGTCGCGAAAACGCGGGACGCACCTTGCCCAGCCGATCGCAGACCTGCTGTTTCAGCGCCTGCTCCGCGCCACGTTGGCATACGGCAAATACAAATTGAGGCGGCCACTCGGAATTCATGATTCGTTGCTTTCTGGAGACTCGGCTGGAGGACTCCAGTGTATCATGCCACGCCGAAGATAGGAAAGCACCGCCACCGCTTCTTTCGTGCGAATGCGGGTGACACTCGCACCGCTTGGCGAAACTTTACCGGCCCGCGGGGCGTAATGGGCTGTGCGTCAGCACGAATCGCTTCTCGCCAGCCGTGGCAAAACGGACCGTGGCGCGTCGGCCCTTGCCGGAGCCCGAGAGCGCGACGATCTTGCCCAGGCCGTGCTCGGGATGTGAGACCGCCATGCCCTGGGCGAATTCGTCGGGGGAGATCTGGCTGGCCGATTCGGCGGTCGCGCCGGCCAGTTGGGCGGCGGTCGTCACCTGCGACGCGGCAACTTTCCATTTCTCGGGCGGCGACTTGTCGGGCGAATCGGCTTCCATGGCAGCGACGTCAAATTCTTCGTCGAACTCGTCGAACGATTCGTCCACGTGCTCGTTTTCATCCCAATCGACCTCGCCCCAGTGGTCGTCGACCTTGGAAACTTGAATCAACTGCATCTCTTCCCGCGGCATTTCCAACAGGAACGAACTGGGCACGGTCCGCCGCCGCTGGCCGCGGAAGTCGCGTTCGACCGCGTAGCTCAACTGCAATTCTTCCTTGGCCCGAGTGATGCCTACGAACGCCAGCCGCCGCTCTTCTTCGAGCTGCGACTCGTCGCTGGAGCTGCGTTCGTGCGGCAGCAACCCGTGCTCCACGGCGACCACATAGGCAACCGGAAACTCCAGCCCCTTGGCCGCATGCAGCGTCATCATCGTCACTTTGTCGGAATCGGTCTGCCAGTTGTCGGTTTCGTTCACCAACCAGGCGTTTTCGAGATAGAGCTCGAGGTAGCCGCCGCCGGGATTCTGCTCGTCGAATTGCCGGGCGTCGGTGAGCAATTCCTCGATATTGGCCAGGCGGTTGAGATCCTCCTCGGTGTCGCTCTCGCTGAGGTTATCGCGGTAGCCCGACTCGCTGAGGATCGTGCCCAGGATCTCTTCCATGTCGCCGTTGGAAAGCTTGGCCAGTTGGTCCATCAGCGCGACATATTTGAGAACGCTCTTCACCGACCGGGCGGCCAAGCCTTCGACCTGAGCCGCCTCGTGGGCCGCCTCTAGCAGAGAGAGTCCGTAGCAATAGGCGTATTCCGCCAGTCGGTCGACCGTCTTACGGCCGATGCCGCGGGTGGGGGTGTTGATCGTGCGTAGCACGGCCTGATCGTCGCGCGGGTTGTTGATCAGTTGACAGTAGGCAAGCACGTCCTTGATTTCTTTGCGCTGGTAGAACTCCAGCCCGCGAATCATTTGATACGGCACGGCCGCTTCGCGCAGGGCACGTTCCAAAGAGCGCGACAACGCATTCACCCGATAGAAGATGGCAAAGTCGCTCGGCTTGCGATTTCCCGAGGCAATCTGTTCGGCAATCTGCTGGGCAATGCCCTGCGACTCCTTGTCCTGGTTGGCGTACTGCACCAACCGCACGGGGCAGCCCGCTTCGTTATCCGTAAACAGTTTTTTCTTCTTCCGCCGCAAGTTGTGAGAGATCAACTGATCGGCGACGTGCAGAATCCGCTTCGTGCTGCGATAGTTCTGCTCCAGCCGCACGAGACGCACGTCGGGATAGTCGGACTCGAATTGCAGAATGTTGTTGATGTCGGCGCCGCGCCAACCGTAGATCGACTGATCGGGATCGCCGGTGACGGCCAGGTTGGGATAGTCGACCGACAGAGCCCGCAGCATCACGTACTGGGCGTGGTTCGTGTCCTGATACTCGTCGACAAGGATAAACCGATACCGATCGTCCAGCGTGCTCCGCACTTCGGCGTTCTGGTAGAGCAACTGAGCGACGTGCAGCAATAGGTCGTCGAAGTCGACGGCCGACGAAGCGAGCAGTCGCTGCTGATAGGCAGGATAAATCTCCGCGACGATCTGGCTTAGCGGACTCCCCGGGCGGGGCTCGTATTTGTCGGCAGTGATCAGCTTGTTCTTCGCGGCACTGATCGCCGCGGCGATGCGGTCGGGCGTGTAGTGCATCGTCTTGAACTTGCCCGCTTCGATCAATCGCGAGAGCGTCTGCTTGGCGTCGGAGGTGTCGTAGATCGTATAATTGGGCGTCAGGCCGACGTATTCGGCATGGTTTCGCAGGGTTCGGGCTCCGAAACGGTGGAAGGTGCTCAACCACACCTGCTCACCTGGCGCGAGCT
The DNA here is from genome assembly GCA_964195615.1 of uncultured Granulosicoccus sp. Lineage (GTDB taxonomy): Bacteria > Planctomycetota > Planctomycetia > Pirellulales > Lacipirellulaceae > Bythopirellula. Next base: position 8,943 of record CAXMSB010000314.1, on the reverse strand, counting down.
GTTCGACCCGGGTCCGCATTTCGTCGGCGGCCTTGTTCGTGAAGGTCAACGCAAGGATCTGCGAGGCCGGCACGCCTTCGCGCAGCAGGTGGGCGATGCGGTGTGTGACCACGCGCGTCTTGCCGCTGCCGGGCCCGGCGAGCACCAGCATCGGCCCTTCCACGTGCCGCACGGCCTCGCATTGGTCTTCGTTCAACGATTGCAAAAGTGGATCCACAAATCTCCTTTTGTGTGCCTGCCCGCTGATTGCCACCGAGGGTCGGTCTCCCTCCGCCGAATATCATCCTAGGTGCCTTGGCCGCACCGCGCCAATGACAGCACCCCCGCGAGAGCGGCACAAAATCGTCGATGCCGGCATTTTTCTTGGTTCACGCGTCGAAAAGTTGCTATACTCGCCGCCAGATGGATCGGTCGTTCACTGCCGACGACATTCTAAGAAATCTAAAACTATCAAGCGAAGGGAAGGAGCCCACTCATGACTCGCATACCACTGAATCAAGCCGAGCTCACCAACCAAGGTCTCAAGGATCGGCTCGAAATGAGCACCGCGGAAATCGGCTTGGCGGTACGCACCACCAATTGCCTGGAGGAGAAAGGCATCTTCACGGTCAACGATCTGTTGTACTGCACGAGGGCCGATCTGTTGAGCATCTCCAACTTCGGCGAGAAGACGCTCGAAGAAGTCTACAAAGCGCTGGAACGCATCGGCTTCAGCCGCGCGCAGACGCCCAAGTGAGCGCGGGCCCACTCGGCCCACCGCGATCCTCGAATCGCTCCAACGCGCATCGACGCTCCCCCTCGGACCAGATCGCACATCGGCTACAACGCTAGCGTTGCCGACAAACGGCCTGACCCACAGTCGAACCCCCAGGCCGCGCGCCGCGTATTAGGCACTGAATCGAAGTCACCGATTGCATGATGCTATTTCGCAACATGGACGTGCTTGGAATATCGGCTGAAATGGCGTTCTGAGCGCTTTTGCCTCAGCGTGGGCTACACTTGATGAACAGGCAAGACCATCCCTTCTGGCTCGCTTCCTACGAAGCATTGCCAGCAAGCCTGTGAAGCATGGTCAGTATTGATGCCGCGCTAAGACGCTCCTCTCGCCGTCTTTTCCCAGAGCGCAAAGTCTCCCCAACGTGAAATCACGACCAAATTCCCTGAAGTGACAGATTTTTGTTGCCAAGAGGTGCGTCGGGAGATTAAACCTAATAGTTGGGGCAGTGTCCTCGAAGACCCTATTTTCTTTAGCGAGAAGACTATCATGATCCGCAGTTCAATGTGTTTCGTCCTGGCCAGTGTTGTTTCCGTTGCCGCGATTGTGGCAACTGCGCCCGATGCCAATGCTCAGTGCAGCACTTGCGCGACGCCCACCGTGGCCTATTACCAACCGACCGTGGCTTACCAGCCGGTAGCGACGCAGCAGGTTCGCACGGGATGGTACCCGGGCCGTTGGTTCGACCGTCGCAGGATGCGCCGCTGGGGCGTCTCGACGGCTGCCGCGCCGGCCTACACTACGGGCTATGCTCCGTACACGGCCGCCTACACTCCGTACACTGCGGCTTACGCCTACACACCGACTTCGTACACCGCGGCCTATCGGCCTTATGTCACTTCCTACGCTCCGCTGGCGCGAACGAGTTACTATTCGGTTGCTCGCCCGGTCGTGATGAGCCCGATCGCTTCGGCTTGCGGCGCCTGTGGATGTGATCCTTGCGGTTGTGCACAGCCTGCTTGCGGCGGGTGCGGCTCTTGCTCGAGTTGTAGCTCGGGCGTTAGCCAGCCCGTCTACGGCGCACCGAGCACCGGCTGCTCCAGTTGTGCCACCGGATCGAGCGTACCGTCCTATTCTCCCAGCACTTCCGCGATCCCGCAGACGCCTCAACCGGCGTTGAGACCTGACGAAAGAATTCCAGCAAGCACTCGCTACCCAAGCGAAAGCCCCGAGAGTGACGACACTTCGAACGATCCCTCGCCAGAGGCCGACGCGAGCACCTACCTCGAGGCGCCGAGACTGTTCAACCCCCGCGATCGATCGGCCAGCAGACCGACTGTCGACGTACACAACGCCGTCTATCGTCAGCCGGTAACCAACCATGCCGCGAGCCACGCACCGGCCCGCGAAGTAGACGCCTACGGCTGGTCCGCGGTATCCACCAACCGCTGAGCCCACCGCTTGCGGTTTCGCAGAGTAAATTTGAGAAAGCCGCGGTCCCGTTCTAGTTCTTACTAAACGGCGGCAGATAGCCCGAGCGACGCTTCGGCTGCGGTGGAAGCTCGTCCAGAGGCAGCAAATCCATCGCCTCCAAGAGCATTGCGGCCCGGCGATCGACGTCGGACTCGCTCAAGAGTTCGCATTTCGTCTCGAAGTCGATCTGCGTGGCGAAACTCACCAGGTCGGTCAACACGCTCAGCGGAATCTCCGAACTCAAGAGTTCCTGGAAGGCCGGATTGGTCGGCTGCCCCGGCGGCAGTGTTTCCTCGAACCGCCTGGTGAGTGCCGTCTGCAGGCTCAGGCGGTCGGCGTCGTTCTCCGAGCAGATGTAGTCGTCCAACACCGTTACTTCTGCCTCGCGATAGGACAGTACCGGCGGCAGTTCGACGTCGATCGACACCCGCCTCAGGCCGAGCAGCAATAGATTGTAGTGCCCCTCGTCGGTCCGCTGGTGCGTGACGATCTTTCCCAAGCAGGCGTGCGGCATCAACGCCGGCCGGCTGTCGTAGTCTGCTTCCCAACCGGGCGCGAGCACACTCATCGCAATCAGTCCGTCGCTGTCGAGCGCCGCGTTGAGCATCTCACGATACCGCGACTCGAAAATATGCACCGGCTGCATCACGTGCGGAAACATCACCAAATCGGGCAGCGGAAACAAACGAGCCTTCCCGCGAAATCGCGTGGCGTCGAACGTCAGGTCTTCCACATTCCAAGGCAACATACCAGGTCCTACTTTCCAATGATTCAGTTCAAATGTATTTCAGGAATCAATTCCGGATCGATTTCAATGTTCGGAAACTCATCTTCGTTGGCCAGCACCTCGGCAAAACACGCATCGTATTGGGCGAGGAAAGCGTCCAGGTCGAGCCCTTCAAAGCGAGGGCCATATTTCTCCAAGTAACGGCAACTGGTACCATAAACCTTCTTCGCGCCGCGGAGATTCCCGTTGCCAAAATGGTGCAGCGCCACGGCCGCCTGAATCAGCCCTTGGTAGTACTTACGGGCTGGACCGTGATGCTCAGTCCACAACTCCTCCCAGGTTTCGTGTGCTTCGAAGAAATCGCAGTCGTTGAAATACGCGATGCCCTTCAGGTAGAGCGGGTCGTACGGCGGGGCAGCGTCGGGCATAGGGGGGCGATCCTGGCGGGGGGGTACGGCGTCGATCCGTGCGGCGACATTCCCTTAAACCCTCTGGGTGATTATAGGCAGAGTCCACTCCGAGGGCCAGTTCCACCTGGAACCTTGCGGTTGCAGCCCAATATGCGCATCGCAAAGCGTCTTGTAGGAGGCGTCTCCCGACGGCGAGCGTCGCCAAATGAGCCGTAGGTCGCCGTCGGAGACGCCTCCTACAGAATGTGGCAAAGCGAGGCCGTAGATGGCTGGAGAAGCCCCGTCTCGGCCCTCTCTGACGGAGGTCTCGCGAACCGAATTCCGGAGCCTTGACACCTCGGAGGCAACCGACACAATGACGCTCAGAACGGGGGCATTTTCTTACTGGCACGGCCCGGGCGACGCGGTCATGGCACGTGTCGCGGGGCACATTTCGACCGAGATCTTCACTTATGGCCGCTCTGCGCCAAATGTCCGCTAAATCACCGACCGCGGAAAACAAGCAGGCGGCTCGTCGGGTGTTGCGACGGCTCAAAGCCGACTATCCCGACGCCGAGTGCGCCCTGGTGCATCGCTCGGCGTTTCAGTTGCTCGTGGCCACGATTCTCTCCGCCCAGTGTACCGACAAACGCGTGAACCTGGTCACCAAAGACCTGTTCCGCAAGTACCGCAAGCCGGCCGACTTCGCCACGGCCCCTCTCAAAGACATCGAGTCGGCAGTCAAGAGCACCGGCTTCTTCCGCAACAAGGCCAAGAACATCAAGGCCTGCAGCACCGTGCTCGTCGAAAAGCACGGCGGAAAAGTTCCTCGGGACCTCGACTCCCTGGTCGAGCTAGCGGGCGTCGGTCGCAAGACGGCCAACGTCGTGCTGGGCACAGCCTTTGGCATCCCCACCGGAGTGGTGGTCGACACCCACGTCGGCCGCCTCAGCCGCCGCTTAGGGCTTACCAAACAGAAAGATGCCGTGAAAGTCGAGACCGACCTGATGAAGATATTGCCGAAGAAGGAATGGATCGATTTTTCGCACCGCATGATCCACCACGGCCGCCAAGTCTGCGACGCCCGCAAACCCGATTGCGAGGCATGTTCCATGACCAAGTTCTGCCCCCAAATCGGAGTGTAGTAATTTTTTTCGAGACATGGAGGACATTGAGATTTGAAGGAATAGAACGCAGACGAACGCGGATTTTGCGGATCAACGCAGATTCAATTCATTCTTTCAGATCCGCGATAATCAGCCCCATCGGCGTTCATCCGCGTTCTATTCCCCCCTCAGAGCGTCACCCCACAACAAGATCCAACTCACCAACAAGGAGACCTTGGCGAGATGATCCTATCAGGAAGTGAAATCCTTCGTCGCATGGGCGAAGACATCGAGATCGACCCGTTCAACCAATCGCACCTCAACCCCAACAGCTACAACCTCACGCTCCACAACGAGCTGATGGTCTACGAAGAGGTGGTTCTCGACATGGCCAAGGCCAATCGGGTCCGCCGAATCGAGATTCCCGAGCAGGGTTTGGTGCTCAGCCCCAACCAGCTCTACCTGGGCCGCACGGCCGAACGGACCGTCACGCACAATCTCGTGCCGCAGATCGAAGGCCGCTCGTCGGTCGGACGCCTGGGCCTGTTCGTACATATCACCGCCGGCTTCGGCGATGTGGGGTTCGCGGGTTACTGGACACTAGAAATCTTCGCCGTCCAACCAGTGCGAATCTACCCCGGCACGTCAATCTGCCAGATCTTCTACCACGAACTCACGGGGGCGATCGAAGAGTACTCCTCGAAATACCAACACAACCACGACATACAGCCGAGCCTGCTGTTCGAGGAACTCGACCCCGACCGTCAGAACGACCCGCAGCTTCCGCTCGATTTTGGGCTGGAACGCTCGCATAGTTAAACGCAGAGAGCGGTGAGATGCTGAGGGCCGCGGAGGGGTTTCTGCAGCGATCGGGTGCGTCGCGACTGTTTGGCCGCGAAACGATGTGAGCCGTAGGCGCTAGCCTCGGATGAACCCAGGCAACGTTTCGCCCCGGCGTAACCCGCGGCTAGCGCCGACGGCTCAGTGGGCAATGCAGTGCTAGCATTCGGCAGCCGCTCGCCGCTTAGCAACCGTGGTCGAAAACCGTGCATGGCGCTACAGAACCATGTCTACGGCGTCGAAGAATGAAAGGGGTAAGACTGCTCCCGTGATTCTCTTCCACCACAGCCGCCGTCGACCGATGAAGAAGCCCCACTTCTACAAACAGTTTCTGGTCAACCGCGAGCATCGGTTCATCTACTGTTATGTCCCGAAGGTCGCTTGTTCGAGCCTCAAGCTGTGGTTCTTGCGGGTGGCCGGAATTGCCGTTCCACTTAACGCTCAAGAAGCACACGCCTTTCTCGACAAGAATTTCAGTCTGGCAGCGATGTCGTCGGCCCAAGCCGACGAGCTTTTGCGGAGCAGCGACTACTATCGGTTTGCATTCATCCGCAATCCACGGGCGCGACTGGTGTCGGCGTACCTGGACAAGATCGTTGAAGCGAATGATCCGGGCCCTTGTGTGATGAAACAATTCCAGAAAGGGCGGCCCTGGCAGTTGCGGAAACGCTTGCGCTACGAATGGCTCAAGATAAAGACCGGCAGCGGCGTGGATCGCCAACAGGGGATGACGTTCCGAGAGTTCGTCCACCTCGTGGCTCGCCAATCGCCCCAGCAACTCGATCCCCACTGGCGCCCGCAGACGCAGATTCTGGGCGACGTGCCTATGGATTTCGTGGGGTTGATGGAACACATGACCGAGGACTTCGCACACGTCTGTCAGCAGCTCGGTTTGGAGAACGATCTGCGGATGACTAATCGTTCGCGGACGCGAGCCTACGAGGGCCCACGAAAGTGCTACGCCGACTGGACCACGGCCCAACTGAGAGAACTGGACACGCCTCCTCCGTTCGAGTGCTTCTACACGCCCGAGCTGATGGAGATCTTTCTGAGAGTGTATCAGCAGGACCAGGCCGCTTTCCAGCAGCTTTTCGACGACCGTCACTGTCGCAATGCTGACGCTGCGTAATGACCGACGGTGGCCAGCAGAGACCGGGACTCAGTCGCCCATTCTCTGCCTCCGCTACATGACCGCAAAGTAGTTCTCGACGGCGTAGTCAAAATACTCGCGGCACATTTGCGGCGGCACGTCGAGATACTGGCAGTAGTTGCGAATCTGCAAGAGCAAGTCACGCGGCTGGCAACAGCGGAAGGGGCGTTTCACTTCCTTGTAATGCTTGTCGACCAAGTAGTCGACCGACTCTTCGTTGTACGGCACTACGATGATCTTGGCCATGATTTTGAAAAGCTCGCGGAACTCTTCTTCGCTGGGATCGACCACTTCGATCTTGTAAGGAATACGCCGCAGGAACGCGTCGTCGACCAAGTCTCTCGGCTCGAGGTTCGTGGAGAAGATAATTAGCTGATCGAACGGCACCTGAATCTTCTTTCCGTTGACCAATCGTAGGAAGTCGTAGCGCTTTTCCAACGGCACGATCCACCGGTTGAGCAACTCATCGGTCGTCATCCGCTGTCGACCGAAGTCGTCGATCACCAGCGTGCCGCAATTGCTCTTCATTTGCAGGGGGGCTTCGCTGACGTTCACCCCGGTGCTGGCGGCCACCTCAAGGGCGTCCATTGTGAGTTCACCGCCGACGACGATTGTCGGCCGACGAATTCGCACCCACCGCTTATCGACCGCTAACGTCTGCAGCGGTCCGGGCGTTAATTCCAGCGGCACCTCTTCGTGCAGTCCGGGATCGAACACCCGCATGATCTCGCCGTCGATTCCGATCGCCCGCGGGATCCAGACGGTATCGCCGAACGACTTGGTCACGCGCTCGGCGATGCTTGTCTTGCCGTTGCCAGGGGCGCCGAACAGAAACAGGCCGCGGCCCGAGTTCACAGCGGGGCCCAACTTGCGAAGCATTCGCTGGTTGATCAGCAGATCGGAAAACGCCCGACTGAGGTCGCCTTCGGTGGGATGCACTTTGGTGAGCGTCTGCTCGGCGACGCTCGTAACGTATGCCTGGAGCGACACGGGGGCTGCGCCGAAGTAGCTGCAGTACTCGGTGAGTTTCTTGGCGTTCTCGCGTCCCTTCTCGGTGAGTTGATAGACATAGTCGTTCATCGTCGCCGAGCCGCGGTAAGCGACCATCTGGGCCTGCTTCAGTCCAGCGAGTACTGGTTCAACCAGTCGGAACGGAAACGAAAGGCTGTCCGCCAGTTCGCGTCCGCTCGTATCGCCACAGGCGCCTAGGAATTTGACGACGAGATGTTCCAGTTGCCCTTCGCTGACTTTTGCTTCCTTGAGCGTCAGCGGCTCGGTCGGCATCCAGGGTTCGTCTTCTGCGTCGGAGTCGCGTTTTACTTTGGAGCTCGCATGCAAGGCCGAGATCACCGACGCATTGGTAGACACGACCGACGGCTTGTGTTCGGGCTCGGCAGGAGGCGCAACGTCAGGAGACGCCGACGCCGAATCGTCGACTTCCTCCCCCTTGGCCAACTGATTGATCCGGTCAAGCAGCGACTCGAGATTGGAGTTTGGTTGAGTCTGCGACTCGTCAGTTTCGATCAACTCTTGTGACATGGCTGATTGAGGCGTGCAGTGCCGTTGAAGGACAGTGAAGTGCGAACGAGGAGCCCCCCCGCGCATGGAGTGTGTCTTGAAAGGTTAGGTCTAGAAAATGCCGGCCGCAAACGGCCGAACTAGGGTTGTGCCGACGTTGCCGATTATGAGCCGAAGTTCAGAAAAAAGGGGGAGAATTGCCAGCTCTGCAGCGTCTGGCTATCCGCGTCTGGTACGGCTGCCCCTGGCGGCTCAGCTGGTCAGCAGCAAGTAGCCCGCGGCGAGAATCAGTTGTAAGACCGCAAACGGCAGGGCGAGCTTCACAAAGCCGAGAAAGGACACGCGGACTTTGTGCTTGTGCATCACCGTGACGGCGACCAGGGTCGACGCGGAGCCGATCGGCGTGAGGTTTCCACCGAGATTGGCCCCGAAGATCACCGACCACCAGAGGGGCGAGTCGTTGGTAACCGTGGGCATGGCGCCGAGTATTTTCGCTAACATCGCCGCCAGCGGGATGTTATCAGTCACGCTGCTGCACAGCGCCGAGGCAAACAACAGCGCCGTGCCGCCCAGCTTGGGACCGAGTTCCACCAGATTTACCAGCGCCACACCCAAGGCGGCGAGCACCCCCGCGTGTTCCATCACGTAGATCACCACAAACAGCCCGGCAAAGAAACCCAGCAGATCCCAATCGACGATGCGATAGAATTTGTCGGCCTCGGCCTTGTAACGGATCAGCGCCACCGTGGCGAACGCGACCGCGACGAATCCCATGCCGAGATCGCTGACCCACGGCAGGAAGCTGGTGGTGGCGATGGTCAGAATGAAGAGCGCGGTCATGACGGCGCCGAACCAAAAGAACCCGCGGCTTTCGATGCCGTCGTTTTCATCGAAGTTGTCGACCATCTCCGCCGCGATGCGGCGCTCTTCGGGGTTCTTGATGCGACGCACCTTGAACAACCGGGCCGCCAGCCAAAGGGTTGCCGCCCTGGTGACGGCGCCGTACGGCGCGCTGTACAACAGGA
>CAXMSB010000313.1:0-2532 GCA_964195615.1 uncultured Granulosicoccus sp. | reverse complement strand
GGCCGCCATGTGCCAGATGTCGTCGATCGAGCGTGTCGACCAACGGCACGGTAGGTTGAGTGGCCTTGTCGGCCCCATCCGCAGCATCGTCGGCGCCATCATCGGGCGAGCGTTCATCGCCCGCTGTCTCTTGCTCGGGGGCGGGTTCCGCCAGTCGCGGATTCGTGGATGTACCGAAATAGTGCTTCAGCTGCGCTGTGATCTGGTCCCGATGCCGTGGCGGCAACTCGCCAACCTCTTGACTGACCACGAAATCGGGGACCGTGGTACGCGTGCAGCCGAGGCAGCTGACCAGGACCACTACCACGAGCAGAATCGAGGACGAAACAGGATGACGAGCCAATTGCGGCGAAATGGCAAGAGTCATGACGATGTGGATTCCGTTGCGGTCAGGTCCACGGATCAGGAAGCAGACGGACTTGCGGCGAGGGCGATCCGGTTCGACTCGGGCCATGGTAGTGTTTCTTGGCTGGACAATGCAATCAGGGGGCCATGGTAGCCATCACGCCCTGCGTGATGAAGCCACGTCACGCGGAGCGTGACGACTACATTGCGATCGCCCGGTTTTTCCGACAACGCCTAGTTGGACAGCGCCACTTTGTCGCTGAGTTTTGCTGTAAGTCGTGTAATTGAAACATCATAGGTCAGGGTCCTGCGGTGTCGGGAAGGCAGGATTTGATCTGAATAATGTCGATGCCGAACGCGGTCAGAAGTCCGAGTCTCGTCTTCGTATGCGATACGCGGGCTTGTCGGTTGCGACGTTGGTAGTAATGTTGCTTTTCCAGTTCTTCCTCGAAACGTTGGCGACGCGCGGTAGGAGGCAGGTCGACGGTGTCCAACCAGACGTTCATCGCACTCCGAACTTGTTCCACGCTGATCCGGTCCACTTGATCGTCCGATGAGTTGTCGTATTCCTGGCGCATGCGGGCACAGAACAGATGGCTGAGCTGCGTCACGTAGAAGTGTCGATGCACACACCTCCAGCCGCGGACTTCGTAATGGTCCATCCCCAGTTCTTCTTTGCCTTCGCGAAAGCAACTCTCGATCGAGCAGCGACCGAAGGCGACTCGCAGCAGCCAACGCAGTGTGACATATTCGCCCGTCACCGGATTCCGTTCGCCAGGCACACGGTTGGCGAGGAAGTACTTCACCTCCCCGGTCAACACGTTGCGAGCCACGATCAGACAATGTCGCCGCGTCGGCAAACCGCTTTCGTCTTTGCGCCAGAATACGGCCCACTTCACTTCCCATACTTCGGGACCCTTGTCGGTATCTTTGATGCGGTACCGCTGCCACGACTGCTTGCGGAACACAGGTGAGTGCTTCGCCAGGTTGCGCACTTCGCTGGCGTGGTAGCCCGCGGCCAGGCGTGGATATCCCTTCGGACGCCCACGCCCCGTGTTTTCCGGCCCTTCGTGCAGTATTCGTGGCTTTCGCACCCAGCCATGGGAGTCGATGGGAACCTCGGCCACGAACGCCTGCCCACGCTCTTGCAATGCATCGAGGAACTTGCCATCGCGGCCGTACAACTCGTCGAACGTCCAAGCGGAAACAGACACGCCATTGGCCAAGGCCCGTTCGATCATCTCCACGGCGATCTGTGGCTTCGTGCGGAACTCGATCTCCTCTGGGACGTGCGTTTTTTTCGGCGCGCTGGGTCATCCGCAAACTCTTCCGGTAAGTAGACGGCGCTATCGAGCAACACTTGAAAGGCGGGTGCCGAGTAGCTGAGATGAACGCCGACCACACAATTGTCGACCTTGCCACGGTTGCCGTTATATTGCCGACCAACACCCACCGTATGCCGGCCGCTCTTGGCCGTGCCTGACTCGTCCACGCAGCCGATCGCTTCGGCGTGAGCGTGTTCTTGGGCCACGATCTGTTGGCAACGGTCTCGCAGCTTCTCTTCATCCCACTTGATCGATTCGAGGAACCGTTGTAGTGTCCGAGGCGCGGTCCTGAACTGCAAGGCGATGGCCTCGGCCGTCTTGCGGTGTAAATTGGATAGTTGTCCCTTGACATAAACCCGCAACAACCTTCGTGCGTCGCCTCGCACAAAACAATCGGCGAACAACCCGAGAAACAAAGACAGCTTCCTACCCAACGCCGAAATCTGCTCTAATGTCATCTTTGACGATCCTCCGTGAGTCTTCCACGACTTTGAAACAACACGGAGGATCGTCTCTTTTACCACCTGCCTGCAATCGCAATCCAGCCACTGGCCGCAACTTCCACCTACAACAAGGGTTAGTCATGCTAGCATGAGCCAAAGTGGCGCTGTCCAACTAAGGAGTTCGCAATTTAGATTACCATAAGATCATGTAAGTCAGCGCCCAGAGAATCCCAACACCGGTCCACCAGAACGAGGGCTTTTGGTAGAGAGGCAGTTTCGCCCCCTCGTTTTCCGGAAGCTTTAGCATCGACTTATTCCAGAGCGTGTCCTGGGTTGCCTTGCGGGCGCTGGAGTCATCAGGCTGATGGCAACCAGCAGGTACCAGATAGGGAGCCAAACGAAAGGTGATCATGGTCCGG
>CAXMSB010000312.1:0-1523 GCA_964195615.1 uncultured Granulosicoccus sp. | reverse complement strand
CCGCTCGGGAAGTTCGGCAGATCGCCGATGCCGATCGTCTCGGGAGGGTCCCGATCCGACGGCAGATAACGCGTTCCGAACACGATGTCCCACAGGATCAGGTTGCCGCCGTAGTTGTGATTCGCCTCGGCTGGATCAGGGGAGTGATGCCAGCGGTGCAGCTCCGCCATGCTGAAGAGCCAGTTGAGAGGGCCGAGACGGAGTTGCAAGTTGGCGTGCTGAAAGGTGCCGTGCACAGCGGAGAACAGCGTCACCAAAGCCAGTACGCCCTCACTGCAGCCGAGAAACGCCAGGGGCAGGATCTTTCCCGTGCCGACCAGGAAGAGGTCGACCGGGTGAAAGCGCACTGCGTTGAGCCAGTACAGTCGCGGGGCGCTATGGTGCGTCGCGTGCAGGCGCCACAACCATTCGTTCTCGTGCATGAGGCGATGGAGCGAGTATTCGACGAATTCGGCCATGACCAGGGCCAGTGCGAGTTGCGATAGAATGGGCCAGTTGCCCGGCCAGAGGCCGACTCCCATCTGTCGGGAAACCCACCCTCCGAGCAGAAGCATGAGTGTGAGTAGAGCCGGTTCCGTGAGTCGGTTGAAGCCGCCGTTGAGGAACAGGAAGAGGGTGTCGACCCGAAGATCTCCGCGGGAGCGAAGCCAACTCCGATGCAGAGGGAAGATCCGCTCGAACAGCGCGACGAGCACATAGGTCGCGCCAACGAACGGCAAGAGGGCGGCGGCCGGTTCGACGCCGCGCTGCAACAGCGCGGTCATCCCACCGATCGCACCGCAGAGGACGACGGGAAATACCGTCCAGGAGAAAACTCGCCGGGTCACGTCGTCTCGTCGCTAGCAGCCCGCCCCAAAACTCCCGCTACCTGCGAGCGGCCCTTTCCCGCCGGACTCGGCGTCGCGAAATCCTCAACAAAGCCAACGCTTTGCTTCCGGTCTCGCTCCTGGATCCGACAAAAAATTGCTCGCTCTCGCTTCACGCTGGAGTTTCTCAACGGACTGCTAGCCCACCGATCGACGGAAATCCAGACGGGCGTGGGCTTAGCAGTCCGTTGAAAAACAGGTGCTGAGGCGAAAACGAGAGATTTCGGGCCAGATCAAGGCGCTGAACCGCAGGCAAATCGCTTGATTTGTTGAGGATTCAGCAACGCAGAGCTGGCCCGAAAGATCCGTTTGCAGCCAGTATCCTGTTTTTCAACGGGCTGTTAGCTCACTCGGTTGTTTTGCTGTTCGCGCAGATACGTCCGCGGGTCGTCGCGCCATAGGCTGGCGCCTGCCCGCAGCATGGCGTTGGCGATGCCGGCGCCGATGGCGAGAACGGCGGCGGCCGTGCCATAGGCGCCGATCCGGACGAAGGCCAGGGGCACCTCGACCTTGCCCGCGCCCTGCGGTAGGACCAGCGATCGTTCACGCGGCAGCCTGGCGGCGAGTGCCTCGACCAGCGGGATCGCTCCCGGATCCGTCAGCAGAGTATGCACTTGCAGCAGGATCCACACGGCGATGACGACGCCGAGAACGAGC
>CAXMSB010000311.1:0-2409 GCA_964195615.1 uncultured Granulosicoccus sp. | reverse complement strand
CACACGCGGTGGGTGCGTCCAAACGCGCGAAGTAACGCGACCTTTTGTCCAGCTGGGAGCAGCGGCGAGAAGAGCATCATTTCCAGCGGCTTTGAGTGCCTCACCTGAGGCAGGCGTTTCAGTTGAGTCGCACCTCGTCGGTGCTCGGCGCAAGGTATTTTTTGCGGAGTTTGATAGGTGATCAGATTGTTGCGTCACGAGGGAGTAGGTCACCGCGATGGCAGTCGGGCTCGGAAGTTGCGAGACGTCAAAGAATCGGGCCGCGGCGTCCATCGACGCGACTGGCGGCGGTGCTCGCGCGACTCGGTGCGGGCGGCGGGAGCGCCGTGCTCGTCAGAAGGCGGGCGGGGCGTAGAACGCGTCGCAGAGCGAGGGCGAGGAGTGCCGACAATCGAGCCGCTGGCGGCAGCTCAGTCAAGCGGCCTTTTCATGGCCGACTTGTCCGAGCACGCGTCTGGGCTCCCGATTCAGCGCAGTCTTGCCTCAGAAGCGCGCCTGCGCGGGCGAGTTGCATCCGGCGCAAGGCGGGTCAGGCAGAGTTACTCTGCGTCGTGAGTATTGTCTTTCGTCCGATAGCTGGTTCCTTGAATGACGTACGGCTCCCCGTGATGCATCAGCCGATCGATCATGGCGGTGGCGAGGGTGTTGTCGACGTCGAAGATCTTGCCCCAGTCGCGGAATCTTCGGTTCGTGGTCAACACGATCGATCCGGACTCGTAACGGGCGGCAACGACTTGAAACAACAGGTCTGCTCCGCGTTTGTCGATGGGCAGATAGCCCAGTTCGTCGAGGAGGAGTAACGAGGGATTGACGAATTGCTTGAGTGCCTTTTGCAACGTTCCATTGATTTGAGCCGTGGTGAGCGTGTTGATCATATCGACGACGCGAACATAACGTACCGAGATGCCTTTTTCGCAAGCAGCGTACCCCAATGCGACAAGTAAATGGCTTTTTCCAGTTCCGGTCGGCCCAATAAAAACGCCGCACTCATGCTGGTCAATGAATTGGCAATCGAACAACCTCAAGATTTTCTGCTTGGGTACTTTCTTGGGGAATTCGAAGTCATACTCGGCCAGAAGTTTTGGCTTGGGTAGCCGTGCGCCGCGTAAGCGTCTCTGTAACGCACGCTCCGCACGGGCGGTCGCTTCTTCAGCCACCAGCGCTGCGAACGTCTGCAAGAAAGGAGTATTCTTGCGGGCAGCTTCGTCGAGAACTTCTCGATAGATCTCGGCGATCCGCGCGAGTTTTATCGTCGCTAAGTCGCGCAACAACTGCTCGTGTGTTTTATCAGGGTTGCTCATTGTGTTCTTCCTATTCGTCTTTTGACTGTTCATCCGCTTCCTCGCTGCTTTCCTCAACTGGCTCATCGCACAACCGCTCGTACCATGCTGGGTCAGGCTCCTCGAGGTCGATGTCTTCGATCAACTCCCGCCGCTGCGGACAGACCGGCAGCGGAGAGGGCAGCTCACGTCGGCGACGCTCCTGCAACAGAAGTGTCTCCACGTAGGCGGCGTCGTAAGTCTCGTATTCAAGGGCTTTTTCGATCGCCTGAATGACGTCGTCTCGACCGTAGACCCGTGCCAGACAGAGTAGCCGCCGCACATGCCGCGAAGTTTTTACCGGCTGACGCTGCAGGCAGAGATGAAACTGGCACGCCGCAGGCCCCAGTCCGTCCAGCGCGCTTCCGATCTGGCTGGCGCGCTGGCGTTGCCCTTGGAGTCGGGCCTGAAGCTCGTGCTCCGGCTGAGTGATAGTCACGTTACGACCATAACTGCGCCGGTGCTGGGCGACTTCTTGTTCTTGACAGAAGATCCGCACTCGCTCGCTGCCGGCGCGTAACATTACCGGCCGACGCGCTACGTCGGCTGGCACGGAATACTTATTGCCGTCAAATCGAACCAGCGCATGCGACGTGGCAACGGTCGGAACGATCTCGTCGGCGTCCCACGCCGCGGAGGGCAGCGGCCGCAGACGCGGCCGCTCTTCTTCAAAGCGATCAATCGGCCGCGTGTTGAGCGTGCGGTGCTGGCGGACATTGGCCGTTTTGTCGCGCCAGCTCACGGCGAGCCGGGCATAGTCCTCCCACGATGTCAACTCTTCGCTGCGCCCGGCGAGTGCGTTGTGTTTCACATAGCGAACCCCCGCTTCAACCATCCCTTTGGATTCGGGATCGCGACTTGCGCACGCCACCGGCTCCAAGGCGTAGTGCCCGCAGAGCGCATAGAATTCGGGATGCAAACAGGCGTTACGCCCAGAGCCGTTGAGTACGGCCGCTTTCAAGTTATCGAAAATTATTCGGCGTGGGCAACCGCCAAAAAACTCCAGTGCGTGAACGATGGCACGATAGAACTCCGCCTTTTTCTGCGAAAGCGTGAACTCGATGTAACACATGCGGCTGTGGCAGAGCAC
>CAXMSB010000310.1:0-31236 GCA_964195615.1 uncultured Granulosicoccus sp. | reverse complement strand
AACGGGACGCTGAATGTCGAAGCGGGTGGCGTGGCCAGTAGTGAGTATGGCTACATCGGCAATACATCCATTTCGACGGGCGTCGCCACGGTCTCCGGCAGTGGCTCTCAGTGGAATAATTCGTCTTATCTGTACGTGGGTAATCATGGTGATGGAACACTGAATGTCGAAGCAGGGGGCGTAGTTAGCAGTGATATTGGCTACATTGGCCTCTACGCAAATTCGACGGGCGCGGTTACAGTGCGTGGCAGTGGTTCACAGTGGAATGTTTCGGACGAGTTGCTCGTGGGCACTTCCGGCAACGCGACTCTGAATATCGAAGCGGGGGGCGTGGTCACCAATTCATATAGCCGCAGCTACGCCGCGGATGGCTACATCGGTGGGTCATCCGGTTCGACGGGTGTGGCCACGGTGACCGGCAGTGGCTCGCAGTGGAATAATTCGAACAATCTGTTCTTGGGTGGCACCGACACCAGCGACGGTGGAATGGGGGCTTTGAATCTGGCCGACTCTGGTCAAGTGAACGTCGGCAATGATTTGTATCCCGGAACCTATACAGCTCTGACTGTGAGTGATACCGGATCTAATGGCAACTTGTGGGTCCGCAATGGTTCCACGATCGACAATTCTGGGAATGCCTACATCGGACTCAATTCTGGTTCGACGGGCGTGGCCACAGTGACCGGTAGTGGCTCGCAGTGGAATAATTCGGATGATTTGTTCGTGGGCATTTCCGGCAATGGGACGCTCAATATCGAAGCGGGGGGCCTGGCTAGCAATACGATTGGCTACATTGGCTCCAATACCAGTTCAATGGGCGTGGCGACGGTGACCGGCATTGGCTCTCAGTGGAATAATTCGAGTAATTTGTACGTGGGCTATTTCGGCGGCGATGGAGCGCTGAATGTCGAAGCGGGGGGCGTGGTCAGCAGTATGTCTGGCTACATCGGCAACTCAGCCATTTCGACGGGCGTGGCTACGGTAACCGGCAATGGCTCGCAGTGGAATAACTCTGACAGCCTCTATCTCGGTGGTAGCAACTTAACGGCTGCCGGGACAGGTACACTGAACGTCCAGGACAGCGGGCTGGTAAGCGTAGCCAACACACTCAAGATATGGGGACCAGGAACGCTCAATCTAGACGGCGGTACCCTTCAGGCGGGGATGCTTGATCACACCGACGGCGGCACTTTCAATTTTCTTGACGGCACGCTCAACGTCGAGACCTTCGCTGGCGACCTAATGCAAAACGGTGGCACGCTTGTAATCGGCAGCTCGCCCGGCATTGCCAATGTGACCGGCACCTACATTCAACTAGGCGGCGCGCTGGAGATCGAACTTTTCTCCGGCGGTTCGCCCGTCGCGGGCACGGACTTCGATCAATTGACAGCCAACGCGGTGTTCCTGAATGGCACGCTCGACCTCTTTGCCGACCCAAGCTACTCACCAACCCTGGGCGACACGTTTCCCATTATCAGCACCACCAACGGCGTGTTGGTCACCGGAGATGTCAACAACGTCTACCTGTCTGGCGGGTTTACCTTTGACGTCAGCTACGGTGCAAGCGAGGTGACGCTCGAAGTGATTGCAGCACTGCTCGGCGATTTCAACCTAGACGGCACCGTTTATGGCAACGACTTGGAAGATCCTGTGGATGGCTGGGAAGCCCGTTACGGCGTTGATCTCGATGGCGGCGATTTTCTCGATTGGCAAAGAAACTTTGGCGCAGGCGCCCCTCTGGCTGCGTCGAGCGCGGTTCCTGAACCGTCGAGCTTCGCGCTCATCGCTGTTGGCCTGTTGGGTGTGGGTTGCCGGCGACGCAGGCGGGTGTAGGTTTCCGCCGATGCTTGGGTCAGTCCCTGACCCGTGTGCCACTGGCTGTGCCAGTGTCTGAAGCGGATGAAAGAGAGTTCGAGCACGAGAAGAATCTCATTGCCTTTTCGACGTGGACTGTTCAAGATTGGGCCGCAGAGCACTGGCCGAGCCAGTGGCACCCTGCAGCCACGCTTACTCGCTTCGCCTTGCCGGAACTGCGCGGACTTGTTGCCGGCCTACTTTCTGACTTATTACGCAAAAAAACAGCGAGAAACTCCTCTGGCCGGGTCACGGGGGACGCGTATGCGCTTACAATGCGTCACGGAAGAGGCCTGCCAGTTCTACAAGAGTGTGCCACTGAATATGTTTGTTGATCGAGTTACCGTGGATATCGAAGCCGGGCGAGGGGGGGACGGGTGCGCCAGTTTTCGTCGCGAGAAGTTTGTGCCCCGAGGCGGGCCGGACGGCGGCGACGGCGGCAACGGCGGCAGCGTGATCATTGTGGCCGAAGAGGGCGTCGACACGTTGGCCGTGTTGGTGCATCGCAAACATTGGCGGGCCAAGTCGGGTACGCCCGGCAGCGGCTCGAATCGTCACGGCGCTAGCGCCGACGATCTGACGATCCGCGTTCCGCCGGGCACGGTGATTCTGGACGCCAAAGCGGGGTTTGCATTGAAAGACCTGGCCGAGGTGAGTGATACCGTGGTTGCCGCCCACGGTGGTCGCGGCGGCAAGGGCAACACCCGTTTCAAGTCGGCCACCAACCGGGCGCCTCGCGAGTGTACTCGTGGCGGTGATGGCGAAAAGCGGCGCATTACGCTGGAGCTGAAGGTAATTGCCGACGTGGGCCTGTTGGGCAAACCGAACGCGGGCAAGAGCACGCTGCTGAGCCGGGTCTCCCGCGCTCGGCCCGAGATTGCCGACTATCCGTTTACCACGAAGATCCCCAACCTGGGAATCGTGCAGATCGATCTCGACCGGAGCCTGGTGATGGCCGACATTCCTGGCTTGATCGAAGGCGCTCACGCCGGGGCGGGACTGGGGCACGAGTTTCTGCGCCATGTTGAACGGACCCGTGTGTTGGTGCATCTGGTCGAGCCGATGCCGATGGATGGCACCGATCCGGTGGAGAACTATTTTTCTATTCGCGAGGAATTAAAACAGTACGACGTCGATCTGGCCGATCGGCCGGAACTGGTGGCGGTGAGCAAAGCGGAACTGCCCGGCTCTGAGGAGGTCCGCGACCGTCTGGCCGAGGCCACCGGCGGTGAGGTGCTGTTGTTCTCTTCGGTGACGGGGCAGGGACTCAACGAGCTGATACGTGGCACCGACCGTCTTCTGACCACTGATCGGCAAGTGTCATGAGCGAATCGTCTGCGGCACCAGCCGAGGTGTTGGCAATCGACGTGGGCAGCAGTTGTGTGAAGCTCGGCCGCTTTGCGGGAGGCGGAAGTTGTCCTTCCGACAAACCGGCGAGCGCTCTGCTGATTGCCGCCCCCAAGTTGCCCGAGCCGACCGAGTCGTTCGCGCTGGCGCACGGACGTGACCTTTCGAGGACGGCTTTGGCAGATATGGAGGGGTGGATCGGGGAAAACTTTGCTGCCGAGCCGCGGTGCTTCCTGGCGTCGGTGCAGCCGGTCGTGGCGGTGGGACTGGCGCAAGTTTTTCAGAAGCTCATCTGGAGCGCGCCGCGGCAGTTGACTTGGGAGGACCTGCCGCTGGAGGTGCGTGTCGAAGAGCCGTCGCGGGTGGGAATCGACCGTTTGCTGAACGCCGTGGCGGCCAATCGGCTGCGCGATCCCGAGCAGCCGGCGATCGTCGTCGACTTGGGCACGGCGGGAACGGTCGATCTGGTGTCGGCCGACGGGGCGTTCGAGGGCGGTTCGATTCTGCCCGGCATGTGGCTCGCCGGCCAAGCCTTGCACTCCGGCACTTCGAGCTTGCCGGATTTCGACGTCGCGGCACTCAACGAGTCGGTCGCCGCGGTGGGCAAGAACACCGACGGGGCCATTGCGGCGGGATTGTTCTGGGGAACGGTTGGCGCCGTCGGCGAGCTTATCGAGCGAATCAGCCGCCAGTGCCAGAGTGCTCCGCTGCTGCTGGTCACCGGTGGGGCGGCCCCGCACGTCGTCAAACATCTCAGCGCCCGGGGAGTGCCAGCCCGGCATGTGCCGCACATGGTGCTCTCAGCGATTCGTCTCGTGGGCGATCAGTTGCGGTGAGTAGTTCTGACGACCACCGGCGAACTCGGGTCTGTGTGCTGACGGCTCCCGGTCGCAGTGCGATCGCCGTGGTGGCGGTTGCCGGGCCCGCCGCGGTGGAGTTGGTCCAGAGCCACTTTCAGGCCGTCAACGGTCGCCCGCTGGTGGAGCAGTCGCTCTCGCGGATCGTCTACGGCCACTGGGGCGGTGAATTGGGTGAAGACTTGGTGGTCTGCCGGCGCGCCCAAGAGGAGATAGAAATCCATTGCCATGGCGGCACGCAATCGGTCGCGCGGATCGTGGACGCTTTGACCGGCGCTGGTTGCGAAGAGGTCGACTGGCCGCA
This sequence comes from uncultured Granulosicoccus sp., assembly GCA_964195615.1. GTDB lineage: Bacteria > Planctomycetota > Planctomycetia > Pirellulales > Lacipirellulaceae > Bythopirellula. The sequence continues at coordinate 26,874 of CAXMSB010000310.1, read as the reverse complement.
GTGGATTGCCCAGCGCACCGACTGCCCGCTGCAGGCCGAGGCGCAGGTGGCGCTGGCCGCCGCGACGACGCTTCGCACGGCCACGGTTCTCTTGGAGCAATACCACGGCGCTTTGCGGCGCGAGCTGGAAGCGATTGGTGTGCTGCTCGGCTCGGGGTCGTGCAACCTGGCTGCGGAGCGAGTTGAGCAGCTCGTCAACCGGGCCGAGTTCGGCCGGCATCTCACACAGCCTTGGCGGGTGGTGATCGCCGGGCTGCCGAATGTGGGCAAGAGCAGTCTCATCAACGCCCTGGTGGGTTACCAACGGTCCATCGTATTCGATCAGCCGGGCACCACCCGCGACGTGGTTTCCGCAGACACCGCTGTGGACGGTTGGCCGGTTCAACTCAGCGACACGGCTGGCTTGCACCCGACGGGCAACGCCGTGGAAGCAACCGGCGTGGCACTGGCTCGAAGTCAACTCGAGCAGGCGGACCTCGTTGTCTGGCTCCTAGACGCCACGATGCTGGGGACGTGCAGCAAACCTGCCGCCAGCGAGCTCGTGGCCAAACAAGCCGCGGCTGCCTCCGCTGAGTGGAACCAATCGCGAACGCTTATCGTGGCCAATAAATGCGACCTGGTCACGCCGCCCGAGACGCTGGACGGTGAACTGCTGACCCTATCCGCCACCGCTGGCGCGGGTATCTCACCGTTGATCGACACGATGGCCCAGCGATTGGTTCCCCAGGCGCCGCCCGTCGAATCGGCGGTCCCTTTCACCGAGCGGCAGATCGGCCTGTTGCGTGAATTACTCGGGCGCTGCCAAGCTGCGGAAGTTGCTTCTGCTGAGAACTCGCTCGAGCAGCTGTTGTCAGGCGACTGATGCTTGCTGGATGCCTCAAGCCTCGCCAGCATTGCTTGCGCACGCGAGTTTTTTCTCCTAGTTGGCACATTTGTTGCGATGTGTACAACCGGCGGGGCCGATAGTGGACGATGGAGTGGTGCGAGTCTCCGATTCTCGCGCTAATCGAACCACACAGAGACACCCAAGCCGCCGGCGAAGGAGGGCGGTATCCGACGAGCACCGCGGAGAGCCGTAAACTGCCGCGCGGGGGCGATGTCGAGTAAGGAGTTTTTTATGCAGGGGGGTATCTATAGCGGGACAAGCCGCTGGACCGAGCGGTCGGCAGCGTATGCTGCGCTGGCGGCGCTGCTGTTGACGCCGATTGTCGGTGCTCGTGCGCAGGCCGAAGGCATGTATCTCAGCGACGACTGTGCCCGTCAAGCCGCACCAGAACAATCGATCGTCGTGGCTACGGTCAAGGCCGTGAAAGACAGTTTGCCAGCCAACGCGAACGACGGTCTGGAGCCAATTGCCGTGGCTTCGGATGACGTGCCCGATCTGGCCGATCCCGTCGGCGGCGCCGTGCCCGACTTGGCTGACCAACCCCCGGCTGCCGAACGGGCCGTCGAGGTGACCGACCGCCTCGCGTCCGCTGCCACTGAGGCTGCCCGGGAATCCGAGCCTATCGAATCCGAAGTGCTCAGCTTTCATGGCATCACTCCGGGCATCTCCACACGAATCAACGTATTGCGCACCTGGGGTGATCCACGCAGCGAAGAAACCACCGCGACCGAGCTCAAGTACCGCTTCGACAAACTGAAGTCGGTGCTTGTACGGTTCGACGGCGACGTGGTTGACGCGATCGTGGTGGAGCTTCCCAAGTCGTTGCCGGGCCACCGCCTGGTTTCCAATCTGGGAATGGAGAACATCCGTTCCACGCTGCTGACCGATTCTGCCGGCGTGCCGCAGGGTCGGACGTATCCCGAGCGGGGCGTCGTGCTCAGCTTCGCCGACGCCAGCGGTGGCGCGGCCAAACGTGGTACTTCCATTAGCAAGATCATCCTGCAACCGATCAAGGCAGCGCCTTTTCTGCTGCGGGCGGAGAACGAAGCGACCAGCGACCTGTCGCTTTCGATCCGCGATCTTGAAGAGGCTTTGCAGCTCGACCACAACTCCGCGAAAGCCAAGTGGTTGTTGTCCAGCCTTTCGCTGAAGATCGGCAAGGCCGTCACCGCCGAACGACAGGCGGTCGAAGCCGTCGAGATCGATCCCGGCAATAGTATCTATCGACTCCAACATGCCAAGTGTTTGCGACATCTGGCGCGCTACGATCTCGCTGCGGACGAAGTAAGGAAAGTTCTCGAATCTCCGACGATCGATCAGATTGTGCGCGCTCAAGCGTTGCACGAAATGGGCGTGCTGGCCTCATTAGGATCCGCGGAAGTCGCCGAGAGGGCCGTGCCGTTGATCACCAAGGCGATCGAAATCGCCGACCGGCTGGCGACCGACGACGACGTGCGAGTTCGGCTGGAAGCGAACAAGCTGCTTGTTGTCGCCCATCTGGACATGGCCGTGTTTATTTCCAAGGGGTCGTGGGACGAGAAGGATCAGTCGGTGCCGCAGTGGATCGAACGCGCCTCGGGGATTTCCGAGGAAATGATCACCCGAGACAGTCGGCAACTGCCGTTGCGCCTGCAAGTGGCGATCAGCGCCCTGGCTGCCGCCGCGAATATCGAGCCGCCCATCGACCCGCAATTGTGGATCGACGAAGCCGAGCAAACCGCCGTCTCGCTTCGCGAGTCGACCAACGATCCGTTGCTGCGGGGCGTCTACGACTGGAGTATGGGTCTGGCCTATTTTCAGGCCGCGCAGATCGAACACCGCCGCAGCCAGCCCAGCAGTGCCCTGCGACTGGTTGCCTTGGCCGAGGCGAAACTCGCCGAGGTCGCCAAACAGCGCGATGAATTGCCCGACACGTCGTATCTGATGGGTCGGTTATATTTTCAAACCGGGGCGGTGCATGCGATCCATTTCGAGGATCACGCCCAGGCTTGTGCCTGGTACGATCGGGCGGCCGATCTGCTGCTCAATCCCGTGCCGGTGACAACGATGGCCGGCCCTCAACAGCACGGCGACGCGCTGGTGAGCATGGGCGTTTCCTACTGGTATGAAAAAGATCGCCGCCGAGCCATCGAGCTGACTCAGTCGGGCGTCGACCTGATCGAACAAGCGGTGGAGAAGGGAATCTTGAGCTCCGACTCGCTGGCCGTGCCTTATGGCAACCTGGCGGCGATGTACGAAGCTCAGGGCCAGCGCGGGCCGGCCGCCAAGTACACCCGACTGGCGAATCAAATCAAAGGCCAGACCGCTCAGCAGCGACGCTAGCGCAGGTTGCCCGTTGCGGTGCCGAGGACGTCACGGCTCACTGTCTAGACTTTCGCCGTCGTCCTTTAGGGGCAAACATCTTTTGCACGGCCCCGATGCCTTCCAACAACCGGTCGACCTCTTCCGGGCGGTTGTAAAGATAAAAACTTGCTCGCGTGCTGGCGGTGATGCCCAAGAGCGTGTGTAACGGCTGCGTGCAGTGGTGCCCGGCACGGACCGCCACGCCAAACTGATCGTTGAGGACCTGGGCGAATTCGTGAGCATGAATTCGCTCGAAAGCGAAACTCACCAGTGCCGAGCGATGCTCGGGTGCGGGGCCGAGGATCCGCAGGCCTGGCACCTGGCTGAGCGCGTCATAGGCGTAGCGAACCAAAAGTTGTTCGTGACGGTGGATTCGTTCGAGGCCGATATGTTCGAGATAATCGACAGCGGCCGACATGGCGATCGCCGACGCGATGGGCGGGGTGCCAGCTTCAAACTTGGCGGGGAGTTCCGCGGGCGTGAAGCAGTCGAGTCTTACTTCGTTGATCATGCTGCCGCCGCCCAGGAAAGGCGGCATCGCGTCCAAGTGTGATTCTTTACCGAAGAGAACGCCGACGCCCGAGGGGGCGAGCATTTTGTGACCGCTGAAGGCGACGAAATCGGCATCCCATGCCGTCACGTCGGTCGGCATGTGCGGCACGCTCTGCGCGGCGTCGACCAACACCAACGCCCCGGCGGCATGTGCCTTGGCGATGATCTCGGCGATTGGATTGACCGTGCCCAACGTGTTGGAAACACTGGCCACGGCGACCAGCTTGGTGCGCTCGCTGAGCAGACGGTCAAACTCCGCCATGTCGAGTCGACCGTCCTCGGTGAGCGGCACGTGCTTGAGCACTGCCCCGGTCCGTTCGGCCGCCTGTTGCCACGGCACAAGGTTGGAGTGGTGTTCCATGACGGTCAAGAGAACTTCGTCGCCGGGCCGCAGAATGGCGTCGCCCCAGCTACGAGCCACCAGATTGATCGATGCGGTTGTGCCCTGCGTGAAAATAATTTCTTGAGGCTCACCTGCGTTGATGAAGGCCCGCACCTTCTCGCGAGCATGTTCATACTGCTCGGTGCTGCGTTCGCTGAGTGTGTGGATGCCCCGATGGACGTTGGCATAGTCGTGCTCGTAGACGCGAGATATGGCGTCGATCACTTGCCGCGGGCGCTGGGTGCTGGCGCCGTTGTCGAGAAACGCCAGCGACTGGCCGCCGAGCACGTCGCCATTGAGAATCGGAAAGTCGGCGCGCAACGACTCCGGCAACAGGTCGGAGCGATCGATACCAGCCGCGGTGCTCATGACTGGTTTCCTTCCGCATGGGGCGAATGAACGGCCGACTGCAGAACCTTCCACGACAGCAGGCAGCACTTCTGCCGATTGGGTGTGAGCCGAGGGCCATAGAGTTCGAGCATTTCTTCCGCGGAGAAGGCTTTCACGTCGTCGATCGTCTTGTCGTGCAACTCTTCCAGCAGCATCGAAGCCGAGGCCTGGCTGATGACGCAACCTTCGCCAGTGAACCAGGCGTCCTCGATCTTCCCTTCGCCGTCCAGTTTGAGCTCGATCCGCACCACGTCGCCGCACAGCGGGTTCTTGTCTTCGTGCGCATGTGTCGCCCCGTCGAGCGCGCCCCGATGAAACGGGTCCTCGTAGTGGTCGAGAATATGTTCCTGATAGAGTTCTTCTTCGGAAGGCATGGGGGGAATGTTTGATGTGTGATGTGGGATTGATGATGTGAGAAGGAGAATACTCTCTCCAACATCTTCAATCTAACATCCCACATCTCACATTCAGAGTCTATCCCGCAGGATTTCGGTTGCCGCGTTGCGGCCGCAGGCTCCCATCACTCCGCCCCCGGGGTGGCTGGCGGCGCCGCAGAGGTAGAGGCCCGGCACGGGGGTGCGATGGTCGGCCCAACCGGCGACGGGGCGGAATGAGTACAACTGATGCGGCCCCATCGCGCCCTGCATGATGTTGCCGCCGGTGATGCCGAAGGTACGCTCCAGATCGAGCGGACTCAACACTTGCCGATGCTCGATTGCCGCGGGCACATTCGGCGCATAGCGGGCCAACATCTCCACGCACCGATCGCCGAAGGCTTCCTTGCGATCGTCCCAATTGCCTTCGGCCAGGTGGTACGGCGCGTATTGCACGAACATCGACAAGATGTGCTTGCCCGGCGGGGCAATTGTGTCGTCGACGCTAGTGGCCATCGTGCATTCGAGCACCGGTTCGTCGCTCGGTCGACCGTACTTGGCGTCGTCGTACGCGCGATCCAAATAGTCGAGCGACGGGCCGACGTGCATCGTGCCGTGATGATGCGGGCCGACCTCGTCGCCGGGCATGCAGGTGAACTTGGGCGGCTCGGCCAGCGCCAGGTTCACCTTGGCCGAGGCCGAGGAGTAGTCGATCCGCGCGACCGCCTCGCGAAAATATTCGGGCAACACATCGGGAGCAAGCAGGCGCTCGAAAGTGAGATGGGCGTCGACGCTCGAGGCTACGACTCGGGCGTCGAGTTGCGAGCCATCTTCCAGGCCGACGCCGATGACTCCCCCGCGACTGGTGTGAATCGCGTGGACGGGCGCCTCGCGGCGGATCTCGACGCCCAGTTCGACGCAGACCGCCTCCAACGCATCGGAGAGCCCGCCCATGCCGCCCTGGATGTAGCCCCAAACACCCCGCGAGCCACCCGCTTCGCCCATCACGTGGTGCAACAGCACGTAGGCGCTGCCGGGCGAGCTGATCGAGGTGAACGCGCCGATGATCGCGTCGGTGGCGAGCGTGGCCTTGAGCACGTCGGTTTCGAACCATCGCTCGAGAATGGGTCGGGCGGCAGCGGTCAACAGTTCGACCGCTTCCGGCAGATCGGCCCCCAACCGTTTGACGGCTCGATGCAGGTTCCAAAGTTTCTTGGCGTCGCGGAGCTTCTTAAACCAACCGATCTTCCGCCAGCTAGCGGGCAAGGGCAGGGGGTCGGGGGCCGACTCGCCCAGCGCCGGCTCCAGGCTGGCGGCCACCCGCTCCAGCAGCGCTTCGTAGCGAGGATAGGCGGTCGCGTCGCGCATGCTGAACTTGCTGATCTCACGCTGGTTGAGTCCCGGCTCGGGACCCATCGTCAGACTCCGCCTGTCGGGCAGTGGCGTAAACGACGAGGGACTGCGGGGCAGAATCTTTAGCCCGTGCTCCTTGAGCTGCAACTCGCGGAGTATCTGCGTCTGAAACAGGCTGATGACGTAGGCGGCCGTGGAGACTTTGTAGCCGGGCCAAAGTTCTTCGGTCGCCGCGCAGCCGCCCAACACGTGTCGCCGTTCGAGCACGCACACTTTGCGTCCCGCCTTGGCCAGATAGGCGGCACAAACCAGGCCGTTGTGCCCCCCGCCGATGATCAGACAGTCGTACTTCCCGTGCTTGGCCATGTTGTTCATTCCCTGAGACTCGGCGGCTCCATCCTTGCGGATACGCTGCACGAATTGTAGTCGGTCTGACGAGAACTTCCACGGACTCAGTTCGAGTTCTCTTGCTTGCTATTTAGCCGGTCTTCCCACTGAGCTTCTGCGAATCCCGGCCAGTTCACGGGAGCGATTATGGCGACTGGGCAACCTAGGCTGCGCCCACTAAAGATTTTCCAGTGGCCAATTTCTACCAGACGAAGACCATTAAAAGAAGGCTAACCTGTTTTTAATGCTCGGGGGGTACAGGATGGTTCACAACTAAAAAAATCAAATTCACGGAGGCAGGCTGTGATGAATGGAGTACCAAAAGTACGGGTGTTTGGGGGTTGTTTCGCAATCTTTCTGGCGGTGGCGACAAGTACCGCGCTGCAGGCCGACGGCCCGCAGGACGTTTCTTTCTGGACCGACGGCTCCGTGCCTCCCACGCTGGATATTCAGGTCGAGCCCTGCTCGGCGTTCGACTCCTGCTGCGATTGCAGCGACGGCTGCTGCGATTGTGACGACGAGCGTTGCGGTGGGTGTTGTGACTTTGGCAGCGCCTGCTGCAACAAGCGGCTGCTGGGGTTGTTCGCCCATTCGGATCCCTGCTTCCACAGTTTTATCAGCCCGATGACCAACCCGGTGTTCTTTGAGGACCCGCGGACGCTGACCGAGGCCCGGGCGATCTTTCTGCGGCACGAGGTTCCCGCTGTCGCCGGCGACGGCACCATCCACCTGTTCGCGGTGCAGTTCCGTGCTGCTCTGACCGACCGCCTCTCGATCATCGCTACGAAAGACGGCTTCGTCACTTCGACCAACACGCTCATCGACGATGGTTGGTCCGAAGTTTCTCTCGGCTTGAAATACAATCTGTATGCCGATCCGCGCACGCAGCGACTGCTGAGCACGGGCTTCACCTACGAGATGCCCGTCGGCACGCCGCGCACGCTGCAGGGCAACGGCGACGGAGAGTTTCACCTGTTCGTCAGTGGCGGTATGCAGCTCGGGGATTACTCCCACTGGGTCAGCGGCAGCGGTTTCCGACTGCCCAGCGATCCATCCAGGGAGAGCAGCATGTGGTATTGGTCCAACCATCTCGACTGCGAATTCGTCGACCGCTGGTACGCACTCACCGAGCTCAACTGGTACAACTGGATGGGAGCGGGGCAGCAAGCCGCTTTGACGGGAGTCGAGGGCGGCGACCTCTGGAACTTCGGTTCGCTTGGCGTTGCCGGCAACGACATCGTCACCAATGCCGTGGGCGTCAAGTACAAGCACAGCGAGCACAGCGAGATCGGCGTCGCCTACGAGTACCCGCTGACCGATCGTCGCGACGTCCTGGAGAACCGGCTCACGGTCGACTGGATTTTCCGCTACTAGGCACCTATCAAAGAAGTCCACTTGGGTGGCCGGGTTCCACGTTTAGTTTACAGTCCCAGCGACTTGGCGGTGGCGTGCCAATAGAGTTCGCCGGCGCCGGCATCGATTTGGTCCTCGAATCGGATTGCGGCAATCGCGCCTTTGGCGAAACGGATGTTGGCGTGGGCGTCGCCGATTAGCGCCGAGGTCATCAGACCCACGTCGGGGGCGTGCCCCACCCAGCAGGTTTTCTTGTGGCCGCTCTGGCGCGACCATTCGATCAGAGAGGAAACATCGCTTTGTGGCAGAAGGGCAGAGTGGTCGGACACCTCCGGTTGGGCGGACGTGTACTTGGCGATGATCTCGGCCGTCTGTTGGCAACGCGTGTAGGGGCTCGTGGCCACGGCTTCCGGGGCAAAGCCACGCTCGGCCAGCGCCTCGACCATTTGCATGTACCGCTCGGCCCCGCCGGGCTCAAGCTCCCGCAACGAATCGTCAGGCCAGCGAGGGTCGCCGAACTCGTAGGCCCACGCATGGCGGGCGATGTAGATGAACATCCCAGAGTGCTCCCAGGTTTCGATTGCTTACCGGTTTCTCCACAGGTCGCGGTCGTCGATGCCCAACTCGCTTTGCCGATGGGCGATTTCCTTTCTAAACCGCTTGGCGTCTTGCGGGTAGCCTGCTGTCGGTCGTAGCCCGGCGACTTGCTCCGTCCAAAACGCATTGAATGCCCGCATGGCCAGTTCGCGATGGTACTTAGCGGTCATCGAGGCCAGGGCCGTGGGCAATTCCTCTTCGCCCTTGGTGCGGAAGGTAACCGTCACCGGACATTCCGCCGGTCCCCACGCATAGCGACTCGCCGACCGGCTTTCCTGGAGCGTCTCGATCCAGTCCTCCGGAAAATGGTGCTGCAACAGCGCGGCATACCGATTGCGCCCACCATGTTTGTCGCAAGTAACGAAGCAGGGTTCGTTAGCCGCGGTCGTCCCGACCGCGCGTCCCTCAATCGCCGACCGCAGCAGGCCGATCGAAACGTGCGAGAGCGCGGCGCCTTTGGTGCCGTAGTGGTCGGTGAGATCGTTGAACTCGCGGGGGAAGACGAGGCGTGTTTGTATGTCGATGAGCTTCGCGCCTGCGAAACCGCAAGCGGCGGTGAAGCGTTTTGTTAGTTCTGAGATTTCCTCGGGCGTCGCGTCGAGGGGCAGCGCGCAGTCGTAACCCGCGTACCAAGGCAGCACCGAAGTATCCCAAGCGGCAAACAATTCTCCCCAGCGAGCCGTGGCGTCCCCGCCCACGGCACAGAGCGCGGTCAACACCCCCCGCTCCAACAACCGCAACCCCCCGCCCGGCTTGTAGAGCGTCTTGGAATCGGCAATCGCCAACCGCTCGTCAGCCGGCACGGCACACACGACAGAACGCAGCCGCTCGTAAAGATCGACCTCCGTGGCCGCAGGAGCAAGGGCAGCAACGCCCGACGCGCGGTCGGAACGACCGCGGCTAACATCCTCACCCCGGACCTCTGAACCCTGAACCCTCCAGACGGTGGCCGCCACCGCCAGCGGCCCCAGATTGGGCCCGTACCCCGCTTCGTCGATCCCGATCATCCATGCCATGCGGGGCATTGTAGCGGGTGATCGATTATTTTGGCACCCTTGAGAGGCCCCTCGGTTGTTGCTCCTGTCGGGACTTGAGTCGTTGCAGGGTGAGCTTGGCCTGTTCCTTTTCCCACTTGGGAACAGGCCGGGAAGTAATGTCTCCGACCAATGATTCGAGATGCTTGATTGCAGTCTCGTCCGAGCCAGTGATCTCGCGCAGAACATCTGCGGCCGCCATGTTGGATTCGGTCTTCTGGGAATGAACGTTTCCGTCGGCATCTACCACAGCACGATCCATCACCTCTGATCGCAACAGATGTGGCAACAGGTATGGTACGGCTAGGGGTCCCATATCCCTTAACGCTTGGTTCATGCGTTGGATGGCTTCTTCATCCGACGCACGAATTGCTTTTATCCAGGCTTCTGGGTAGACGTACCCGGCAAACGCGATGATCCGCTTGTTTCCGGCGAGTACTTCTTTGGTCAAAACAGGAAGCCAATCGTCTGTAGAAATTGCTCTTACTCCCTGGTCATGGTCCGTGCCGCCCATAGCCTCGATAGCCGCCATTTTGAGGCGTCCCAAAGGAGTTCCCGAAATGAACGTCCAGTCATACTCTTTCACAACCTCCAGAATCGCCTCCACCGCTTCCTTGCCCTTTCCGGCGCGTCCGAAGGCGGCGAGGGCCTTGATGCACTCGATGCGGTTCTCGGTTTTCAGCTCGGTCTTCCAAAAATGTCGCCACCCGTCGAATGGTATGTCGTCGTAGAATAGCGTTGCTGATTCGTCTTGTTGCGGGGTCCCATTGAAGCGGACTGTCGAACTTTTTCTGATTCCAGGAGACGTTTGCGATTGCAGGACACCGTCCTCGATGAGCAGCGCCGTGCCATGCTCGGTGGGACGAGCCGTTACATTATGGCCAATTCTGTTTAACTTCTTCACGGCCTCGGACACTACTTCAGGCGCAGTCGGATGAGGAAAGAACTGTACCATCGTCTTGCCAGGTTCGATGACCTTGTCGACCACGGAGTTGTCGATTTCCTGATTCGTGCTATCCGTCTCATTCGTGGTCACCTCCTCCGCTTCCGTATGCCGAAGGTTGTAACAACTCACAGCGAGCACGATCGCCAGCAGGGAGGTGGTGATGGCAACGAGCGTATTGCGTGGAACCAACATCGTTTCGTCCTCCAGATGCAAGATGCGACGGATGCGGCCGGCGAGGGGGTGGCGGGCTAGTGCTAAACCGGCAAGCGGGTGGCTCGGCGACGCCAGCGCTACCAGCAGCTCCGCATACGCTTGCGGTTTCGCAGTCCGTGCCACAACCACCGCGTCGCAGCAATCCTCTCGATCGCGGCGGACCCAACGGCTGACGATCCACACGGCCGGGTGGAAGAACAGCAACGACTCGACCACGCGCTGCAGCAGATTCACCAGATTATCCCAACGGCGCACATGGGCCAGTTCGTGGAGCAGGACCATCTCCAGTTGGTCGGCCGACCAGCCGGTTAGCGCTGCGGGGGCCAGCAGGATCGGCGGGCGCACGATGCCCACCATCAACGGCGTTGCCAGGTGATCGCAAACGGCAACCGTCACCCGGCGGCCGACGCCCAACGCGGCGCGCAATCGCTCGGCGGCTTCAGGCACTGGGCCCTCGGAAACGATCTGGCTCGCTCGGCGCAGACGCTCGGCGCCGATCAGCCCAGTGGTTAGCAGCAAGAATGTTAACGGCGTACCGGCTAACCAGACCCAAGGAAAATACTCGACAGCTTCGGCGGCAGTTCACGTCGCCCGGGGCTCGGCGGGTTCGCTCGACGGCAGCGGGGCGGGAGCTTGCAGCAGCGTAGCGGGAGAATCGGTTTCGAGCGGAGTGATTGCCAGGTCGGTGGTCTGCGGCGCGGGGGCCGGCGAAAACTCTGTGAGTGGGGGCGACAGCCAGAGGGCGATGCCTACCGGCATCAGCGCCAGCGCCGCGAACACTGCAAGCGACGTGGTGTATCGGAATGTTGGGTCGGCACCGCGCAGGAGCCATCGCAACGGCGCGGCCAATAGCACGACCAGCGCCCCGAGCGCCAAAAAGTAGACCATGGTCCAACCGGCGGTTTGCCATCCTTGCTCCCAGATCAAGAGTTGCAGATTCATCTTCTGGATCCTTTCTTGGAGCGATCATTCTTAGAACGGGTGTCAATGAGACGACGCAGTTCGGCGAGTTGTTCCTGAGAAAGTTGGCCTCCTTCGACCAGATGAGTGACCAGCCGATCGGCCGAGCCGTCGAACACGCCGTCGACCAGCTTGCGAACCATGCCACGGGCGGCCTTCTTATGGGTGACGGACGCCACCCACAGTGCCCCGCGCCCCGCGCCTTGGCGTTTGACAAGCCCCTTGTCCTGCATCAAGCGGAGCATGGTAGCGACGGTGGTGGTGGCCACGTCGCGCTCTTCGCGCAGAGTTTCACACACGCCGCTCAGCGCCGAGGGCCCCTCGGCCCAGAGCACGCGCAGGATTTCCAGTTCTCCATCGGTCGGGTGCAAGCTGGCAGAACGGGCCATGGGTGGTTCCTCGATATCTTTCAATACGATCTGTGAATACGGACAATCCCTTGCGACGAACTAATTCTAAAGAATTAGAACGATCGGTGTCAAGCGGATTTTTGGAAAGAATGTAGGCCGGAACAAGTCCGCGCAGTTCCGGCAGGCGGAGGTGAACACGCTGCTGCCGGAACTGCGCGGACTTGTTCCGGCCTACGGTCCCGAAATGGCAGGGGGCAGAGAGAGCTTGGCTCAGTGGAAAATCAGCAGCCGAAAGTCGTCCGGCGGAGATTCTGCCTGCTGGGTTGGTGCGATCCGTTGAGCGCCGAGGGCCCAGACGTCGCCTGCTCGGGGCGGGGTGGCGGCTAGTTCCGACCAGGGAATGGCTGCCTCGACGGTCCACGATCGTATGCGACCGCCGGCGGCGACGAACCACTGCGGGTTCCAACTGGCGTCGCGCCAACAGGCGTCGGCCGTCTGGCCGCGGTGGTCGATGGCTAGTTGGTAGCAGGTGGCATAGTCGCGGTCGGTATCCAAGCGGAGCACGACGCGATCGTGCCCCGCGAGGTCGGCGTCGTAGGTGCGAGACTGGTTGTCGGACGCATACTGGGCGCCGGCAATTCTCTGACAGCGCATCGCGACGTAGCAAAACTCGGCGTCGCGGGCGAACAAGACTTCGGATTTCAGGTCCTTTAGTTCTGAACGTGGCGAGAATGAATCGGCGGTTTGCCAGAGGGGCTCGTTGAGGATGCCGTCGAGATGCGGCGGTTGGTCGGTGGTCAAACAGCGCGTGGTGGGCAACGGGGCCTGGCTGTCGGGGGAATCGGTGAGCCACGTTTCCACCAGCGCACGGGCCCGCCAGTCGCCCGACTCGCTTTTGTGCTTCAGCAAGGTCAGCCACGATCGGCTTTCTTGAACCCGACCACTCAGCCGGGCTGCCACGGCGCATTGAAAAGCGAACGGCGAGTTCTTGGCCAATTCGGGATGACGTTGCAGCCGGCCGTTGGCGAGAAACAGAGCGTACTTAGGCATCCCCGAGGTTTCGTCGGGGCTGCTGTCCTCGGCGCCGGCAGATTGCTTGTGCCAACCGGGAGGCAGATTCAATTGTCGGGCCGCGTCGCGCGTTTGCCGTTGGGTGTGAGCCACTTCACTGCTTGAGTACAATCGCACCAATCGCAGCGTGGCGTCGGTGGCCGCTGGCTCGTCGGGGAATTGCTCCAACAGTTGCAGCAGAATGTTGGCCGCCAGATTGCAATGCCCGGCGTGCAGGAAATCGTCCGCAATTTGTAGAAACAGGTCCGAGGCTATGGTTGGCTCCAAGCCCCGCGCGAGCTGCACGAGCTGGGCGGGCGTCGACGGTTTGTGGCCCAAGCTGCGAACCATCTGTCGAATCTGCTCGACCTGGCGAGCTTGGGAGTCGTCGGGCGACGGCATCTCGGCACTGGTTGCGACCACGTCCTGGGCCGGCGCGTGGCCAGGGCCGATTACCAGCAGCCAACAGATCGCCAGACAGAACGGTGTGGCAGGTACATCTCGCATGGTATCGCTCAGCGGTTTCGGAAGGGCCAGTTAACGAGCGATTCTAATCGACACCCGGGTCAGGGCCCTAGAGAGATGTTAGCGTGGAGCAGGATCACGGTTCTAGCGATTGTGCTAGCGGCACGGCCTGAAGGCAATTCTTGAGCTATGCTTTCTCTACGAGGAATGTGCGCCCCCATTTCACCCTATCGTCATCGGTTACGGTTCCGCCATGAGCAGCGAAATTGAGATTTCCCCTCCGTCGGACCAAGAACCGCCTGCTCAAGAAGCGCCTTCTCCACAAGAAACGCTGAGCGAAATCGTCAGCCGTACGCGGAACCTCTATTCGTTGCCGGCCGTGGCGGTCGAAGTGATTCAGCTCACCAGCAACCCACAGGTCGACGCTCGCGCGCTCAAACAATGTATCGAAAATGATCCCGCACTGACTGCCAAGATCTTGCGCGTGGTCAACAGTTCGCTCTTCGGCCTGAGCCGAGAGGTGAGCGACCTGAATCAGGCCCTGGCCCTGTTGGGCACCAAGCCGTTGAAATTATTGGTATTGGGCTTTAGCCTGCCAGAGGGCTTGTTCGCCGACGTGGCTCGCGATCAGCTCGATTGGTATTGGAGAACCACGCTGGTGCGTGCGGTGGCTGCCCGCGAAATCAGCGAACGGCTTTGGCATCGGCCGGGTGACGACGCCTTCCTGGCGGGGTTGCTGCAAGACATCGGCGTGCTCGTGTTGCTCGACCAACTGCGCGAGCCGTATGCCCAGTTCCTGGGTCGTGTGATCGAACAGCGGGGCGACCTCGATGCGATGGAGGTTCAGTCGCTCGGGTTCGACCACACGACACTCAGCGGCCGCCTGCTGCGAAATTGGAACATGCCGGAACTGTTGGTCGAGGCGATTGCCGAGCAGCGCGACTATCAGGTATTGGTCAAGAAAGAGACGCCCGCGGCCGAGCTGGCCCGGGTGCTCCACCTGGCTGGTTTGTTGGCGGAGTTGGTCGGCCAGAATCGATTGCACGTGTTGCCGGAACTACTCGAAGCAGGCGAAGCGTATTGCGGATTCGACAACGAGCAACTGCACGAACTCATCCCCGTGTTGCAGGAGAGAGTTCAGCAGTTGACCGAGGTGCTTTCGCTCGACTTGCCCGCGGGGACCGAGTACAGCCAAATCGCAATCGAGGCACACGCGCAGATGTCTGAGATCACCGAGGAGGTGGCCGAACGGCTCAGTCGACCCTCGAACGACGAAGAGCTGGCGTACGAAAGAATGCTGGAGGATGCGGCCCGGTTGCGCTCTGCGGTGAGCGAGTTCTTGCGTTTTCCCTCCCCCGACTCGAGACCAGAGAGTTCCAACGGCGAGTCGACCGCAGCCGCGCTGTGTGCCCCGGCGTCCGATGTTGCGAACAGTACGAGTCTGCCGGAGAGGATTGCCGAGAACCTGACCTGGACGGTGGGAGACTGCCGATCGCGGCGTATTCCGCTGAGTCTGATGCTCGTCGAATTGAGAGGCGACAATGTCATCGATCCCCGTGAGCGGCAACAGCTTGAACACATTGTCGAGACCGCTTGTCACAACGTCGATGTCGATGAGAAGCGAATCGAGATTCTCGCGGAGCGGCGCTGGGGGCTGGTGCTGTCCGGTTGCGACCGGCAGCAGGCGGTGCGACATGCACATGAATTGATCCGCGAATTTGAACAAGCCCGCCAGCAGCATGACTCGGGGGAAGAGGCTCTCTCGTGTGTGGTGAGCGCCGGCGTGGCGTCGGTGACGTTGCCGCCGAAGAACTTTCCACCGCTAGACCTGATGGACGCCGCCCAGCGGTGCCTGGCGGCTGCCCAATCGGGCGGCGCGAGTGTCGTGAAAAGCTTGGAAGTATTTTGACCCAAGCGGTCCGCTCCAGGCCATCAGCCAGACGTTACGTGCGGCTGGGAAGCCCTGTCGCCTGGGCGTGGCGGTGTGCTATGATTCACCGATGAGCACTTCGGTTCCCCCTCCCGAGGAAAGTCGGCGCCCCAAAACGCCGGCCGTCCCAGAATCTCCCGCCGCGCAAACCACTCCGTCGTCTCAGGGCCCGGTGCGCGGCCCGGACGATTCGTTTCGCGATTCGGCGTTCGCCCATCTGCCGGAACTAAAAGTCTCCGATTTGCATTTTCGTCCGCAGCGTCACACGATGTTGCCAATCTTGCTGTTTCTGGCAACCTGTGCGTCGACCTTCTGGGTCGGCGCATCCGAGTGGCAGCCCTTGGATGAATCGTACATGGGTACCTACGCCGCCATGTGGCACACGGTCCGCGTGAACTGGCCCACGGGATTGCAGTACATGGTGGCCGTGCTCGCCATTTTGCTGACCCACGAGATGGGGCATTTTCTGCAGACAGTCAAGTACCGCATCCCCGCCAGCTATCCGCTTTGCATCCCCGTGCCGTTCAACGCGATCGGCACGATGGGCGCGGTGATCGGCATGGATGGCATGCGGGCCGACCGTCGACAGATATTTGATATTGGCATCGCCGGCCCCTTGGCCGGGCTGGTTGTCGCCTTGCCCGTGTTGTGGTGGGGAATCGAAGACCTCGACCTCACTCGCGTGCCCGGACCGGACGAGTTTCAACTGAGCCTGCCCTGGATCGGCCGCTGGATGCTCGAGCGGGCCCATCCGCAGTGGGCCGGTCGCGATTGGATCGGGCTCTCGCAACTGAATCCCTATTTCATGGCCGGCTGGGTCGGTATGTTGATTACGGGACTGAACATGCTGCCGATCAGTCAGCTCGACGGAGGCCACACGATCTACGCTCTTTTCTTGAAGCGAGCTCACACATTGGCACGGTGGTTTGTGTCGCTCACCATCTTCTACGTGGTGATCAACATCAACCATGCCGTGATGTGGACGCCGATGCTTGTGTTGGTGATTCTCATGGGAATTCATCACCCACCCACGGCCAACGACCGTGTCGAACTGGGCCCCGTGCGCTGGGCCATCGGTCTGGCGTCGCTCTTGATCCCGCTGGCGTGTTTCCCGATCGAGGGCTTCCGATAACCGCGAGTTGAAATCACACGCCAAGAACCCGCAATGGGGTGGCCGGGGCAAAGCGCCAGCGTGCCCCGGGGCGCTACGTTTACCGGGGCACGCCCTGCGGGACTTTGCCCCGGCCACCCATCCCAGAACCATGGGGCCTCGGGTCGATGCAATTGTGACGATTATACGGCCGCCCCCCTGGCCATCTTTTCCATTCTTGCCGTATGCAACAGGATCATGGGGGCAGGGATTGGCCGATGTAGATTCCTAGCGGTGCCAGCGCCATGATGCATCTTGCTGATCTGGCGCCGCGGGCGACAAGACGTCGCCCCACAGAATCAACGCACAGGGAGGTGCCGTCGTGCCCCAGCTCTATTTGACTCGTTGCAAGGTTGCGCTAGGGACGAGCGCTGTTCTGATGCTCTTCGTGGGGGGATTCGCGTCCGTGGCGCAGGCCCAGTTCTACGGCAACGGCTACGGCTGGGCACAGAGTCCTGCCTATCAGCCTTACCGTCCCTACACGTCGCCCTACGGCAATCCCCAACCTTACGCCAATCCCCACCAACAGTGGAACTCGGTGGCGAACCTGCAGCCTGTGCCAAACCCTGGACAGCAGGGTGGCTATCCCCAGCAGGCACAAGCCCCGCCTGTTCAATCCTCCGCGGGTTACGGAAATGGTCCGTCGACCGTTGGGTACAACACATTTGGTGGCGATTCTTGCGGGTGCGATTCGGGCGGTTGTTGCGACACCTGTTGCCAGCCGTGCTGTCCCCGTTGGGGCATCTACGTGGGAGGCGTCTGGCTTACTCGTGAAGACGAGAACCACCGGAATTTTTCCTACGACAGTACCAACGAAGCCTTTCAGTTGCTCGACTCGCAGGAATCTAATTTCGACGACGGATTTGGCCCAGAAGTACGCTTGAGCTGGTTCAACCCATGCTGCTGCGCAGGCTGGGAGGCTGCTTACTGGGGCGTTTATCCCGAAGATAGCTTCGCCTACGCCTATCCGAGCCAAGTAGGCGGCGTCCTGAACGGAATCTTCAATTTCGACCAGTTGGACTACAACGGCGCGTCGGCTGACAACAATGTCAATATTGCGCAGGTTCACCGGTTACGTCGCGAGAATGAAATTCACAATGTGGAGTTCAACCGCCTTTGGCAGCTCTCGCGCGGACGAGCGTGCTCACCCTGGAGCTTTCAAGCTCTAGCCGGTTTCCGCTATATTCGATTCGTCGACAACCTGCAGTTTGCCTCTGACCCGTCCGACGCGGTGATTGATGGCGATGCTGATGAGCTCAACTATGCGATTGACGTCGACAACGATCTGTATGGTTTCCAACTGGGTGGTCGGGCCGAACGCCAGTGCTTCAGGCACTCGCGTTGGAGTCTCACCTGTGGGGCGAAAGTGGGCGCCTTTGTCAACGATGCCGAAGCTCATTCGCTTATCGGAGGCACAGCCGGTACCGCTACGGTCAACAATGGTCCCAACAACGGCCTAGCTTTTGACATCACTTCCGACAAGAACGATCTGGCCATGATGGCCGAATTGCAGGCGGGGATTGCCTATCGGATAGCATGTCGTTGGAAGCTACGAGCTGAGTATCGAATGATTGGTATTACCGGAGTGGCGCTGCCAACGAACCAGATCTACCAAGATCTGCGCGGTCTGCAGGACGTGCAATTCCTGTCCAGCAATGGAGATCTGATTCTCCACGGAGGGTTTCTCGGAGTCGAGTGGGGTTACTAATCGCGGCTTCAAGTTAGCTCAGGGCGCCAACAACAGTCGCCCCGGATTCGCCAGATAGCCTTTCACTTCGTTCAAAAAGCGAGCCGCCGCGGCGCCGTCGACGATGCGGTGGTCGTAGGTTAGCGACAATGGCATCATCAGCCGTGGCTGAAGTTCGCCGTCGATGTACTGCGGCATCGTGCGGCTACGTCCGGCGAGCAGAATTGCCACTTCGGGCGGGTTGATGATCGGCGTGGAATAGGTGCCGCCGATCGCGCCCAGGTTGCTGATGGTGAACGTGCCGCCGCGCAGATCGTCGAGGCCAAAGCTGCCCGACCGGGCTGCGTCGGCCATCTCCGCCAACTCGCGGGCGATCTGGGGGATGTTCTTGCGATCAGCGTCGCGGAGCACCGGCACGATCAGGCCCTTTTCCGTGTCCACGGCAATGCCGAGGTTCACGTACTCTTTGTAAATAGTCTCGTTGGCCTCAACGTCGATCGAGGCATTCACCGCCGGATGCTGCTTCAGCGCCGAGGCGACCGCCTTCACCAGAAATGGCATCGCGGTGAGCTTGATGCCCTCAGCGGCGTAGTCGGCCTTGCTGTCTTTGCGGATTCGCTCCAGCTCGGTGACGTCGACATCGTCGAAATTTGTGAGCTGCGGGATCGTGGAGTACGACGCGAACATGTTGCGGGCGATTGTCTGACGCAGCCGCGACAATTTTTCACGCCGCACCGCGCCGGTGCCGTCGGTATCGGGCGTGCCGGGGGGCGTCACGCCGGGCGTCGCGGCCGAGGCGGCCTGTTCGTTGCTCGAACGCACGTGGGCTCGCACGTCGTCTTCGGTGATCCGTCCCGAGCCGCCGCTGGGCAGCACGCGGCGAAGGTCGACGCCCAGTTCTCGCGCCAATCGACGCACCGCCGGCCCAGCCGCTGCCGAACTGCGCCCATCGCCCACCGTATCGACTTGAACCGCCGCTTGCGGTTTCGCGGCGGGCGCCGCCGACACGGGTTCAACCACTGCCTGCGGCGCTTCCGGTTTTTCCTCGACGGGCTCCGGGGCTGACGCGGCTGCTGAAGCAGCCTCGCCTTTTGGCGTCTTCTCCTTGGGCGGGTCTGGGGCGGTCGACTCTTCTTCGAGTTCCAGAATAGCCGCACCCGCGACGATCGTGTCGCCCTCGCTCACGAGCAGCTTAACGACCTTCCCTGCCTGCGGACTCGGCACCGGCAGTGTGGCCTTATCGGTTTCGATTTCAATAAGATCTTGCTCCGCGACGACCACGTCGCCCTCGCTCACGAGGATCGACAAAACGTCGCCCGACTCGATATTCTCGCCCAAATTGGGCAGTGTGATTTGTGTTGTCATGATTGGTTATACTTTGAGAAAGTCTAGGGTAAGGCAGGCGAATACTGACGAGCAGTTGGTTTCACCACAGAGGACACTGAGGAACACAGAGTGGAAGCGGTCAATTCAAGTTTGTTCAACCGTTTACGACGCGAATGATGCCGTCTTTAAGGTGTACGACATTAAAGTTCAAGAGTAGTCCGACTCGCTTCCGGCTCAGTTTTAGGTAGGACAGCAGTTGAGCTCTGTGAATGGGCAATACCTCGGAAACGGATTTCAATTCCAGTATTACTTTGTCTTCGACCAGAATATCGATCCGATATCCCGCATCAATTGTGACCTGACCATACTTGATTGGTAATTCAACTTGAGCGACAGCATTCAAATTGTGTTGGTGGAGTTCAAATAACAAGCACTTTTCATAGGCACTCTCCAGGAGGCCGGGACCGAGAGTGGAGTGTACTTTCAATGCTGCTCCTATTATCACCTCGGTCAATTCATCGGCCATGAGATGCTTTCCTCTGTGTGCCTCTGAGTCCTCTGTGGTAGTAACATTCGCCTTAGTCGCCCAGTAAACTCCTACGCATAAAGTGCCGAGGGTTTGTCGGGGTCGATGCCGAGGGCTTTGACGGCTTGGGCTACTTTTTTGGCATCGAATTGGCCGCGTTGGCTTAGTTGGTAGAGCGTGGCTACCGTGATGCACTCCGCGTCGACTTCGAAATGCCGGCGCAGCGCCTCGCGTGATTCGCTGCGGCCCATGCCGTCGGTGCCCATCGCGTACAGTCCGCCAGGCACCCAGGGGCTGACCTGCTCGGCCAAGGCTCGGATGTAGTCGCTCGCGGCGATCGTTGGTCCTTCAATTCCTTCCAGTTGCTCTTCGAGGTACGACCGGCGCGGTTTCTTGCCGGGATTGAGCATGTTCCAGCGCTCGCACTCCTGCGCTTCGCGGCGCAGTTGCGTGTAGCTGGTAACGCTCCACACGTCGCTGGCCACGCCAAATTCGTCGGCCAGCAATTGCGACGCCCGCAGTGTCTCGCGCAGAATCGGGCCACTGCCAAATAGTTGCACCCGCGGACCATCGGCTTCAACGGAGGCAACCTTGTACATGCCCTTGATAATGCCTTCCTCGCAACCGGCGGGCATCTCGGGCATCTCGTAGTTTTCGTTCTCGAGGGTGATGTAGTAGATTGCGGTTTCGTTGTCTTCGTACATCCGCTTCAGGCCGTCGAAGATGATCACCGCCGTTTCGTAGGCGTAAGCCGGATCGTACGCTCGTACGGTGGGAAACGCCATCGCGTTGACCAGACTGTGGCCGTCCTGGTGCTGCAGGCCTTCGCCGTTGAGCGTGGTGCGTCCGGCCGTGCCGCCCAACATGAAACCTTTGGCCCGCATGTCAGCGGCGGCCCAAATCAGATCACCAATGCGCTGGAAACCGAACATCGAGTAGTAGATAAACATCGGAATCATGTTCACGCCATGCGAGCTGTAGGCCGTGCCGGCCGCGTTGAACGACGACATCGAGCCCGCCTCGGTAATTCCCTCTTCCAGCATCTGGCCGTCCTGGGCTTCCTTGTAGTAGGCGATTTGATCGGAGTCTACCGGCTCGTAGAGTTGGCCCATGTGGGCGTAGATGCCGATCTGCCGGAACAAGCCTTCCATGCCGAAGGTCCGCGACTCGTCGGGAACGATCGGCACGATCTGTTTGCCAATCTGCTTGTCGCGCAACAGGTCGGTGAGCAGTCGGACGAAGCCCATGGTGGTCGACATCTCTTTGCCGGGGCCTTTGCTGACGAGCTTGGCCATCGTCTTCTCGTAGTCGGCCAGTCGTGGCACCTTCATGGTGACCGGCTCGGTGTTGCGGCGCGGCACAGCCCCGCCGAGCGCTTCGCGGCGCTCGTTGAGGTAGATCATCTCCGGGCTATCCGCCGGCGGACGGTAGAAAGGGGCCTCGGACACGCGCTCGTCGGAGATCGGAATGCCAAACCGAGTGCGGAACTCCCGTAGTTCGGCTTCGTTGAGCTTCTTTTGGTTGTGCGTCACGTTGCGGCCTTCGCCAGCTTCGCCCAGGCCGTAGCCCTTGATTGTCTTGGCAATCACTACCGTAGGACGATCGGTGCATTCGATGGCTGCCTTGTACGCCGCGTGGACTTTTTCGGGATCGTGTCCCCCGCGGCGCATCTTGCGGAGCTTCTCGTCGGAATAGTTCTTCACCACTTCCAACAGCTCGGGATACTTGCCGAAGAAATCTTCGCGAATAGAACCGCCATCGGATACCGTATATTTTTGATACTCGCCGTCGACCACTTCCATCATCCGCCGGGCCAAGAGGCCGTACTCGTCTTGTTCGAGCAGCGGATCCCAGTCGTCGCCCCAGATAACTTTGATGACGTTCCAACCGGCGCCGCGGAATGCGCCTTCCAGTTCCTGGATGATCTTGCCGTTGCCGCGCACGGGGCCGTCGAGTCGCTGCAGATTGCAGTTGATCACGAAGGTGAGGTTGTTGAGATGCTCTCGTGAGGCGAGTGTGATCGCGCCGAGCGTTTCCGGTTCGTCGCATTCGCCGTCGCCCAGGAAGGCCCAGACCCGCTTGTTCGACGTGTCGACGATTCCCCGATCGCGTAGGTATTCGTTGAACCGCGCCTGATAGATCGCCATGATCGGCGCCAGGCCCATCGACACGGTAGGGAATTCCCAAAAGTCGGGCATCAGCCAGGGGTGGGGATACGACGACAACCCGCCCCCTTCGCTCAACTCGCGACGGAAGTTCACCAAGTTCTGCTCGGTGAGCCGGCCGTCGAGAAATGCTCGCGCGTACATCCCCGGCGCGGCATGGCCTTGGAAATAGACTTGATCGCCGTCGAAGCCGTCGCCGCGCCCACGGATGAAATGGTTCAGCGCCACTTCGTAGAGCGTGGCCGACGAGGCGAACGTCGAGATGTGTCCGCCCGGCGCGGCCGGATCGCGGTTGGCACGGGTGACCATTGCCATGGCGTTCCATCGCACGAAGCTCTTGATGCGACGTTCCAGTTCGCGGTTGCCGGGGTAGGGGGGCTGCTTGTCGCGAGGGATTGTGTTGTAGTAAGGCGTCGTCGCGGTAAACGGCAGTTCGACGCCGCTGCGGTGGGCCGTTTGGTCGAGTGCTTCGAGCAATTGACCCACGCGTTCCGGTCCTTTGCTCTGCAGGACATACTCCAGCGATTCGAGCCACTCGGCGGTTTCCGTCGGATCGACGTCTCCGGGAATCGGTGAGCGTGGCAGGTCGGTATTTGCGTTGGCCATGATGGCTGGTCCTATCTTCTTTTTGGTCGGTAAACTTCGGTTGCCGTGCCGAGGTACACTTCGCCGGCGAAGGCGACCGTTTCGCTCAGCGTCGGATGCGGATGAATCGTATCGGCGACGTCGCGCACGACGCAGCCCATTTCAATCGCCAACACCGCCTCGGCAATCAGATCGCCGGCGCCCGTGCCGACAATCGCGCAGCCCAGCACACGGTCGGTCTCCGGTTCAACGATCCATTTGGTGAGCCCCTCGGTGCGGCCGATGGCGATCGCGCGACCGCTGGCTTGCCAGGGGAATTGGGAGATGCTTACCTTGCGACCGGCCCGCTTGGCTTCGTCGGCGGTGAGGCCCGCCCAGGCGATCTCGGGATCGGTGAACACGACGGCCGGGATGGCTTGCGGTTCGAACGCCACCGGCTCGCCGGCGAGCACCTCGGCGGCTACCTTGCCTTCGTGTGACGCTTTGTGTGCGAGCATTGGTTCGCCCGCCACGTCGCCGATAGCCAGGATGTGTGGATCGGAAGTGCGTTGCTGGCTGTCGACCTCGACGAAGCCGAGGTCGTTGACGGTTACCTTGGTGCTCTCTAACCCAATGCCGGTGGATACCGGCTGACGTCCCACGGAGACGAGCACTCGGTCGTAGGCGACGGTCCCCTCGTCTTCGGGACTTTGCATGTGTACTTCGACCTGCTTGCCGGCGTTCTTCAGGCCGACGACCTTCGTGCCGAGGCGAATTTCTTTGAACAAGCCCCGCAGCCGTTTCTCGAGCGGTTTTACTAAGTCGCGGTCTGCGCCGGGCAGCAGGCCCTCGGTCAACTCGACGACCGACACCTCGGAGCCCAACTCGGCATAGACGGTGCCCATCTCTAGGCCGATGTAACCGCCGCCGATGACTAACAGCGATTTTGGCACGTCGAGTAGCTGCAGCGCGCCGGTCGAGTCCATCACTCGCTGGCCACCGATCTGAAACATCTTCGGCATCGCCGGCACCGAGCCGGTGGCTAGGATGCAGTGGTCGAACGTGAGCCGCTCGTTGTCGTAGGTCGAAGCGTCGCCTCCTTCGAGCTGGAGCGTATGCGAATCGACGAAGATCCCCCGGGCGTTGATCACCTTCACCTTGCGGCGCTTGGCCAATTGGGCCAACCCGCCGGAGAGCGTGTCGATCACCTGCTCCTTGCGTGCTCGCATGGCGTCGACTTTGAGTTTCATCTTGCCGAAGGCGACGCCCCACTCCGCCACTTCGCGGGCCTCGCTGATTACCTTGGCGACGTGCAACAAGGCTTTCGAGGGAATGCAGCCACGCAGCAGGCAGGTGCCGCCAAGCCGCTGATCGGCTTCGACAATCGTCACCTCGAGCCCGAGGTCGGCAGCCATAAACGCCGCCGCATACCCTCCGGGCCCACCACCCAGTACGACCACCTTTGAATGCATCGCGATTCCCTATTGAGACAGAAGATTCCTACAGAATCCCCCATTTTACCGCATCGCGGGGTTCTCACAATGGGAGACGATCGGGCGAAGCGGGCTTGTCACACACTCGACATCGATATCAAGACCAGGATATCCGAAAGTGTTTCGAGCTTTTGATGTCTGTAATCAGTTTGAAGAAAATGAGCCGGGTTACTTGCAGAGCACATGCCGCAGGGCGGATTCCAGATCGGCGTGAAGAAAATCAAAACCGCTTTTGACCAATGCCGTGGGGACGACGCGGGTACTGGCCAGCAACAGCGAGTCGGCCATCTCGCCGAACAGCAGCCGAGCAGCGAAAGCGGGCATCGGAAAAATTGTCGGACGCGAGAGCACTTTGCCGAGAGTTGTGGTTAGCTCGCGATTGGTAACCGGTGTGGGCGCGACCAGATTCACCGGGCCGGCCAGTTGTTCGTGGCTGAGCACCTGCTCAATGGCCCGCACGACGTCGTCCAGCGAAATCCAACTAAAATACTGCCGGCCACTGCCGAGCACACCGCCGCCGCCCAGTTTGAAGGGCGTGAGCATCTTGGCCAGCGCGCCCCCTTCGGGACTCAACACAACGCCAATTCGCATGTTCGCCACACGCACTCCCGCGTCGCGGGCCGGCTGGCAGGCCTGTTCCCATTGCAGGCACATCTCGGAGAGAAATTCGTTGCCACAAGCGGATGATTCGTCGAGCAGTTGGTCGCCCCGATCGCCGTAGTATCCAATGGCCGACGCGCAAGCGAATACCTTCGGCTGGGGATCGAGCGAGGCGATCGTGTCGCTGATGAGTGTGGCGCCCTGCACGCGGCTGTCGAGCAGCAGTTGTTTGTACGCCGGGATCCAACGCTTGCCGGCAACGTTCGCCCCGGCCAGATGCACCACCCCATCGACGCCTGAGAGTTTGTCGCGATCGATCTGTCCTTGCTGCGGGTCCCAGCGCACCTCCCGCGCCGGGTCCTGCACGTCGCGCCGCACGGCTCGGAGCACTCGCCGCCCATCACGTTCGAGTGAGGCAACCAGTCGTCTGCCAATCAGCCCCGAAGCGCCGGTGACGAGAATTGTTTGCGTGGAACTGTTTTCGGTCATCACTTTGCTCCCACCAGGAGAATCATAACGCGCAGCAGCGCGGGAGGGAACTCGCCACGTTAGCCGAGAGTGTCCCACTGTCGCGCGGCACCGGGACGGTGCCGGCTAACGCCGCTGCGTATCTCGGGCACAGCGGAAGCCGGTGTGGTTGGTTGTCGTTTCGGGCGGGGCGTGATCGCGGTGGGCGACCAGCAGCGCTCCGTCGTGATTGGCCGACGAGAGCCAGCTTCCACCACGGCGCACCCGCTCTACGTCCGTCGCGGGACCCGCCGGGTTGCGGCTCGCGCTCTGGCCATAGTAGTCGGTCGCGTACCAGTCGCCGCACCAGCACCAGACGTTTCCGGCCATGTCGTACAGTCCCCAGCGGTTGGGTGGATAGATTCCCACTCGCGACAATCCCTTGGACCCGTCGTGCCCGCGATCTTCCTGCGGATACCAGCCCTGCCAGCCGTTGGCCATGCGTACGCCAGCGGGCGTCGGTTCGCGGCCCCAGGGGTAAAGGCAATCGCTCAACCCGGCGCGGGCGGCGTATTCGTACTCGGCTTCGGTTGGCAGTCGTTTGCCCGCCCAGGCGGCGAACGCCGTGGCGTCGTACCACGAGACATGCACGACGGGGTACTCTTCCTTGCCAACCAGCGAATCATTAGCCGTGCGCGGATGTCGCCAGTTGGCGCCGGCTACTTCTCGCCAGCGGCCCTGAATGCTGTCGAACACCAACGACTGGCCGCGCTGCTCGGCGGTAGTTTCGTACCCGGTGGATTTAACGAACTGGGCGAACTGGCGATTGGTCACTTGTTGCGTGTCGAGCCAGAACCCGGCGAGCGAGACCTGATGCACGGGCCGTTGGTCGTGGTGCGTGGCGTCGGGGCTGCCCATCGCAAAGCGTCCGCCCGGCAGTTGGGCCATGCCACGTTCAACGCGAATCGCCACTGGCGGGGCACTCTCGGCAGAGTCGGCCGCGAAATCCCAGTGCCGCACGCCCCACATCACCGACCCCGGCAACAGGACGATGGCCGCGAAGATAATTCTTCTCTTTCGTCGTAGCATGAGAGGGGCTTCCGTTTCCCTGTTATGGTTGGACCTGTCAAGTTTTGTTTTGAAAGTTCACATGGTGCTTATTAAAAGGGTCGAATTCGCGGCGGCCTGCTTTCGACGTTGATCAGCCTGTTATGCGTGGATCGTTAGCCACATGACCTGATTCGTCTTGGGAGAGCCTGGGTCTACGGTCGAACATACCGCTAAGGGCGTTCAAGGAAACGGACGAGGATTCCCGACGTTTGGCCGCAGCGAGTTCGCCCCTTTCTTCTCT
>CAXMSB010000309.1:0-23668 GCA_964195615.1 uncultured Granulosicoccus sp. | reverse complement strand
GTTTCCATCCAAGGCCGTCTGCAAGCTTGTGTAGTAACGTCCCCCCGTGCGAGTCGCCAGGGCGGACAACAACGCTTCGTTGCGACGCGTCTTCTCGAATTCCAAGTTGGGAACCACCGCTTGAATACGGCGAACCAGCGGTTGGTCGGGAGCATCAGGCACGGACAATTCGATCCGATAGGAGCCTTCCCTTCGGACGTCGAACTGGCCAATGAAGTTCCCGGGGCGATCGAAGTCCGCGGCCAGCGTGAGATTCTCGCCGTTGCCCGCGGGATCGACCAGCCGCGCGGTGACTCTCTCAGCATCCAACGGTTCGCGGCTGGCGGAGGAAAGCTGCGCGCGCACCACGACGTCTTCGCCCACGTTGTAGCGATCGCGTTCCACCAGAAGCTGGCCCAACGAACTGCCGCGCAGCAGGCGTCCCTGGCTCACATGGCGAATCAGTTTGGTATAGAGCACCTCAAAATAGCTCAAGTCGACGGTCCGCAGCCGCCACAGTTCGCCGCTGCCGACGTAGAGCACTCGCCCGCCGCCGTAGAACTGTTCGGCCAGATAAACCGGACGGTCGGCTGAGATCCCGGCGTCGGGATCGCTGTAACGACCCAACACGCGGGCCCCCGGCTTGGGTCCTTTCACAGCATAGCAGCCGAACACGCCCGCAAACCTTGACCACAACGACTGGCTCTCTTCGGAAGAGTTGCCCAACCAGAGAAAGTCCGACTCTTCGCCTTCGCGCGAGAAATCAATCGGCCATGGCACGGTCGAGCCGTACTGGCCGTCGTCGAGCAGTGTGAGCCGGCGCTGAAACTCAACCGGGTAGAGCGAGCGAATCTTAATGTGCTCGGGGCTCTGCACCCAACTGGCCGTATGGATCGGCCCCGCCACTACGATCAGGCCGCCCGACTCTTCGGCCACCCAAGCCTCCAGCAGGTCGACCTGCTGGGCGTCAAGCTGCGTCCAATCGGGATCAAAAGCCACGATGCAGTCGTACGGGTAGAGGTCTTCTTTGGTCAGCGGGAACTCATCGAGAATGCGATCCGCGTCTTGCGAAATTCCCGGCAAGGCCGATTGAAGCCAGATGTCGACGGTCGCGTGTCGATCGCGACGCAACTGGTTGCGCAGGAACCGATAGTCACGAGTCGGACCACTGGCGATCAACAGCACGCGCGTTTGCGTCTCGACGACTTCCACCTCGACTTCGCGGCGGTTGTCTTGCGCGTATTGATCGTCCGCAGGCGCGGCAATCCGCAGCTCGAGCAACAGGCGGCCGATTTCGACCGGCTCGATGTCGAACTGCACGGGCACGACTTCCCCGTCGGTGGCAAAAGTGACTTGCTCGCGGCCAATGCGGTCGACGTTTCCCCCGGCTGCGTCAGCTGCGCGGGCGAACAGCTCGACGTCCACGGTGCGACCGGCAAACCCCTCGCCGTGAATCAAGCCATGCACAGTCGTGCGATCGTCGGGATAGACTCGCGACGGTGCGTTCAGCTCCTGCACGCGCAGGTTTCGCCGCGGCTGGGTGGAACCAACGCCCACGGTGTAGAGCGGCACTCGCATTTCCGTGGCGGCATCGGCAATCGTCAACGGCTCGACACCGCTGTTCTGGCCACCGTCGGAAATGACAATCACGCCCGCCAAAGGACCCTCTGTGGATCTCTTCAGTGCGTCGCGCAGCGCATCGCCCAGACGGGTCTCGGCGCCCCGAGGTTCTATCTCCGCACTCCACGAGGTAGAGGCTGCTGGCTCGCTCTCGGCTTTGGGCTCCACTTCGGATTGAGGTTTTCGCTGCCAGCGCACCACACGGCGCACCTTCGCGTCGAAACCCTGAAGCGAGACATGGTGTTGCTGCCGCAAGGTGTCGAGCAGCGTCGATTCGACCAGAGCGCTCTTCACGGCTTCTCCGCGGGCAACTTTTTCGTCTCCCGGACGCGATTGGTCCTCGACGGACATGCTCTGACTCGTATCAACCAGCACGACGACCTGCGAGTCTTTCACTTCCTGCTCGTCGACGCGTTTCTCTGGACCGAGGAAGAACAGGATCGCGCCCGCCACGGCAATCAATCGCAACACGGGCAACAGCCAGCTCAACAACAGGGAGAGCGACTGCCGCTCGCGACGGTAGAACCAGATCACGTAAGCCACCGCGAACACGGACAGCGCTGCGACCAACAGCCACAAGTGCCGCGGTTCGTCGAACTGACTCAGGCGATGCCACTGGTAACTGATGAGCTTGCGCACGCCCGGCGCCGCTTCCTCGAGGGAAGTCTGCAACGCCGCCAGTTGTGGCATATTCGCAAACATCAATGGCTCTTGGCGGGGCGCTGGTGGTAGCTGGCCCGGTAGGCCAACCATTGTTCGAATAACAAAACGGCGGCCAGCAGGTACAGCAGCGTGTCGCTCAACCGGAAACCGGCCAACTGCTCGTCGCCGCCCGACAACTGCGAGGCGAGCGAAAACTCGTAATCTATCCCAGGCAGCCGTTCGGCGAGCTGGTCGCGGCCCAAGTGGTGCAAGTCGCCCTCGCCCGGTGCGACGTTCACCGCCACGAGCCGCCGCTCGGGATTCCCCTCGCGTGGCTGTAGATCGAATTGCCAGACGCCGCTCGCGTCGCTCTTGCCCATGTCGACCTGATAGCTACCGTCGTCGGCCGACGGAACGATGGTTTCCGCTTCGCCCGCACTGGCCCGAGGCGCTTTGGCACGCACTTCCGGCTCGTACTGCGATTCTTTGAGGGCAAATGCCACCTCGTCGCCAACTTGCCGCTGCACAAACTGCCGGCGAGTAGCGCTCAGGTAGCCCACCAATTCGTTGGCGTAGACCGGGAACACGGGGTTGAGACTCCAGTTGCTCCAGCTTCCCAGAGCGGTCGACTTGGGCGAAAGCTTGGAAAGCTGGACAACGACTCGGCCGTCTTCCAATTGCTTGTCGACGACATACGGCGCACCGTTACGCAGTCGAGCCAACACAGTGGTGTCGCCGCTGGTTGGAAGTTGCCAATCGGGATCGACGGCATAATAAAAATTCACACCCACCAACGGTAAAAAACTGTTCCGCTGTCCGCCGAAGATGCGGAAGACCGGATGATCGCTCACAATCACGTCGGGCTCGGCCTGCAGAGAGTCGTTGATCAGTTGCGTCGGCACGTCGAGAGGCACGGGCAGTAACCCCTCGCCATCACGATAAAGCCGTTGGTTGTAGAATTCTCTCTGCACACGAGATCCCAAGAAAAATGCCAAACCGCCTCCCTGCTGTACGTAGGTTTCCAACGCGGCGACTTCAGGTTCGTCGAGGCGAGCCACATCCAACAAACAGATCGCGGCGAAATCGCCCAGCCGTTCATGCTTACGCAGAAAACTTGCTGGTTCGACCTGAGGACTCCAACCGGGGCTCGATCCACCGCCCGGATCAAGAGCCGTCCGCAAGTAAAACCCGTCGTCGCGGCTTGGCGATTCGTCGATAATCAACACCGGATAGGCAGTCGGCACCTGGCAGGCAAAATACCGTACGTTGTCGGTGACCACCGGATCGCGCTCCAACGAAGCCTGCAATTGGTGAGCCCCGGCCGTGGGAAACGTGATGCGGAAGCGGCGCGTGACCTCTCCTCGCGCCGGAATCTCTTCGAACACCACCGCCGGCAGCTTGTGGCCGTCTTCGACGATGCTCGCCGCCGCGGCGACGGCCGGCTGGTCGCCGTAGTTGGCCACGGTGATCTCGAACCATGTTTCCACACCCGCAGCGCGGATGCCCGCCTCCGCCTGCAAACGAGTGATCGCCAGATTCGAACGCGTCGCGTCGACACATTGCACGAGATGCAACTGGGCACACTTCTCGCGAAGCTGGCCAAGCATCTGTCGCAGTTGATTGTCCTCGGACCACTGTCGGCTGCGGAAATCGGAGACCAGGTAGACGATCCGCGCTTCGTCCGCGGTCGGCTCCGGCAGTCCGAGCGCTGCGCCGATCGCATCCAGCGGCCCCGCATCGCTCTCGGCGAATTGCATGTCGTTCAGCAACGACTCGATTTCATCTCGCAAGGTTCGATCGAGAGGGCGCTCGCCAATCTCCGGAGCGGCGCCTGCGGTGAGCTCCCGGGCTGTCGAGAACCGCACGAGCGTAAGTTTTTGATTCTCGGCCTGCTGGGCGGCCTCCTCCAGGATCACGCTGACGGCCCGTTTGGCTTCGTCGAAGGCGGTCGACTGCTCCCAGCGGTCGGCCATCGAATAGCTGTCGTCCAGGAGAAAGAGGTGGTGCGTCGTGCCTTGTCCAAAGAATCGCCCCCACCCTGACTGCAACACCGGACCGGCAAGCATCATCACCGCCAGCGCGACGGCCGACGTCCGCAACAACAGCAACAGCAACTGCTGCAGCAGAATCCACTTCTTGTTCCGCTTCTGGCTCTCCAACAGAAAGTTCATCGCCGCCCACTCAACGCGCCGGTGCCGCCGCAGGTTGATCAGATGGATCACCAACGGCAACGCCACCAACGGCAAGCCAATCGTCAACAGCGATTGAAACAGAAACGACACGGCATGAAACTCCTTTGGCAGCCTGACGGTGGGTTAATGGTTCTGCTGTGTTGAAAACATGCCTTCGATGCATGTTAGCCGCGAGGCGCTAGCCGAGCGCTGCAGCGCTCGGCTAGCGCCTCGCGGCTAAAGCTGTTCATTTGGGATATGCTTTCAACAAGGCAGACATGGTTCTCAGTGAATCCGCGCGGCGACCATTCGCCGGGTGATGAACGATGCCAAGGCCGCATCCAACGGTTGGCTCGTGCGTACTAACGTGTAATCGACCGCATCGCGGGCACAGCCGCGGCGCAGCGCCGTCAAAAACTTCTCCAGCGAAGCCAAGTAGCCTTCGCGCAGCGCCCGAGGGTTGCAGTTCAAATGGGCCGGTAGTTCCAAACCCTCGAATCGTGTCGGGCCGTCGAACGGAAAATCGAGCTCGTCGTCGTCCATCACGTGCAGAACCAAGACGTCGTGCCCACGCTGACGCAGCAATCGCAGGCCCCGTAGCGTCGAGTCCACGTCGCCCAACAGATCGGACAGCAGCACGATCATGCCCCGCCGCGGACCCGTCTCGGCGATCTCGCGGAGGATCGAGCCGGCGTCGGTCTTGTCGCGCGGCTCGCTCGCTTCCAGGGTGCGCACGATCGTCGACAGATGCTTTTGTGTGCTGCGTAGCGTCGTGCGGGCGCGAATCGTTTCGTCGAACGCGATGCAACCCACCGAGTCGTGTTGCTTGAGCAACAGGTAGGCGATGCTCGTGGCCAACGTCGCGGCGTACTCGTACTTGGTCAACGGCCCCGAGCCGTACTGCATACTGCCCGACACGTCGACCAACAGCGTGCAGCGCATGTTGGTGTCTTCTTCGAACTGCTTCACGTAAAGCCGATCCTGCTTGGCCCACACCTTCCAGTCGACGTGCCGAAGATCGTCGCCGGGAGCGTACTGCCGATGTTGCAGGAATTCGACCGACTGGCCGAAGAACGGGCTTCGGTGCATGCCGCTGAGCAGGCCCTCGACAATGTGCCGAGCACGCAGTTCCAGCCGACCGATGCGCCGTATCGCTTCAGGATGCAAAAATTGCTTGGAATCGGGCGTCATTGGCCAACTCATCCTCCAGGGTCGGCGTGGTCTGTAGCAGAGAATCGATAATGTCGTCGGGAGCGATGCCGTCGCTCTCGGCGGCAAAGTTCACGACGATGCGATGCCGCAGCACCGGCTTGGCCAGTGCTTGAATGTCTTCGATCGTGACGTGCGTGCGGCGATCCATCAACGCCCGCGCCTTGGCTCCCACGATCATAAACTGCACCGCCCGAGGACCCGCGCCCCAGGCGAGTTGCTCTTCGACCTCGTCGGGCACGCCGTTTTCGCCGACGCGAGTTTGCCGCACCAGCGACAGCGCATAGCGAATCAGATGGTCGCTCACCGGCACCTCGCGCACTAGAGCTTGCAACGCGAGAATCTCTTCCGGAGCAACCACCGGCACGACCGTGTCTTTGAGCGTCGTCGTCGTACGGCGGGCGACTTCAAACTCTTCGTCGAAGCTCGGATAGGTCACCAACACCTTGAACATGAAGCGGTCCTGCTGCGCTTCGGGCAGAGGATAGGTCCCTTCCTGTTCGATTGGGTTCTGTGTAGCGAGTACAAAGAACGGATCGGAGAGCTGATGCCGGACACGCCCCACCGTCACCTGACGTTCCTGCATGGCTTCGAGCAGCGCGGCCTGAGTCTTCGGCGGCGTGCGATTGATTTCGTCTGCCAGAATCACATTCGAGAAGAGCGGCCCTTCCAGAAACCGCACTTCCCGCTGACCGGTGGAACGGTTTTCTTCGATGATGTCGGTCCCCGTGATGTCGGCCGGCATCAGGTCGGGCGTAAACTGAATCCGACTGAATGACAAGTTCAGCGATCGCGCCAACGTGCTGATCAGCAGGGTCTTGGCCAGACCGGGAACGCCCTCCAGCAGGCAATGCCCCCGACTGAACAAACTGATCAGCAGTTGGTCGATGACCGCGTCTTGGCCGACGATCACTTGGCGGAGTTGTTCACGAATCGCATCAACAGCCGAGGCAAGTCGGGCAATCGTTTCGCCATCGGAGATGGAATGGTCGTTGGAAGGGGGCATTCAGACGGAACCTTTTTTGGGGGACGTGAAAGGAGGTCAGTGTTGTTCTTGTGGGAGGCCTCTTCGAGGGCGATAGTCGCTTGTGTCGTATCTCACGATCGCATATCACGATCGCCGTCGGAGACGCCTCCTACATTACCGTTGATAAATGGGCAAACAGCCCTTGTCGAGTTGCAGAATGATCAGGTTCAACGAAGTCGTATAAACGGGGCCCACGTAGCCCTGTTTCCACATCGCCAGCTTGGCGTCGCCCATGTCGACGATTTCCGCTTCACGCATCAGCCTCCGGCGAATGGCCTCGGAATAGGTCTCCCAGGCGCCTCCGCCTTCTCGGTATTGCACCTGAGCATAATAGAAGTGGGCGTAATGCCAATGGCCGAAGCTGTCGCGACTGCCCAGATTAAGATTTTTCTCGCAGTACTCCATCATTTTGGGCACATAGACGTCGTCGTATTCACCAGCGTTGGAAAGACAGGCAATTGCGGCGGCCGTGATGGCTGGCCGGCTACCGCCCCCTTTGGAACTGTACTGAACGCCGCCATCGTCTTTATTCGTACACTTACGGATATAATCAACCGCGTTGTCGATGATTTCCTTCGGCACCGGGATGCCCGCGTTGCGACACCCCCGGAGGCCCTGCACCTGGGTGATGGTGGTCGAGCCCTCGTCATAGCCGCTGCCGTCTTTTGCGCTGACGTACCCCCAGCCTCCGGCTTTGGTCTGCGCTTGGCCGGTAAAGACGACCGCTTTGGTCAGCACCTCGATCAACTCCCGTCGACGATCGAGATCCTCCTCTTCACCCAACACTTGGGACAGGAACAACATCGCAAAGCCGTGGCCGTAGGTGTAGCGTTCGTCATCGACGTCGCCGATCAAGCCGTTGGGGCGACTGCGTCGGGTGAGAAAATCGACAGCCCGGCGCAGGCTCTCGGCATACTTGCCTTGGGTCGTGGTGGAACCTTCGCACAAGAACGCCATGCCGGCCAGTGCCGTCATCGCGGTGGGATACCGACCCTGAGCCGTCCAGTGGCCCAACTTGTGCTGCTGATAGACAAGCCAATCGAGCCCCTGCGTGATCGTCTCCTGAGTCTGCGGATCGTCGAGCGCGCGTACTGCCCGGCAATCCAGACCGGTCACGGCCCACACCAGACAGAGAGGCAGAACGAATTCTCTCGGCAGATCTGTCGAACACAAATTGAAACGGACGGGTGTCTTCATCTTGGGCGATAACCTCGAAACTCTACTGGTTGGCTGGCACGACCGAAACCGCTCCAGCGATTTACTCCCCGTCCCATAGCTTTCCGAAAATACTGTACAACCCCGACGACCCTTTCTTCTCGGCATCGTCACCTCCCACCATCGCGGACGGTTCGGGCGGTCGAGGTCGGTCGGTGAATTTCAGGTGGATTGTCTGCTTGGTCATTTGCACGGTCATCTCATGTGCCGATTCGTCCAGAACTTTAAGTTGGCAATAGTTGGCGCTCTGCTGCAAAGTGTCGTCATGGAACAACAATCGCCCTGACGCTTTTTCCAAGAGCAATAGACTCACGACCTGTCTCGCTCCGCTCGAATCTCGACGCGGAATAGTCCCCTCGAAAGCCACCACGGGCAAATCGACCGGCTGCGAGAGGATGAAGGACTCCTGTCGCACTTCGGCTGGCCGACTCCACGCCAGTTGACCCGACTTTCGATCGAACAGGTAGATCTGTCCGTCGAGTACCGCGTAGTCGTTCGAGTTGGGTGAGGAAATACGCCGCTTGGGAGAAACCTTGGCCGGCTGCTTGGCAACGAGCAGGAAACTGTCGGAACCAGCGAGCAGGTAGACCCCATTGACCGAGCGGCTTGCTTCCGAATGGTGGTCGACCAGCAATTCTCCGCTATTGGCGTCGGTAATCGCACATCGTCCCGAAGGCTCGACCACACCGACGTATCTTCCTTCAGCAATGTCGACCTGGGCCCTGTTTTCAAATTCGTGCGTCCAAACAACGTCGCCGCTGAGCACGTCCACGGCGGAAAGTTCCTGACGTCGGTCGGCCCGTTTTCGCCAGCGAATCACTTGATGTCCGATCGTGGCGAGTTGCTCCCGCCAACCCGGCACGCTCGACTCTCCCACCTGCCTACCGTCGATAGTGCTAAACACTAGCGCCTGCTTGCTGTCGCGCG
Organism: uncultured Granulosicoccus sp.; assembly: GCA_964195615.1. GTDB lineage: Bacteria > Planctomycetota > Planctomycetia > Pirellulales > Lacipirellulaceae > Bythopirellula. The sequence continues at coordinate 14,878 of CAXMSB010000309.1, read as the reverse complement.
GCACGGCAAACAGATACTGCTCGTCGCCGTAGAGATCACAGCCGGGTGGCACGTCGCTCCGCCACCAACGAACCTCACCTGTGATTGAGTCGACACAGATGAGTCGTCGTTGATCCTGAAAAACACAGCTATCATGCGTCAACGGCCCGATTACGCCTACCCATCGCCCATTCTGCTGCGGACGAGCGGCCTGCGAAGGACCGGGCCGACGGGTATCCGGCGCATTGATCGAAAGACGCAAGCCAACATTGACGGAGTTGCCGACTTGCTTTCTCCACAAGACTTGGTTCAAGCCTTTTCCACCGCCGGCCAAGGTATCGAACGCCACCAACTGCCTTCCATGGGAGACCACCAGCAGGTTGCCTCGGCTCGCCCCATAAAAGTTATTGGGCTGGTGGATGTGCCCGCGCTGACCATCCTCTATCGGGGCCTCAAAGAAGCCTTGGCCCACACTATCGCGGGCAATGATCTTCCGTTCGCGTGCCGACAGGAAGACATTCCCTCGGCCGAGCACGCCATCGGTGCGCTCCAGGCGAATCCTCGAAAGGGGCGGCCGCCCCTGCCTCGATGCACTGCCAGTACTCGTGGCCTGCGGCGTGATCTGGACTTCTCCGTAGGGCCAATCCAGACCGCCCAGCGCCACGGCCCCGGCCCATTCCGCGAGACACTCACGGCCCGTCTTACCGTCGATACAGACTACGTCGGCCAAATCATTCCGCAATTGCTGGTCGAACGGCCATGCCAGCCGGGGGAGGCCTCGTTGATGTAACATCTCCGAGCAGCGGGCCACGGCTTCAGCGCGAATCTCGTGATCCGCAGCGTCGGTTAACAACATGTACAATTGCTGGGCAGCCAACAGTTGGCCTGCCTCGGCATGCTCCGTTGCCAGTCGCAGCAACACGGGCTCGGCAATCTCCAGCGATTGAAAGCAAGCGGCGAACCGATGCAAGTGTTCCTCATCGGAAAACTCTTTCTCGCCATCAAGTAGTCGATCAAGCCGTGTGGTGAATCGTGTTCTCTCGTTCTGGTCGGCTTGGTTCCAGATGGACGTCACCTGGGCGCGAAGCCAGCGTGAGAGTTGTGCCTCGTGGTCCCGCCCCACTTGCAGCACCGCCTGCGGATCGTCGGTCGCCTGATACAATTGCAAGCAAGCCTCGAATGCCCCCCATTGATCGCCAACTTCCAAGAGTCCCTGCGCCTGGAGACGCAACAAATTGAGGGGCCCACGGCCGGAAGACAGCGCAAGTTCTCTGAGCAGAGGCAATCGGTCCTGGTAAATCGCAAAGTCCTCGTCGAGTGCCACTTCAAGACACTCGATTAGCACTTCTTTCGTCCGCAGATTGTCGGCCGCGCCAGCCAGTGCGCGCTCCAGGTATTCGATCGCTTTGGGCAATCGATCGTCGTTGAAGGCGATCTCGCCCAAAGTGCGGAGCGCTTCATAATCTTTGGGATTCTTCGCCAGGCTCTGTTCCGACTCGGTTCGCAACACGTCGATCTGGTCGAAACAATCGAGGAACAGGCCCGACTGCGAAAGCACCGCCCCGCGATGACAGACGAGGTTGCCAAGCACTTGCCCATCGCGAGCGAAAGCTTTCTCGGCCACGGCGCCCTCCTCCATGTCGATGGCCCACATTTCCGCGGAGGAAAGGGGCAGATAATAGCGCCCGTGGCTAAAAAAGCCACGACCCGAGGGCAGAGAGTCGACCGGCAGATCGAGCCTGACACGCTGCCAGGCGGGCTTGCCGTCGGACAGACGCACGGCAGTGAGATGGTGGTTGCCAACGATCAGAACGCGATCGTCATCTACGCCAGCTACAAACAGATGTTTGTCGCGATTCTGCTTCCAGAGCATCTTCCCGGAAACCAAATCAAGACAATGCAACGAGCCGGACTCGGGCGGCGAAAGCACTACCCGGCCTCCCGCGACGACTGCCACACCGTCCGTCCAGCGGTCGTCCGAGTCCAGATCCCGACGGCCTCTCATGCGGAAGTCGTTGAATCGATTTCGATTGGTTTTGTAGCGATAGGCCCAAGCCAGCGAACGCTTGGCGAGATCGACTCCCACGACGACCCCAGCGCCCGTCGGGCAGACAAGTATTCCCGCATCGTAGGAAGGCACGGCCGCCTGCAGCCGACGTCGGGTGTCGATCAGGATGTCCGCTTCGAGGCTCACCAATTGTTGTCGCCACTGGAACTCGCCGGTACGACGATCGAGTGCCACCAGATAGATCGCGCTCTTCATCTCGACCAGGGAATAAAGCGATTGGCCGATGGAAAGCGGCGCCCCCAGGAAAAAAGCACCCGCGAGTTTCGAGCGATTCGCCGCGCCGTCGATTTCCCAGACCAATTTGCCCTGGGTGGCCAGTTCGTAGGCGCACAATCGATTGCTGCGCGCCGTGTCGCCTTTCGACTCACCCACCGCCATTCCGGGCATCACGATGGAATTGAACCGGGTACTCTGGGGAATCGCCAGGTCGCGGATGACGAAGACGCGCTGTCCATCGCTACTGATGCTGTTGTAGAGATAGTCCTTCCATATCCGCTCGGCGAAAGCCCGAGTGGGCTCCACCTCGTTTCGGATTTCGGGAGCATCTGACGAGCCGCTGATCAATTGCTCGAAAACCTTTTCCCGCTGAGGCTGAGATTGCCACACTCGCTTACCGGTGCGATAGTCGACAGCAATCAAATTATGAGCCGAGCGGGTGATGAGATAGTCGCCCACGGCTAGCGGCGAAGCCGCCACGGACAGCGATTTCTCCTGTCTCAGTAGCTCGGTCGCGACGTTGTCGTAAACCTCCTCCAAGTCGGGATGCGTTAGCAGTCGAACCGCCCAACGGACACGCATGTGAGGCAAACCACCTTCGACCTGTCCGTTACGACTGGCGTTTCCGCGGCGCGTGAGCCATTGACGCTGCATCGCCAGCTCGCTTCGCGTGGGAGCTCCCGCCGTCTGCAGCAGCCAATCGATCCCCAGGCGGCCAACTCCATCGAGCTGCACGCGCTCGCCCCCGATTCCCGCGCTGCGGTGTCCGTCGCGCTGCAAGTGACTCAGCAGCAACTCGGCTTGCGGAAGATTTTCGGCCGCCAGCCACGCCTCCGCAGCCAGCAGCGACAGTTGCGGCTGGAAACGGGCCACGGCCTCCGGCGCTGCCAGCAGTTCTTCGTAAACCAGCGCTGCCGACAGATGTCGACCCACGTCGGTTTCATGTTGGGCGAGCAACAGGGCAGCCTCGTAGCCGGCCGAAGTATGGAAGTAGCGGTACGCCACCTGACGAATCACATCGAAGTCGCCGGCGCCGATCCCTCGCTTCAGTTCTCGCCGCGCCACGGGACCGTAAGTCGCCTCGTACAGCTGCTGGCCGTCCTCTGGCAGATTGCCGATGATTCTCCGCGCGGTCTCTTTCAATCCGGAAAACTCGCCCGCTTCGCCCGTGACGACAAACGAATCTTCTCGCTCTGGCTGGAGGAGATCGTCGAGAAAGCGAATCGCCTGGGTAAACTGACCCTCAGCAATTCGCTGTTGGGCTTTCACGATGCCGCGTGAGTCCGTGCGATCGTTGGGCAGAAACACACCGTCTTGGCTTTCGGCCGACCGCAACACCGCGGCTGGCGCCGCTATGGCTTTTATTACGGGAACCGGCGGCTTGGCTTCTTGTGCAGCGCACCAAGCCGAACCGATTAGCGCTGCCAAGACCGCCAGCACCAGTTGCGCGGACAGATGACCAAGTATGCGAAAAGCTATCATGCGACGAGCCGTCCTTATGTGTCGCCACTGCCCCGAATATGCCAGCGGGCCTCCCTGCGGCAGCGGCCTGTTACAGAACAATGGGAGTTCTGCAAAAACTGGGCTCTACTGCCTGCGGCAAGGCCCCATACTAGGAAGCATCCCGGCCGCTCACCGTTCCCACGAAAGCGTCGCCAGACCAGTTACGATCGACCGCCGGAATCAGCAGATCTGCCGTAACACATTGCCTAATAGAAGTTTACAGCAGCGCGGAAGATATAGCAATTGAACTGAGTTTGCGGCTGCACCCCCACCACAAGGTGGTTTGCAGTGGCTGATTCGGCCGCTCATTCGAAGCCAACCGAGGCCCATTTGCCACCCTGCGGATACCGTTTGGGAAGAAAAAGCCTATTTTTCTGGGGATTCTTGCCGGTTTCGTCTTGTATTTTAGTGCCAGCAACCATTAAATCAGCACGTTGCGTCCACGGATGCTAGATTTCCAGGTATTCCTGACTACCCACTAGCACTAACCACTTGCACTAAGGAGGGTTTAAGAACATGGCAAAGGCAGCTGCAATAAAACCGCCAACCAAGACAGAGATTTTCTCCAACATCGCCGAGGGGACTGGATTGTCGAAGAAAGACGTCGGAGCAGTCTTTGACGCACTTAACGACGAAATCGCTAAGGCACTGAGCAAGAAAGGCCCGCAGAGCTTCACGCTGCCCGGTCTGTGCAAGATCGTGGTGCAAAACAAGCCCGCGACCCCAGAACGCGAAGGCGTCAATCCCTTCACCGGCGAAAAGACGATGTTCAAGGCCAAGCCGGCCCGCAACGTCGTGAAGGTTCGTCCGCTGAAGAAGCTCAAGGACATGGTTTAGCACACGCTTTGTTTGCCGGCGATTCGTCGGACCGAAGCTGTTGAACTACTGGCCTCTGCGCTTACGACGAGCCGAAGGCGCCCAACGGAAGCCCAGATTTCGCTAGCAAACGCTAGCGACGGGGCCCATTGATCGCACTGTCACTATTAAAACCGCCCAATGCCTCGCGTGGGCTTGCCTGGACTATTGGTCCAGCAAGACCGAGGCAAAGGGCGGTTTTTTTCTACTTTCAGGGCCGCATACGCATCCCGATTGAAAGCGGCGCGTTGATGGCACTGTTGGCGACCAACAGACAGATGAACCGCGGAGCGGTGCCAGCACCTAGCTGCGGGAGTCAGCCCGCAGATCCGAAAGCGCAATTCCATGAAGCCGCGAAGCGGTGGCAGCGAATTGGCGCCTGGGCAGGCGAACCTGGGGAAGTGATCTCTCCCGGCCAGCGCGGGTCAAGAGAAAGAGGCCCTCCCAGACCTCAGGGGCAACGGCAGGTTCCGTTACCCCTTGCGTTCCTCGCCGGCGAGGTTGCCCTCCAGCGTGTCCGTGTCGAACTTGCTGACGTCGCTTTTCTGGGGCGTCTCCTGCCCCGCCTTGACGGCTTCTTCCGGAACGTAGATGGGCTCCGCGTAGTTGCCTTCCAGAGTGTCGGTGCGAAATCCATTCATGGTGAGTCTCCTTTTCTGGCAATGATTTTGCTACGGTTCTCCATGGTGGTAAGCGTCTGAGGTGTTCTCCGCAGAATCATCCTCCTCTCTTCCTATCGGCCTGAGGCGGACCCCAGTATTTCCATTTTACTTGCGAATTCAATCAATGGCGCCGTTTTTCGCAGAGCAACAGAATTGAGCACGGCTGGCAGAATCCAGCAATCCATTGCCAGGAGCCCGATGACCTCCGCGATTCTAGTGAGCAAAGGCCGCCGAGCGAAAGCCCGGATTTCGCTAGCAAACGCTGGCGGCAGGGACGAAGTGGGGGCAGGGCGGCTCTGAAGCCATGTAGGAGGCCTCTCCGAGGGCGATAGCCGTCTGGATTGCTGGACAAGATCGCCGTCGGAGACGCCTCCTACAGTCGCCGATCCAAGGTTTTCTTCGGAGCCGGTCGGGCTCGGAAACAAACGGATGCCACGGAGCACCCAGCGCGGGCTTTGCCCGACAACCCAAATTCGGCACTTCTGAGTTCTCCAGAAGGTGCCCAAAAATTAGTCTGTTGAACACTGATCCGCGCTTATCCTCGCTAATCTGATTAGTGTCGATTAGCGCAGATTAGTGTTCCCACTCTGTTGCGAATTATTCGTCGGTCAGCCGCCCCACTTTCCTCCTCTCTTCGCCTCCGCGCGAGACCTTTCCCCTCGGTCGCACTGCTGGCAAGCCAGCAGTGGCACCCGAGCCCATCCGCGCCGTGCGATGCGTGGCAACGCGGCTGGGTGGCCACAAATCGTTGCTAAACTTTTCGCCCCAGTCTGCGATGCCGTGGGTTGCGCCAGCTCCTGCGGTTCATTGGGTTCATCGGCTGATTCTGCACGAAACAGCACTGCTAGCGTTGCCGGGATCGGGCCGCCGCAACTGCTGGCAGTTTGCCGGTAATGCTCTGGCTCCGTCCGACAGCTATTCCTAGAATCCGCAGCCCATCTTGGGACTCGTGATGCGTCGTTCGACGAAGCCGATTGCGGAATGTGCGCGATCGCAATTTCTCAGGGCACGAGTATAGCCCAAGTTTTTATGCAACCGCAGAGCGGTATGTCATGGTCGGACAGGGAAGTCCGATAGTGCGACGAGACACAACCAACCGATCGACAACGGCCATGGAAGGCCGGCGCTCGCGTTGTTTGTGGCGGTGCGCCGTTTGGTTCTTGGCCTGGACGTTGTTGTCCATTCCCGCTGGGGCCGAAGAGATCACCGCTCGCGTGCGGTTGGCTTGGGGAAGCGGCGCCGACGCGATGCAACGCTGGTCGGGCCAGGTCTCGATCGACGGGGCGACGCTCAGCGAGCTGCAGCCTTTGGGAGTCGAGGCCGATGAAGCGGCGGCGTTGCGGCTCGAAGACAATCGATTGCTCGTGGCGCCGTTGGAAAAGCGACGCTTCGACGGTTGCGACCTCACGGTCCGTGCCGACCGACAGGCCGCGCTGCGGATCGAACTTCGTTCGCAGCAGTCGTTGCAGCCCAAGGTGATTGAAACGACGTTAGACGAAGTCGTCCGCGGGCAATTCCGCGCGTCGCTCGACGATTTTGGCAGCGTCCTGTTGGCGCACCGCAGCCCGGGCGACAAGCTGCGGGTGATTCCGCCCGGCGATAGCCTGGTGTTTGGCCCCGGCGAGCAGTGGAGCTTGCGGCTGCAGCCCGACTTGGCCGTCGAGATGGCGTCGGGCGCCGTGCTGCTGAACCTGCAGCTTCGCGCCGTGGGCAGCGACAAGGTGTTGTGGGAAACCGGCCAGACCATCGACGCAAAGACCCCTGACGAATTGACATTCGACATCGCTTGTCCCTTGGTGGAGAGCGCCTATCTCGTAACGATCGAAGCCCGCGCTCAGGAGGGTCTTGCCGGGCGTTTTGTGCCAGGAAAACAGGCGCAGGTGTTCGCCAGCCGAGACGTGGAATTTGTGGTGATCGACCCGGCCGCCAAGTTGCCGCCGCTGGTCGATCGTTGGTTGCCGGTGTTGTCGGTCGACCCAGCCAATCCACGATGGTGGCAGCGATTGCCGAGTTGGGCCCAGGTGTCGCGGCTCAGCGGTCGGCCCCCCGGCGCTGTCGGCAACGTGCGGCCCGCGGTGCGGCCCACGCCCACGGGCGATCAGGTGGAACTGCCGCCGGCGACCACCGACAGCGATCCCTATTGGCAAGCATACACCCTGCCGGTGAAAGAGCCCGGCACGCCGCATTTGATCGAGGTCGAATACCCCGCCGGGCAGCAGCAACACTTGTCGATCAGCGTGATCGAACCCGACGCGGCAGGGCGTGTGATGACGCCCAACGTTGATGGAGGCGTGTTTACCAGTGAAAACCGCTTGGCGGCAGACGGCCAGACAGCCGTGCATCGCATCGTGTTCTGGCCGCGCACTCGCTCACCGCAATTGTTGCTGGTGAATCGGCATGCGTCGCTGCCCGCCCAGTTTGGCAAGCTAACACTGCTGCGCCACGACGATCAGGCCGTGACACAGGTCGCCGAGGAACAATCCGCCAGCGGTAATCGGCTGGTTGCCGGTTATGTATCGAAACCACTTTTTGCGACCAACTTTGGCGCGGCGGAACTGCTCGATTCACCAAGTGGTGTGAGCGTGCAAGGCTGGTCAACGTTTCTCGAAGGAGCAAAACGACTCGCCCAATATCTGAAGCTCAGCGGATACAATGGGGCGCTGGTGACCGTGGCCGCCGACGGCAGCGCGCTTTACCCGAGCGATCTACTGAACCCTTCGCCCCGCTACGACACGGGACTGTTGGCCGCCCGAGCGCCGGACCCCACGCGCAAAGACGTGCTCGAGATGCTCTTGCGTGTGTTCGATCGCGAAGGGTTGCGATTGGTCCCCACTCTGCAACTGGCCACTCCCTTGCCACGGCTCGAAGCGCTGCGCACTGCCGGTGAGCCGGGTAGTTTGGGAATTGAGTTGGTGGACCATACCGGACAGACCTGGCTCAATCACAATACGCTGACCGGCGGCCTGGGAGCCTATTACAATCCGCTCAACGAAGCCGTGCAGGCGGAAGTCGCCCAAGTGGTGGCCGAACTGTCGCAGCGCTATGCCACGCACCGGGCGTTGGCGGGGGTCGGCGTTCAAGTGTCGGGCGAAGGCTATGCCATGTTGCCCGGCTTGGCCTGGGCGCTAGACGACCAAACGATCGACCGGTTCTCCCAGGAAACCAGCGTCACACTGCCCGGCGAGGGCGCCGATCGGTTTCACCGTCGCGCGGAAATCCTTGTTGGCCCTCACCGCCAGGCCTGGCAAGGATGGCGCTCGGCGAAGATGGTCGAGTTGTACACGAAGCTCGCCGACGAGTTGGCTGCCACGCGCGACGACCTGCAATTGGTGCTGACCACCGAGGACGTCTTCGCCGGCCAACCGCAACAGCGGCGTATCCGCGAAGCGATTTCCGGCCCCGTGGCGTTCGATCAGCTATTGCTCGATCACGGCCTCGATCTGGCGGCACTTCAACAGCATCGGCAGATCACCGTGCTGAGCCCCTATCGCTTGGGCTCGAGCAGTCTCCTGCAACAACAGGCGCTCGACTTGCGAATCAACACCGCCACCGAGCGAGGCGAGTTCATGCCGCTGGAAAAGGATCGGGGCCTGCTCGTCTATCACCTGCCGACGCGCGAGCGACTCACTTCGTTCGACCAGCTGAGCCCCTATGGAGCGGCCCAAACGCATCTTTCGCTTTCCACTCAGCTGCTGCCCGCCGGAGCGACCGTGCGAAAGCAGTTGGTGACGGCGCTGGCTCGCGGCGATGCGCAGTTGGTCGTCAACGGCGGGCCGCTTTTGCCGCTTGGTCAACACGCCGAGCTCCGCCGCGTTCTGCAAACGCTTCAGCAATTGCCCGATGCTCAATCAGAGGTCCAGACGCAATCAAAACAACCGCTGGTGTGGCGCGTCTATCGATCGGCTGAGTCGACCACCGTGTTGCTAATCAACGAGTCGCAATGGTCGCTTGGCGTCCGTCTGCCGTTGGAGGAAACGGCCGACTGTGCCTGGCGAAAGCTGGGCGAAGTGGTGGCCCCGACGCCCACCGACGCGCAGGAACAGGCCGGCACGCTGGACGCCGGCAATCAGCTCTGGGAGCTGGAGCTGGAACCCTACGACCTACAGGCCTGGACTTTTGCCTCCGCGCAGCTGAGGGTCGACGAGCCGGAAATCGCCGTCGAACCGATCGCCACCGCCGAGTTGCAACACCGTATCGAAGAAATCGAGTCGCGCACCGGTAACCTCAACATTCAACGGCCCTATTTGCAATTGCAGAACCCAGGCTTCGAGCTGCTCGACGGCGATGAGCGAATCTTTGGCTGGCAACCGCACAGCGGCGCCCAAGGAGCGGCGGCTTTGGATGACGGCGAGGCCCACGCCGGCAGGCAGTCATTGCGGCTACACAGCGAAGACGCCGCTGGCGTGGCGATCAAGAGCCATCTGCTGCCCATGCCCGAGACGGGCCAATTGGTCGTCGGTGCGTTCGTGCGTAGCAAAGACATTGCCCCCGACGCGCGTCTGTACATTTCAATCGAGGACGGAGAGAACGGTCGCACGTATCGCCAACAGGCGACGTGGGCCGCCGAGCAGCTTTCAAGCGACGATTGGTCATGGTACGAATTCCCCGTGGACGACCTGCCGCTCGACACAGACGGCCAAATGCGGATTGAGTTCCATCTCACCGGTCAGGCCGAATTGCTGATCGACGACGTCGAGCTGTACGACCTGCGGTTCGACAACGCCCGTCGTGGGGCGCTGGTGAAACGCATCTACGCCGCCCAGACTGCGCTGGACAACGGACAGGTGATCGACTGCCAACGACTGGTCGACGGCTACTGGCCCCGATACCTGGTCGAACACGTCCCCCCGGTGAAGACGGAGCCCGCCGCACTGGCCAAGCAGCCTCCCACCCCTGCTCCTGAAACCGAAGGCGAAAGTGAGCCGGACGAGCCACCCGGCCTAGGCGACCGACTCCGCGGTTGGGTGCCAAAAATCTGGCGGTAAGAATCCGTGAATTCCGCAGCGAGCCGGCTTGTCCCCAAGCCGGGAAACCGTGGCCGGAGACGCCACGGCTCGCTAGCCGATTTGAGAGGCAGCACGGTCACTCACCGACGCCAAACTGCCAGACCCGTTTGCCGAGAGAGGATTCGACTCCTCCACCGCCGGATGCAAGCCGGGGGCGTCGGTGCTGTACCACTCGGCAAGAACCTCACGCCACGCGCCAGGTTTCTTGACCCGACAAAAACTCTGGCGGACCTGTTCGTGCTCGGGATGCAGTTGCGAGTACTTGATGCCGAACTTACGCATGGTCGGTACGCACCGCTCAGCGCCGTACAACTCTTCGGCCAACGAGTAGTGCTCGGCGATGACGTCGCGTTGCTCAAACAGCGTCGGTGGATCGGGCAGCGGTAGGCCGGCGGCCAGGGCGCGCACTTGCTGGAAGATCCACGGATTGCCAATCGCGCCGCGGGCGATCGTTACGCCGTCGACGCCCGTGTAACGGAGCATGTCGATGCACGACTGGGCGTCGAACAAGTCGCCGCTCCCCAGCACGACGCGCTCGCCGGCGTGCCGCTTCAGTTCGCGGAGAAAATCCCATTTCGACGGTCCGTCGTAGCGCTGCTCGACCGTGCGGCCGTGTACCGTGATGGCCGCGGCGCCGAGAGCGAATGCGCCGTCGAAAATTTCAAAGAACTTCTCCCGGCTCTGCAGCGAGTCGTCGACGCCGCGTCGCATTTTTACGGTGACCGGAATGTGGTTCGGCACCGCCTCGCGCACGCGGCCGACAATCTCCAACGCCACCGGAGGTTGGCTCAAATGAAAGCCCCCCCGGCAACGGCCCAGCACCTTTTTCACTGGACAGCCAAAGTTGATGTCGATGACGTCGAAGCCGCGGTCGACCAGCTTCTGGGCCGCCGGGCCGAACTGCTCGGGGTCGGCCCCCATCAACTGCCCGCCCACCGGGTGTTCATCGTCGGCGACGTGCATGATGTGATGGTTCTTGCGTCGTTGACGAACCTGCAGCACAAACTTGTCGAGCATCACCTCGCAGAGCGTGTAGGGAGCGCCCAATCGCCGCGCCACCAGCCGCATGGCCGTGTCGCTGTAGCCACTCAGCGCCGCCTGCACGGCCGGAAAATCCAACCGCACGGGGCCGATTCGCAGTTCTGTGGGGAGTGGGAACATCTTATTCAGACAAAATCAACTGCACGACAGAGTCGCGGACGGTGGCGAGTCTCACGTGTCAACTCCCCTGCTTTCTTGGCGAACAGACTTGTGTGGGCTGTGAAGAGTTTGCCTGGGCGTGCAAAGCTATCCCGACGAAGCGATCCGCTCGAGAAGTCGGCCGCGCCCAGGGCGATGGCGCGATTGTCGCCGTAAGCATTGCTGCTCACTTGGCAGAGAATCCAGTCACCTCGTCCGGCACCGGCCAACACCACAGCGGGCCGCAGTTTGGATGCCGTGAGATCAGAAAACGGGAAGCGGACTAGGACGACGTGTCCGGCTGCAGATGGGCCCATGCAGCATCCTCCTCGGCACGATTCCAGTCCGCGGCTAGGGCTGCCTCGCTCAGGAGCGCCGCGTCATGATCGGTCGGTGCATCTTCCAGAATAGTCACGAGCGCCCGACACGGCGACGAGACGACAATCGGCTCGATCAGACGCACTTCGCCGTTTGGTTCGATGATAGCTTCGACAGTCTTCATATCGAAGTCAATTCTACCTCGCAATGAGCAGCTAGTAAAGGAATCAATTCGAGTCGTTCTGGAGAGACCGCCCCAGAGCCGCTGCGATTTCGGTGCTTGCTATCAGGTCTCTTTCTGTGGCGAGCGCTTGCTGCAGGAGCGAATCGACACCTGCTCTGTCGAGCTCCCCCAGTGCCCAGGCACAAGCGCCGCGTACGAGCGGGTCCTCGTCGCTCAGGCCCGTTGTCAGCGCCGGCAGCGCGGATTCGTGGCGCTGGTTGCCTAGCACAATCGCGGCGTTGCGCAGCAGGCCGCGGCGATGGGCGCGCCATAGCGGGGTGTGGTGAAACCGCGAGCGGAAATCGTCTTCGTTGAGGGTGAACAACTGAGCAAGCTCGACGGGGTTCATCTCGGCGAGGGGCTCGAACGACGGTTCCTCGGAGCGGGGAGCATCACGGTTCCAGGGGCAGACGTCCTGGCAGACGTCGCAGCCGAAGATCCGATCGCCGATGCCGGCGCGCAACTCAACGGGAATCGGCGCTTGAAGCTCGATCGTGAGATAACTGATGCAGCGCGACGCGTCGAGCACGTACGGTTGCGTGAAGGCGTCGGTGGGACACGCGTCGAGACAGGCCGTACAGGTGCCACAGTGGTCGGCGGCGAACGGTTCGTCGTAGGCCAACGGTTGGTCGGTGAGCAACGCCGCCAAGAAAAAATAGCTACCGGCGTGCTTCGACAACAGCAGCGTGTTCTTGCCGATCCATCCCAGGCCGGCCAGTTGTGCGAACTCTCGTTCAAGCAGTGGCGCGGTGTCGACGACGCCCCGCGTCTGCGCGTCGGGCGAAAGTTCGCGCAGGTAGTCGGCCAACTGGTGGAGCCGATCACGAATGACGTCGTGATAATCGGCCTCGCCCCAAGCGTAGCGAGAAACGCGTCCCTCACCGGGCGCAGCGTGAGCCGGCTCCACCGTGCGGTAGTGCATCGCTAACATGACGACGCTCCGCGCGCCCTCCAACACATGCCGTGGATGACCGTACGCCTCGCGGCGATCGGCCAGATAGTGCATCTGGCCCGCGTAGCCCGCGGCGAGCCATTCGTCCAGCCGGTTCGCTCCCGGCGGCGTCACGGCAGGGCAAATGCCGCAGAGCTGAAACCCCAACTCCGCGGCACGCTGTTTTAGATTCGTCGAAAGGTCTTCAGGCGACATGGCTCGATTCTAGCACGTGCTGGGCGACTGCAGGAGCCTTTGCACTCGTGCGCTCCCGCAGTTTGGGTTAGAATCTCCCCTCGCACTCGGCAACATCCTGTTCCATCTCACACGGCAGCTTCAGGTGGTCTTTCTAATGAAGTTTTGGATCTCGGCAGTTATAGCTTGGCTTCTGGTCTGTCCCGTTGCACGGGGTGAGGAGGCAAACTCTGGCATCGATCGCCGGGGCATCGACCGAACGGTTCGCCCGCAAGACAATCTATTCCTGTTCGCCAATGGCGAGTGGCTCAAGCATACGCCAATTCCCGTGGACAAGTCGACCTATGGGTCGTTCGAAATGCTGGGCGACGAATCGCTGATTGCCATTAGCGAGATTGTCACCCAGGCCTCGCAGGGCAGCCACCCGCAGGGAAGCGATGCGCAGAAGATCGGTGATTTCTTCAACAGCTACATGAACGAACAGCTCGTCGAGCAGCGTGGGATCGAGCCGCTGCGCGAAGAGTTGAAAAAGATCGATACCCTTTCCACGATCGAAGCCATGGTTCGGCATTGGGGCTATTTGAAGTCGATCGGCGTGGGATCGCCCATGGCGTTTTACGTCGATCAGGACGACAAACAATCCGAAGCGTATCTGGCAGCCGTCACCCAGAGCGGCACGACCCTGCCCGATCGGGATTACTATCTGGAAGACGGCCCTAAATACGAACAGGCCCGTCAGGCTTTAAAAAACTACATCTCGCTGTTGTTCGAATTGGGCGAGCTCACAGGCGACGACACAACGGCTGATGAAATTCTCGCGCTGGAGACCAAGCTCGCCGCCGCGCACTGGGAACGCACCGAGCTGCGCAACGCCGACAAGCGTTACAACAAACACTCCATCAAGCAACTGGCCAAGCTGGCGCCTGAGATCCCTTGGGACGTGTTCTTCGAGGCGGTCGGCGTGCCTGAGTTGGAGCAGGTGAACGTCGAGACGCCGAGCTATTTCGTGGCGTTGCAGAAAATCATGGCCGAGACGCCGCTGGAAACGTGGCGGCAATATCTGCGGTTTCAGCTGATCGATTCCTACGCTTCGGTGCTGCCGGCGGCGTACGTCGATGCGCGGTTTGCCCTCTATGGAAAGCAACTTGGCGGCGTGCCGGAGCTGAAGCCGCGGTGGAAGCGGGCCGTGGAAACGATCTCCGGCAGGCGACGCATCGGGGCGCTCGGCGACGCGGTCGGTCGGCTCTACGTCGAGAAACATTACCCGGCGGAAGCGGAAGCTCGGATGGAGGTGCTGGTGCAGAACCTCCTGAAGTCTTTCGAGCTGAGCGTTCACGAGCTCACCTGGATGACTCCCGCCACCAAATCGCGGGCTCTGGAGAAGCTGTCCAAAATCAACACCAAGATCGGCCACACCAAGAAGTGGCGAGATTACTCGAAGCTGGAGGTTCGCCCCGACGATCTGGTTAGCAATCTGATGCGATCCGCTCAGGTCGAGTTTCAGCGCATGCTCGACAAGCTGGGCCGACCGGTCGATCGCGAAGAGTGGTTCATGACGCCGCAGACGGTCAATGCCTACTACAGCTCGTCGCTCAATGAGATCGTGTTTCCCGCGGCGATTCTGCAGCCTCCCTATTTCGACTTCACCGCTGACGACGCGGCCAACTACGGCAGCATCGGCGCGGTCATCGGCCACGAGATCAGCCACGCCTTCGACGATCAGGGCAGCAAGTACGACGGCGA
>CAXMSB010000308.1:0-2815 GCA_964195615.1 uncultured Granulosicoccus sp. | reverse complement strand
TTCGCTGCTGGGCACGTCGGCAAAAATCTCCGTCAGTTGGGTGTCGTTGAGATCGCTGATTTCCGCCCCAAAGAAGATCTCGGTCGCCTTCTGAGCCACGGCCAAACCTTCCTCGCTATGCACCAGCCGGGTTATCTCCTCAGCCAGTCGCCGTTGGCTCTCTCGCCGCCCGGGATCGCCGAGGCGGGCCGCGTCGAGCGATTCGATCTCTTCGTGCGAAAGCTCCGTGAGCATCCGCAGACAGCCCCCCGCGTCGGAGTCGTCGACGTTGATCCAGTATTGGTAAAACTGGTAGGGGCTGGTCCGCTCGGCCGAAAGCCAGACAGCGCCGCTCTCGGTCTTGCCCATCTTGGTGCCGTCCGACTTCGTGAGCAGCGGCCAGGTGAGGCCGTACAACTGCACGCCCCGCATGCGTCGGGCCAGGTCGATACCGGCGGTGATATTGCCCCACTGATCGCTGCCACCCGCCTGTAGATCGCAGCCGAAGGTATCGTGCAGATGCACAAAGTCGTAAGCCTGCAGCAGCATGTAGCTAAACTCGGTGTAGCTCATCCCGCCGCCCAGCCGGCTTTTTACGGAGTCTTTGGCCAGCATTACGCAAACCGGGAAGTTTTTTCCGATGTCGCGCAGGAACTCCAGGTAGCTCCACGAGCCGGTCCAGTCGAAATTGTTCACCAACTCGGCCGACGAGCTGCCGGCGTCGAAATCGAGAAATCGGCGCATCTGCTGGGCCATGCCCTCGATATTTCGCTCCAGGTCGTCCTTGGAGAGCAAGTTTCGCTCGTCGCTCTTGCCGCTGGGGTCGCCGATCATGCCAGTGGCGCCGCCCACCACCGCGATGGGCTTGTGCCCCGCCTGCTGGAACTTGCGCAGTACGACCAGCCCCAAAAGACTGCCGACGTGCAAACTATCGGCCGTGGGATCGAAACCAGCGTAGACGGTACGCGGCTGCTGCTCGAGCCAAGCGTCCATGCCGGCATTGTCGGTCGTCTGGTGAATCAGTCCCCGCCAGCGGAGATCAGTGTAGAAAGTCATTTCAGATTTGGGATTTTGGATTTGGGATTGCGAGCAAGGCATTCTAGTTCCGAAATCTCAAATCTGAAATCCGAAATCTGAAATCTAACGCCATAGGTCGTCGCCGGCGAAGGGGTGGCTGAAACCCTCGGCTTTGGCCTTCGGCAGCACTTTCAGCACCTGCTCGGCCAGTTTGAGATCGTCGCGGGTGGTGATCTTCAGGTTCAGCGGCGAGCCCTCGACCACGGTCACCGGCTGCCCCAGTTGCTCGACCAGCCCCGCATCGTCGGTGGCCGACTGGTCCGCTCGGGCGGCGTAGGCCTTCTCCAGCAGGTCGCGACGGAAGACCTGCGGGGTTTGGGCTTCCCAGAGATGGGTGCGGTCGACCGTCTGTTCGATTCGCTTCTGGCTGTCAACCTGCTTGAGCGTGCCCGGCACTGGCACGGCCAGGATGGCGGCGCCGTCTTTCGCGGCGGCAGCGAACACCGCATCGATCCACTTGTCGGCCAGACACGGCCGGGCGGCGTCGTGTACGGCCACCAGTTCGATCTCGTCCTTGACCATCGCCAGGGCGTTTTGGATCGAGTCGCTCCGCTCGGCCCCGCCGCGGCAGACGTCGACGCCCAAGATGGCGATATTCGCGCCAAACTTGCGGTTGAACTCCTCGCGATCGTCGTCGGCCACCACTACGATAACCTGCTTGACGTCCGGCCGATTGAGAAACCGCTCCGCACTGTGCAGCCACACGGCCCGACCGCCCAAGGGAGCGAACGGCTTCTTGTAGTGTTTGTCGCGAAACCGACGGCTGCTGCCCGCAGCGGGCAGGATGACGGCAAATGAAGGCATCAGGGTTCAGGGTTCAGGGTATAGATTCAGCCGCGTTGCCACGCAACGCAGGGCGCCCAAGAGCAACATACCAGATCCCCCCAGTTTTTTCTGTAACACTCACGCCGAAACGGCGTTCAACACTGCAGCAAAGAACATTTCCGCACCGAATCCCGCTGCCTTACCTCTGCTCCGAATTCTGCTTCGGCTACGCCTCAGCAGCCTGCTTAGCTACGGCAAGTCAACGGACCCTTAACCTCAGATCCTCTCTTCGTAGCCGACCGGTGAAAATAGAATCTTGCCCCACCTCGGTGAAGAAGTTGACGGTGGTCCACCTGACGACACTGGCCGTCCGAGAAAGAAATTCCGAAAACTCTTCTACCACAGCATATGGTAGTCCAGGCACCAATGACCACCACATGCCGTAGTTTCCAAATACAGAAGTCCCGTTTTTCTTGCGGCGGGTCTGGTGACGGTACGGCATCAAAACCCCGCAAAAGCCTGGTTTTTTGGGAGAAGCCAGGCTTCTTCTGAGAGTCCTTTGGACGCTCTGTTCTCGTCGTCTTGTCCATATCTGGTAGTCACGCGGGGTCTGAACCCCAAGCTGTTGTAGTGTTCCGCGCCATGACCCCGTTTTCCATCGGTTGAGTTTTTCTGTTGGCTGGGTGGCAGATATTTCTTGTTGACGTTCCCTCCAATCTGTTGGGAGGCAACGGATTAGGTATATCGCTCATTCTCCCCAACTCGCTTTCGGTTGGCCCCAAGATTAGGCTCGACTTGCGGGGGGGGCTCGCAGCAGTTTCGTCTTGCGGTCGATGTGCCCGCTGACTTCAGCTACGGCGGGGAATCTGCCCGCTGGACGAAACGGACGTTAGCAAACTGCTTTCGACGGCCCCAAGCCGTCTCCCTGGCCCAATCGGTCGCCGTGGCCAGCTACGGCACGGCCGATCGGGATTTGGTGAAGCCATCGGCGAGT
>CAXMSB010000307.1:0-4207 GCA_964195615.1 uncultured Granulosicoccus sp. | reverse complement strand
GGCGACGGTTGCTGTGGCGACGACTGCTGCGAAGCAAGCTGCGGTTGCTGCGAAGCGAGCTGTGGTTGCTGTGACGGTGGCGCACCAGCCGAGAGCTCTGAGCCTGAAGAGGCTTCCAGTGCTCAGGCTTACCCGATTCCACCTGCTCCGGTTGCCAGCCCGAACGCTCGGATTGCCCAACCTCGCAAGGTGGTCAGCGCTAGCTTTGTTCGATAAGTGTGAATCACGTTGATTCCCCCTCTGAGGACCTGTCTCGGGCTTTCGGGCCTGGGGCAGGTTCTTTTTTTGTTACCCGGTTAGAACGAACCTTCCCCCCATTGGTTTTCGTAGTCAGGAACTAGACCCTCATCCCCACGTAGCGAGAGACTCACCTTGCACTCGCATTTCGACAGTCTGAAGAGCCGCGAGAAGCTATCGTGGACAGCCCTGACGTTGTTGTTTAGTTGTGTGTTCCTCCTGGCACAACTCTGTGCCCAGAACGTCGCTCCAGCGGCCCGATCCTCCTCGGAACAACCGCTCGTGGATGCCGCCCGAAGCACGCTTGCCTGGACGTTTGCCAGACTCATCGAAGACGCCATCCCCGCGCATTACGACAAGCAAAAGGATTGGGGCAAGACCAAGAATATCACCGTCGGCATTCGCAACGAGGGCATCAAGCTCAAACGCCGCAAGAAACCGGTGAACCACGGAGTCTGGAAGCACTACCAAGTTTGGCTGGTCGATCCCGAAGAAAATCTCTCCGTGCGGATCGACGAGCTACGTACTCTCGACGGGGGCCGAGTCGGATTTACGTTGGTACTGTCCGCCAAACTCGATCTGTGGGCCCGGGCCAAGGTCTACCAATACGGCGTACATCTGATCGCCTTGGAAGTAGAGGGGCACACCGGCTTCGATCTGGCGCTCGATTGCGAAGTAGGCGTGCATCTCAAGAGTCGGGGCGACAAGTCGGGCGTGGCGGTTGAACCCCGGGTGGCCGACGCCCGGCTGACGTTCCGCGACTTTCGCCTGGACCGCGTCAGCAATGCCAAGGGCCCTCTGGTACGAGAGCTCGGCGAAGAAGTGCAGGACTTGGTCGAACGCGAGTTGCAAGGGCCGAAGCTCACGGCCAAGCTGAATCGGGCGATCGAAAAGAAGCAGAATCGGCTAGAGTTCAGTCTGCCTGGCTTCGTGAACTCTTCGTGGTGGCCTCTGGCCAACTTGCCCGACGTCGAACGAGCCTTGGAAGAAGAGCAATCGCTGGTTCGCTAACCGGCTTTGGGTCGCTTTACCTTCAAGAAGTGTTCATCTGGCATGAGCATCGCCATGACGCGGAGGCCGAATTTGTCGCCGATCTTCACGGCTTCGCCCTCGGCCACGGCTTGATCGCCCACATGCACCTTCAGCAGTTCGTCACATGCTTTGTTGAACTTGATGATCGAACCAGGCGCCAACTCGACGATGTCCTTGAGGTCTTCCTTCCGCGAAGCCAGGACCACCCTCACGGGCACTTGAATCTTCAACAGACTTCGCGAATACGCCGGCAGGCTAGAGAAATCAATCGGTCCGCTGAGCACAGGCCTCGCCGCCGGCGACGCCGCTTCAGCGGCGGGGGCTTCAACGACAGGTGCCTCAGCAACGGGCTCCTCCACGGCGGGAGCTTCCACTTCAGCCTCCGCAACCGGGAACAACCCATCCGGCGATGCCAAAGGCCAGATGAGGCTCAGCTCGGCCGTCTGCTCACCGGACTTCAGCTCCAAGGGCACCAGCGCCGCCCCGTCGGCCACCTTGGCGGCTGAGAGCGCGTCGCCCAGTTGTGCAACGTGGGCTGCCTTGAATTCTTCCGACACGAGCGTTTCGGGAACCAGCAACATGCTCAGTTCCTGGGCGAGCGTGCTCAGCTTGCTCTCGCCGGTGGGATCGGGCTCGGGAGTCCAGTCGGGCAGCATGCCGCTCGATGCGGGCAGAATCGCCGCCACGCCCACCTCGCCGAACTTCAGCAGTATCGCTAGCCCTGCCCCGTCAAAGCCCTCGGGGGCCGCGTCGGCCGAGTAGGCGCCCGCCTCGCCGACCGACAGCGCGAATTCGCCATCGAGGGCCCGCGTGAGCGCACCGGCTGCCTCCTCGGCACCCGCCTGGCAGGCGGCAACCACGTCGGCAGCAATTTCCGGGGTCAATTCACTCATGGCGCTGGGCAAGTCACTCTTGAAAGTTCAAAAACAGCCGGAGATCTGACAGATCGACGGCGCACGTCATGCACAAAGGGCTGTGAATGATATCGGCCTCTGCGACCGTTAAACTTTCCCCAGTTCGTCAGGTCGAGCCCCCATGCTGTCTTTTCGGGGCAAATCCGCGTATAATTCAGGTCGAATTGCTAGCATCTCCCTCTGTTCCTCCCCAGCTTGAGCCATGTCGACCGCCACCGCTCCGTCCCAGTTCGACCTGCAGCAATACAAATCGTTGGATAACGAAGCCTTGGCGGCCCGTATCCGCGACGTGCGTGCGTCTCTGGGCTCGCAGTTGCTCATTCTGGGCCACCACTACCAGCAGGACGAGGTGATCGCCCTGGCCGATCTGCGGGGTGATAGCTATCAGCTCAGCCAGACGGCGGCCAGCAACACCGATTGCCGGCACATCGCGTTTTGCGGCGTCCACTTCATGGCCGAGACCGCCGACATCCTGGCCAATCGGCCAGAAAAACTCGCCGAGCGCGACGGCGAGCGAGTCCGCGTCATCCTGCCCGACCTGGCCGCCGGCTGTTCGATGGCCGACATGGCGGCGATTCACCAGATCGAAGACGCCTGGGATCAACTGTCCGAAGTGCTCGACACCGACGACATCACCCCGGTCACGTACATCAACTCGGCCGCGAGCCTCAAAGCGTTTGTTGGCCAGCATGGCGGGATCGTTTGCACGTCGAGCAACGCCCGCGCCGCGCTCGACTGGGCGTTCGCACGCACGGGGCGCGTGATGTTCTTCCCCGACCAACACCTGGGCCGCAACACGGCGTTGGGGATGGGCATTACCGAACAGCAGATGCCCGTGTGGGATCCGTTTGCCGATGACCTGGGTGGCAACGACGAAGCGGCCCTCGCCCGTAGCAAAGTGATCCTCTGGAAGGGCCACTGCAGCGTACACCAGATGTTTACCGCGGGGCATGTTGCCATGTTCCGAGAAAAACATCCCGGCATCAAGATTCTCGTGCATCCCGAGTGCCCGCGCGAGGTGTTCGAGCTGGCCGACGAGAGCGGCTCAACGGGCAAGATCATCAAGGAGGTTGAGGCCGCCCCACCCGGCACAAAATGGGCCATCGGCACCGAGCTACATTTGGTCAATCGCTTGAAGCAAGAACATCCCGAGCAGGAGATTCACTTCCTCTCGCCGGTGGTCTGCATGTGCGCCACGATGTACCGCATCGATCTGGCGCACCTCTGCTGGAGCCTGGAAAACCTCGCCGCCGGCACGCCGGTCAACACGATCGAGGTCGACGAAGAGACGGCCCGCTGGTCGCTGGTGGCGCTGGAGCGGATGCTCGAAGTGCGCTAGCGTTCTCGCCAACAGCCGCGTTGCCACGCAACGCACGGCGCCCCGGCGATCTATCAGATCGCGGCTACTTTTCGCTTTCTCTTGTGGACTGCGACGAAGGGCAGTAGTGAGAGCAGCACGAATACAGTGAGCGACCATATCCTGCCGTAGTTCAGTTGGGGTCTTGAATAGCGGTCCAGTTCGTCCCTTATCTGCCATTCGCCTCCATTCGCCGAGAGCATTGCTACTGCTAACTTCTTTGGCACTGGGGTTCGAATCAGTCTCGCCTTTCCGTCTCCAAAAACCACGCATCTGCTGATGTCCGGTTTGTAGAAAAAGCCATTTCTTGCCATGTGGCCATCGCCATTTTCCCAATCGGGCACTCTAGTTAGCAGGTCGACAGCTTGAGAAACCGTGATATCGCTCGGTTCGTACCACCCGGAGGCTAGAAGATTCGACTCGACGAGCATAACTGTATCGCAAGAATAGTCAGACGAAGTATTTCCAGATGGATCGGGCACCGGTTCCCAAAAGGTGTCACGTCCTCTTACAGCATGATAGTTATTTGAGGGTGTCCGGGAATTAAATTGATGTAAGCGCATGGGCCTCCAGGGTTTAAGTTTCTGCTGGCAAGTAGAAACACCGAACCCGTGGAGGACCCGAGAATGGGTACGCGTGCCAAGGGGGGCACGCATTTGGCGGCGTT
>CAXMSB010000306.1:0-1734 GCA_964195615.1 uncultured Granulosicoccus sp. | reverse complement strand
AACAGTGACGTCCGGCAGGTTGGAGGTCGTGGAGTACTGGCAACCGCAACCAGGGTTCGACCCTGCCCCAATGTCGGACGACGAGTGGAAAGAAGGATTTCTCGAAGTATTCACAAAGGCAGTCGAAGCGCGCATGCGCGCGCCGGTTGGCACAATCACCTCGATGCTGAGCGGTGGGATGGACTCGGGGTCGGTCGTTGCTGTCGGAAAAGAAATACTGGCGGCTCGTGGAGACGGGCCACTGCCAACGATCTCGGCTGTGCGGCGCGAAGATGCCAACTGTGAGGAAACAAAGGCAGTCGAGGCGGCGATTTCAACGGTGGCCATCTCCCCTAACCTGGTCTACCTCGAAGATATCCCGAATGCTTTCGACAGGTTGATGACCGACAACGAGGAACCGTTCGACGGCGAGTGCATGATGTTGAAGGCCATTTACCACGCCGCCTGTGACCAAGGTGGGCGAGTCGTTCTTGACGGGGCTGGCGGCGACACTCTACTCGCTGAAGGTACGTATATCACCAGACTGATTCGCCAGGGACAGCTCCGACTGGCTATGGCGGAGATTGCTGCAGAGAACAAGTACTATGAGGGGGGGTCCCTCGCACCAGCGCTTTTCCGGCAGGTAAGGTCGGCATTCGTTCCCGAGGCCATCAAGAAGATCTTGCGAGGGCCCAGGTATCGTCATGGGGTCAAGGGATCTATTGAAACGTCGTTGATCTCTCCGGATTTCGCGCGGAGCGTCGATATCGAAGGCCGATTCGAGCGGATGCGGCGAATATTCCCACACGGCTGGATACCTGACTACGCGACAGAGCGCTGCAACGCGATCTGGCCAAACGTCACGGCCGGGCGCGAAAGATATGCACGGCTTGCAGCCGCAGCGGGCACGGAGGCACGTGATCCATTCCTGGACAAACGTGTCGTCGAATATTGTTCGCGGCTGCCAGGGCGATTCCGATTGAAGAACGGCTGGCCCAAAATGATTCTCAGGGAAATCATGGCCGAAAAATTGCCGCAAGAGGTGCTCTGGACTCGCCGCAAGCCTCATCTGGGCGGGTTGTTTAACGAGGCCGTCACCAAACGGGCGCAGCGCAGCGGCGAGCTAGACTTTGTCGGACTTGAAAGTGGGCTTAGAGGCTATATCAACCGGGCGGTCTTGGCCGAAAAGTGGAAGACGTTTTGCGACGGTGGAGATGCCTCACCGATTCATACGGCCCATATCCTTTCGCTGTGGCTGAATTCATCCGCGGACCGACCGGTTGTGCCAGATTGACGGTTTGTATAAAGTAGCGGCACCGGGATCACATTGGGCAATTATCGTGGTAAATATCAAACAGATAGCCGAGCATCGAGACGCACGGAAGGCGACTCGTCGTGATGCCTATGCTGCCCCAAGACTTAAAGTCTTTGGGCCTGTTGGAGCACTTACCCAGAGCGGCAGCACGGGAATGATGGAAGGGGCCGGCCCCAGAGACATGCGACTCTAATCAGGGCGAATCGTCTCGATCCGTCAGCTATTCTTGTACGAATATTGATAAGAATACTTCCCGGCACCGTATCGCTGACTCTGCACATTGACGTCATTGAACAACAGGCCGCGCACGTTCACACGCGCCTGTTTCAGACGTTTAACGGCTTGCTCGATCTCTCGCATCGGGTGTTCACCCGCTTTTAGCACCATTAACGTGCCACCGACCAATTGGCCAATGATCGTCGCGTCAGTCACCGCAAGAA
>CAXMSB010000305.1:0-2278 GCA_964195615.1 uncultured Granulosicoccus sp. | reverse complement strand
GCAGCGAACGGCAACTCTGAGCCCATACTGTCCTTTCGCCCCCCGCAGGATGAATGTCCGTTAAGTTGCCGTCTGGGCATGGGGCAAAATGGGGTGCCTTTTAGGAGTTCCGCAGTGGCTTAGCTGATTGACATGGGAAATGACGAAAATGATAGCGCCACAGGCTGACGCCGAACGCTAGTGAAGTTATCGTCGCGTGCCAGATCAGACGGTGCGGAAGCCTTGGTAGCCGTTGGATACGACCTCCTCGCATTTCTCTCGGTACTGCGGAAATCCGCCAATATAGGGCATGAAGCCAACGGGTTTACCATCGATATTCTCGCCCGTGTACCAACTCGCGGCCGAAGAGCGGAGATGTGTGTCACCCACTTGACGGTTGTGCTCCATCCAAGAGTTTTCCGCACCAAGCTCGGCTTCGATCTCAACCTGGCCTCGCTCACGCAGGGTATTGATACAATTGGCGATCCACTCGCAGTGCTGTTCGATCGTCGGGAGCATGTTGGTAAAGACGGAAGGACTGGCCGGTCCCGTCACCGTAAAAAGGTTGGGGAACCCGTTCATAGCGAGGCCTAGATAAGTTCGAGGTCCCTCGGCCCAGTGATCACGGAGCCGCCGACCGCCACGCCCATGGATATCGACACGCAAGAGTGCTCCCGTCATGGCATCGAACCCGGTTGCGTAGACGATGGCGTCGACCTCATAGGTTCTTCCGCCCGTCATCACACCTTCCGGCGTAATTGATGGAGGGTTCGTTGAGATATCCACCAAATGCACATGCGGTTGGTTATAGGTCTCGAAGTAGCCGATATCGACGCAGAGCCTCTTGGCCCCTAGGGTGTTGGTCGGGCACAGCAGATCGGCAGTCGCTGGAACTTTAACCGTCTCACGAATCTTTTGGCGCACGAACTCGGCCGCGATATTGTTGGCCCCCTTGTCGAACATGACGTCCGTGAATGCAGCGTTGAAGAGGAGCCCGCCTTCATCCCAACGGCGTTGGTATTCGGCCCATTGTGCCTCTCGGGGCAATCCAGCCGCGTTGCCGACCGGTGGTCGTCCCGCGATGTTGGCAAAGCTGTCGGCCTGGCGAACACGCAATTCTGCGTAGTTGGCCTTGACCTCGGCCCGTTGAGTCTCGTCGAGCGCCCGGTTTCTCGCCGGCACCGCGTAGTTGGGCGTCCGCTGGAAGACGGTCATCTCCGCTGCTTGTTTCGCGATTTGCGGGATCGTCTGGATCGCGGATGACCCAGTGCCGATCACCGCAACACGTTGGCCGGAGAAGTCCACAGGCTCGTGTGGCCAGTGGCCAGTCTGGAAGCTAGCCCCAAGGAAACTGGTCAGTCCGGGGAAGTTTACCTCGTTCGGCACCGAAAGGCACCCCGTAGCCATAATGCAGAAGGGCGCGCACACAGTCTCGCCAGTGTCGCAGTTCAACACCCATTCTTTGGCTGCATCGTCATAGCGTGCCTCAGTCACTTGTCGCCTGAAACATATATCGCGGCGGATATCCAGTCGATCTGCTATCTCGTTGGCATAGGCTAGGATTTCGGGCTGAGGGGCATATCGTTCCGACCAGTTCCATTCTTGTTCGAGTTCGGGCAGGTATTTATGGCTGTACTGCACTGACTCGACATCGCACCGTGCACCTGGGTACCGATTCCAGTACCAAGTCCCCCCCACATCACCGCCTTGCTCCAGCGCCACGGCGTTGAACCCGTTGTCACGCATCAGCTTAAGAAGGTACATGCCTGCGAAACCGACACCCACGATCACTACGTCCGCCCGCCTTGGCACTTGGCTGCGACCCGTCTCTGCCATCTTCGGCTCCTAAAAATTTGACGATAGCACGTAGCCAACCAAATGAAATTTCAACCGCAGCGAAGGTCGGCTTAGTCAGCTGAGCCGACATTTGAGACGCTTAACAGCACTTCCGCTTTAAGTTAAAATCGGAGGCGACCGGAAACCTGCAACGCGCCGAAACCCAACAATTTCTTCTCCTCGCTTCCTGTCCCACTTCCGGATTCATTAGTGTATGACCCAAAAGCGGAATATCACCAGAAAACCCCGAACGCAGGATTGCGATCCTAATGCTCTATCTGATGCAACATGGCGACGCGGTGTCAAAGGACGTCGACGCTAGCCGGCCGCTCAGTGAGACCGGCAAGGCTCAAATTCGTCGCGTGGCGGACCTGCTCGAAAGCCATGGCCATCGACCTTCGCACGTGTTCCACAGCGGAAAACTTCGCGCGACGCAGACCGCGGAGATAGTGGCGGCCGCATT
>CAXMSB010000304.1:0-1618 GCA_964195615.1 uncultured Granulosicoccus sp. | reverse complement strand
ACTATGTCTTTGCGGCCCGACAACGTCAGCGATGGTGGCAACGACGGTCTCGTTGGCAAGAATGATGATCTCCGCCTCCGGCGCAACCTCCTTGCCCAACCCCCCATACGCTGCGCCGTGTTCACCGTATCGCCGACCACCGTGTAATTAATCCGCTCGGGAGCGCCGGCTTGCGAAGTCAGATATTACCCGTTCGAACTCCTTCACCCGCTTGGCCTGGTCGAACCCCTGTCGACATGTTCCTTGAAAACTCCAAAGGCGTTCAGCTGCAACTGACCGGCAAGCAGATGAAGGCTTATCCCGTTGTCCCAGGTAGTTAGGTTTCATCGAGCTCGGCGGGTTCGGCGCCGTCCTGACGCATGCCGCTGATGGTCTTGCGTCGGCGGGGTTTCCGCCGTGTTGGTGTCGCGTCCTTGCGGGGGTTCTGTTGGCCGGTGATGTCCCAACAGGACAAAGGGGAGCGGTGGACCGCCAGCCCGAGAACCGTCTCGAAGGACACATGCCGATAGAAGCGGCGGTTGGAACGGAAGACGAACTCGTTGAGGTAGGCGTCGATGTGCTGGCGGCGGAGGCCGTGATAGGTGCCAAGGCTCCAGCGCTTCAGGAGGGCGAACACCCGATGAATCCACTTGAGCGGGATGTGCGCCGCCATGCTGCCGACGACGCGGGGATCGTGCCGGTATTCGGGGAGGCCGGAATAAGAGGCGTGCCCGTCGGTGATCAACGTCGCGCCCGGCGCGATGTTGGCCTTGATGAAGGAGTGGATGTGCGTCGCGTGGTTGCTGGGAATGGCCGCGAGCCGGATGCGCCCCGAGAGGGTGTCGAGATACTTCTGCCCGAGAGCCTTGGGTCTCTGCGCCTTCCCGGTGGCCCGGTCGATCACTTCGACGGCACCGATGATGATGATCTTGCCGGTCTTGAGCGGGGTGTCGGGATCGTCGTCGGCGCGGAACGGCATCTCGGTCTGGTCTACCTCGACCACGCCCTCCAGCGGATCGCGGTTGGGATCGACCATCGAGTGCCGCAGCTTCTGCGCCAGCAGCCAAGCGGTCTTATAGGAGCCGAGGCCCAGTTGCCCCATCAACTGCTGTGCCGACATGCCGTTGGAGTGGGTCGCCATCAAATGGGCCGTCCAAAACCACGTCGTCAACGGCAACTTGGTCCGGTGCATGATCGTCCCTGCCGTCACCGACGTCTGCCGTCCACAGGCGACACACTCATAGGTGTAGGCTCGGCTCTTCAGCAGCCAGGACCGCGTCCCGCCGCATACGGGGCAGGTGAACCCATCCGGCCAGCGCCGCTCGAACAGGAAGAGTGCACAGCTCGCTTCGTCCGGAAACCGACGCTGGAATTCGATCAGGGAAGCGTATCTTCGGGCCATGCCGCCGCATCATGCGGCGGGAACCAGCTTCATGCCAGCGAAACCTGGGACAACGGGATAAGCCCTCTCTGATGGGCAGGATTTGGAAAGTTATACTGGCAACGGCGCTGTTCGCGGTGTCGTTGCCGAACCTTTCTATCGCTAAGGAGCATGAAATGCTTATTGATCGTGTAACGCATCACAACGTCAATAACGAGGGTGTGAACATCCACTACGTTACAGTCGGCGAGGGGGATT
>CAXMSB010000303.1:0-2482 GCA_964195615.1 uncultured Granulosicoccus sp. | reverse complement strand
CGTGGGCTTTCCGTCGGGGCCGAGGCCTTCCATGTCGGACGTCAGGTAATGCTTGGCGAATTCCGGAAAACCAGCATTCCCGGATGCACCAGATGACGTCTGCGCGGCGACCTTTATCGCCTTGGCTTTACCCGCCGGTGCCGATTTCCCCGTTGTCACGGCTTCAGCGGGGCCGTTCATCGCTAAAATTGCGGATGCGGGCGCTAGTGCGGCAGCCTTCACAAACTCTCTGCGCTTCATGGGTTTCCTCCAAAAATAGTGTTCAGTTCTCTGAGCGGGTGTTTTCTGGCTCTCCGGAAACCGTGGCGAATATCGCCAGGGGCCCTGACAGAGCTTTTCGTCCCGCTCTGCCATCAACGACATACTCAACCACTGTCGCTTTAGACATAAACGTTCCCGCTTCGTCTAC
Source organism: uncultured Granulosicoccus sp. (assembly GCA_964195615.1). GTDB lineage: Bacteria > Planctomycetota > Planctomycetia > Pirellulales > Lacipirellulaceae > Bythopirellula. The sequence goes on along the minus strand of CAXMSB010000303.1, from coordinate 2,073 downwards.
TCGATCAGAGGACAACCGATACGATCTACCAATACCGAGTTGCAAACAATGTTTCACTGAACCGTTGGCGCGATTTGGTCGGTTTTCACCTTTCCGTGTTTCTCCGAGCGGGAAAAATCGCAACCGTTACTGCGCCACTCGCGAAGAAGCGCGCTAGAGACGTAACTTCTCGGGGGTGTTTAGTGACGATGTGCCATGCGGTAATCACGCGGATTGACACCGGCGATCCGCCGGAAGGCACGCGAGAAATGCGTCGCATCGCTGTAGCCCAGCCGACGCGAGACATCGAGCACTTTCATGTCGGGGTCTTGCAGCATCCGGCTGGAGGCATCGAACCGCGCATGATCCAGCACCTCGGAGAAGCGGGTTCCCATACTCTCGAGCTCACGTTGCAGGCTGCGTTTACTGGTCCTACACAGCTCTGCGGCGAACTCGATACTCAGATTGCGTTCCTCAATGTAGGCATGCAAGGCCTGTCTGAGTGAGTTGACAAGATCGTTTGGCAAGGGCTCGAAGGTGGGCGGTGGGACCGCCGACGTCGCGGCTTCATGGGCCCGTGGCGGCAGGCTGAGCAGCGCCTGGTCCAAAGCGATGTAGGAGTAGGGCTGCGAGTGCCGCAGACGCGTGCCGCGGAACTGTTCGAGGATGGAAATGCAGGGTTCGCGTCGTGTCATCAGACCAATCTCGACCGGTTGCCAATGCGGACCGGTAAACACGCGGACCATACCGATCAGTGCCATTATGCCGAACCAGCTGATCTGCTGGACAGCCGGGTTGGCGAGGTCACAGCTCGGGCTGTGATAAAAATAAGCACACCCGCCATGTGACGGCTGCCAAATTCCCACACGGCAGTGGGAGACGGTCTTGTTGGCCAGGTCGGCGCCTGTTAGGAGCCCTTGGTAGAGCGTCGGCGACCGGCGGAGCAGTTCGGTCAGGTGCGGGTCAGCGCTATCGGCGCCATAGCTTTGCCCCACGTGAAAGCCGAGGTCCTCGATGCCCTCACGCAGCGCCATGTCGACGAGAAACGCGTAGAACCGCTGCGAGGGAACGTAGCTATCGACACTCTCAAGCGCCCCATAAGGCAAGCCAACTCGCTGAAATCCACGCTCTACGGGAGCGCCAACATCAAAAAGGAATTGCGAGAAAGGGCGCAGGATAGCGACCCGGTGTAACGGTATCGACCCCATTTTTTCTCGGCTATAGCTACCCATAGGACCTCACACGTAACCATCAAACCCAACCAATGTGTCGACCACACCTAGGCCCGCATCCCTACCTTAGCCCAAACGAACCCAAGGAAGCAAAATCTACACGACCGGTCCAGTGAGGTGGTCCCACTTCGTTGGACAGTTTGGCAGCGAAGTTAAGGTGTATTCCGGTGTCTGATCATGCTGCCAAAATCTCGTTTATCAAGTCCTTCTGCTGTTGTTGAGCCTGTGGGGATGGCCACGCCGGTCGCGCCCTAGGCGAGTTGCATGTGAACTTTGAGAGTGTCGATCCCTATCCGGTCACGATCAAGCAGGGCGACTTGCGAACGGCTGTGATCAAAGACCCCGAAGCCTTCTACCGCGTGACCAAGATGAAATTCGAGGGCAAGCGCGGTGCAACGGACAAGAGTATGGTGATCTATAGACGACGCCATCGCCGGCTACGAGCGTAACTTCGCCCTGAACCATCCGATCCAGGGCACCGCCGCGGAGATCATCGGGGTCGCGCTGGGCTACGTCGACCGCGCGCTGCACCCCCACGCCGCCCGGATCGGCGCGGTCGTGCACGACGAGCTTGTGATCGTCTGCCGCAACGATCAGGCGACCAAAAGCCTCGACAGCTTCGACTTCAAGGCCATCCCCACGCTGAACAAGATGCAGGTGGACGCGGCGAAGGTTGTCGATGAACAAGATCGTCTCAAAAAACGAAACCTCGGTTCCTTTGGGGCGAACCCGAAGAGGCTTGTGCACTCCACCATTCTCGGGCTTTCTTTCATGAACAGCACGATCAACCTATAGATAGAGCTGATGAGGACTATTTGATGCGCCATGGTGAGTTCTAGAGTTCATAAAGAGACGTCTGCGG
>CAXMSB010000302.1:0-4265 GCA_964195615.1 uncultured Granulosicoccus sp. | reverse complement strand
AATGTAAAGTGCGAGAATCACGAGCCCTGTTATAAAGGACGCCACGCGAATAGCTGGATGAATACGGACAGGCCGCTCAGGGTTCAGGAAACTGGCGAGTCTTCTTTTTGATTCAGATGACATGTACCGCTCAAGGGGTCTCGACGACAACTTGCTGACTGCACCAATTGTACACTTTCTGCCGAGGTCTGGCAAAAGTGTTGGTTTTCGGCAAACACTTAACGTCCGGCGGTGTGACACACAACGCCGGCTCGAACCGTGCGTAGTTCCCTTGATCGTCAACCCCGTTTAGTAGGCGGCGCCTTGGCTGCGCGTTTCGTTAGGCCGATCGGCCGTGTGCGGTTCTGTAGGCCACGCCGGCTGCTCGGGCGGCGACCAGGCGGAGGGGGCTACGTCGGTCGTTTCGGTTGACGGCCATGTCGGCGGCGTGCTTGGCGAGGCGTCGCCGCGTGGCCAGTTGGTAGGATGGGTGGTTCTGTCGGCAAGTCCTGTTGCACTCGAGAGGCTATGCCCCGACAGGTTCACCCATCTTTAGCAGGCAGCACGTAAAGATGGGGGCGAGCACACCATCCTACTTCTGACTCATTGCGAGAAAGTTCGGGCTCGAACCGTGCTTAGTTCCCTTGGCCGTCACACCCGTTCAGTACGCGGCGCCTTGGCTTCGCGTTTCGCTGGGCCGATCGGCCGTGTGTGGTTGTGTTGGCCACTGTGGTTGTTCGGTCGGACCTGGCTGTGTCGTCGGTTCGGGCGGCGACCAGGCGGAAGGGGCCACGTCGGTCGGTTCGGTTGACGGCCATGTCGGCGGCGCGCTAGGCGAGGCGCCGCCGCGCGGCCAGAGGGCTTGGAACTCGTGCCCCGAGGCGGGCTGATGATGGGGGTCGAGCCGCTGCTCGATCCGCTGGACATACGGGTGAATCACGTCGTGGATTTCCGGCGGTACGATCGCGTGCGTCTTGTCCAAGAGCACGATGATGTATTCGCCGGTGCGCGAAGCGATGATCGAATCTTTCTGTGCCTGCGGCAGGATGGTCACTGCGAAGAAGGTGATTGCGATGCAACCCAGCACACCCTTGGTCAGCCCGAACAGCGCGCCCATCTGGTGATCGAAGCTGTCGAGCTTGACCCGATCGATGGCTCCCGAGACGAGTCGGAACAACGTCCAAATCACAAACGACGTGGCGATGTAAATGGCCAACATCGCAACGAACTTGTTCCATGGCGCGTGGCTGGAGATCATCGGCGCGAGTTGATCGGCAAACCTCAGTGCCACGAAGTAGCTGAGCACCAACGACGCCAGCGAGGCAATCTGCCAGGCCATGCCCTTCCAAAAACCAAACAGCGTGGCGGCCACCAGCACCAGGATCATCAGCATGTCGTAAGTTTGCATGGAAGGGTTCAGGGGTTGGGGTTCAGGGTTCAGTTTCAGGCAGCCGCGTTGCTACGCAACGCAAGGCGAATTGGCAAACGGGCCGAAGTATAGAGAGCCGCCCGACAAGCGCGAAGCGGAGTACAACTCACTGCTGCTAGCTACGCTAGCACCAGATGGAGCCCTTTTCTCTAGCTGCAACTCTGCGATTCACGTACATTCCCCCCCACTGAACCCTAAACCCTGAACCCCGAACCCTCCTCATGGCCGGCTTCAAAACCCACATCACCACGAGCAGCTTGCTCGGCGTCGGCTACGCCGGGTTGGGATACCACCTCGGCGTGCCGATCGAGTCGACGTTGATCGCCGGCGGGTTGTGCGGCGTGGGCGGCATGTTGCCCGACATCGATAGCGACTCGGGCATCCCCTTTCGCGAGTCGATGGGTTTTGCCGCGGCGATTGTGCCGATCATGCTTTTGGATCGGTTTCGGGAGCTGGGGCTGAACTACGAACAGATCGTGCTCGCCACGGGCGGGATGTATCTGTTCGTGCGGTTTGGGCTGGCGAGACTGTTGGCCAAGTACACGGTCCACCGGGGGATGTTCCACAGCCTGCCGGCCGCGTTTGTGTTTGCCGGCGTGGTGTTTCTCTTGTGCGCCTCGGGGAATTTGCAGTTGCGCTACTTCAAGGCGTGCGGCGTGTTTCTCGGCGTGATGTCGCATCTGACCCTGGACGAGATCTACGCCGTCGAATGGGCCGGTGGACGCTGGCGGTTCAAAAAATCGTTTGGCACGGCCCTGAAACTCTGGGGCAAGAACGGCTGGGCGAACGTCTCCACCTACGGCAAGCTCTTCCTCGTGGTCGCGATGATCCTCGGCGAGCCGATGGTGATGGAGCGCTACGACCATGTGTCGCCCATCGCGGTCAACCGCGAAGAGTGGACCTCCCGCATTGCCGCTTCCAATCCTTTCAGCACCGGCGGCGACGTCACGCCGGTCGAAGCCAGCACCCAGCCGGTCGACGACTCCCAGATTCCCGAAGTCGATCGCACCATCTACGACACGGCGCGACGACTCTGGAACAAGCTGCAGGAATAGATTTCAGATTTGGGATTTGGGATTTCAGAATGCCAGGGCGAATCGCCTATTCCCAAATCTGAGTTCCCAAATCTGAAATCTGAAATCCTACTGTTCGGTGTCGATCCAGATTGTGACGGGGCCGTCGTTGGTGAGCTCGACTTCCATGTGCGCGCGGAAGCGGCCGGTGGCGACGGGGATTCCTTGGCTGCCGACGTGATGGACGAAGTCGTCGTACATCTGCTCGGCCTTTTCGGGCGGCGCGGCGGCGATGAAACTGGGCCGACGGCCCTTGCGGCAATCGCCATAGAGCGTGAACTGGCTAACGACCAGCATCTCGCCGGCGACGTCGGCTAGCGAGCGATTCATTTTCCCCTGGTCGTCTTCAAAGATCCTGAGCCCCACGATCTTGTCCGCCAGCCAGATGAGCTGGGCGTCGGTATCGTCCTGGGCCACGCCCAACAGCACGAGCAGTCCCCGACCGATCTGGCCGGTGACGCTGCCGTCGACGACGACTTGGGCCTTGCTGACTCGTTGGATACATGCGCGCATGGGAAAGTCGAGAGTTGAGAGTCTAGAGTCGAGAGCAGGAAATGTGCGGACCGTTGTCGCGGGGCGTCGGCCCCATTATGCTGACACCTTGCGACAACCGCAACACGACAGCACTCGGCCCCCTCCCCTGCCCTGGACTCTGGACCCTAGACTCTCGACCCCACAATGAATCCGATAGTTCCGCTTACTTACTACTGCCTGCTGATTCTTGCGGCTTCGATTGCCGGGGGGATGATACCGGTGTGGTTTCGCTTGACCCATCGGTGGATGGAGTTTGCGGTGAGCTTTGTGGCGGGGGTGATGCTCGGCGTGGGGCTGTTGCACATGTTGCCGCACGCTCTGAGCCAGGTCCGAGCGAGCACGCCGGACCCCTCGGGCGGCGTTCTTCAGGTAATGTTGTGGCTGTTGGCGGGGCTGTTGGTGATGTTTTTCATCGAACGTTTTTTCTGCTTTCACCACCATGGCGTGGAAGACGGCAAAGTTACCTGCGAACACGATCATGCGCATGACGAGAGCCACGAGCATGGCCACGACATCACCTGGAGCGGTGCCGTGCTGGGGCTGACGCTGCATAGCGTGATTGCCGGCGTCGCATTGGCGGCGAGCGTCGCCCACGGTCACGAATACCTCAAGTTGCCCGGCCTCGGGACGTTTCTCGTCATCTTGCTGCACAAACCGTTTGATGCGATGACGATTGCCACACTGATGGCCCGCGGCGGCTGGTCGCTGCCCGCGCGACACTTGGTGAACGGGCTGTTTTCGTTGGCGATCCCGTTGGGGGCGGCCATCTTTTATCTCGGGCTGATGGGCGACGGCGATGGGGGCACGACGCTGGGCTACGCGCTGGCCTTCGCGGCGGGAACCTTCTTGTGCATCTCGTTGAGCGATCTATTGCCCGAGCTGCAGTTTCATTCGCACGACCGCCTGAAGCTCTCGATGGCGTTGCTGCTAGGCCTGGCGTTGGCCTACGGCATCTGCCAACTGGAAGCGATGTCGCATTCACACGGGGTGTGAAATGACGAATGACGAACAAGAGTCATCCCGAGGTCCGCCGAGGGATCTAGTTCGCCACCTTCGCGCTTTGGAGCGTAGATTCCTCGGCGGACCTCGGAATGACAGTAGTTCGTCATTAAGTCGCAGAAACCCAGTTGGCGTTGCGCCGCCGAGGGGTTTTAGTTCGCGATTGCCCCTGCTCGAGCCAATCGAGAATTCGCCAATCGAGCCAGCGGAAGTCGGGATCGCCGTTGCGAGCCGCCAGGAACCCGAGATGC
>CAXMSB010000301.1:0-2564 GCA_964195615.1 uncultured Granulosicoccus sp. | reverse complement strand
CGATTATAAACCCCCGGCACGACCGACCGCAGAAAAGTCACCCCCGAACTCGCAGCGGTTGCACATACCGCCTGAATTTATCTGGCCACATTGCAAGTAACCGTTGCCAAACCTTCAAACAGCGGTCCACCAGCGAACATCAGCGAGAGCAATCCGCCGATCGTAGTGAGTGTGGTCATCATGATCGGCATGAAACGAAGTTGTCCGGCATCGGCAATCCACCAGGTGGAGCAATCCTCAGCGAGGTTGAACTCGGTCAATTCGTCGCTCACCATCAGCGAGGACAGGTTGCTCTGCTCGGGCCATTCGTACCGGAAACCAATGCCATCGTCGAAAACGCGAAACACCACCGCCATTTCACGGGCCTGAGGGACCCGTTGTTTCAGGTTGATGCGAAGTTCGCAGCACGAGCAAAGGATCTCTCGCTTCTCTCCCCAAGGTTGCGTCCACACTTCATGATGGGATTTTCGGTGAGTCGAGACAATTTCCAGGTCCTTGTCGAAGCTAGGCCCTTCGGCCAGAGCAATACCCAACCGCGATTCGCGGACCAGTTCTTTCCCATGTCGAAAGAGCGAATAGGTGGGCGCCCCGTCGCGCATGGCGAAGAGTACTTCCAAGGTCCCCTGCGGAGATTGGACCCGATACTCTTGGGCCGAGCAGGCGGTGGATACGACGATGGGGAGCAGAGTTGACAAGACAAGCAGTCGAAATCGTATGCGTCGGTTCATCGATGCAGTGATTCTCTAATCAGGGTGGAGTGGCAATTCTGGTCGCTGCCTTGCGGCATTCAGCTAGCGTAGAGGTTCTTCGTATGGTCAGCGCTTCTTGCATCGTGCTCAACGTTTCGAGCTCGGTCTTCCAGTCGATTCTCCTTCGAAGAGCGCCGGTTTGTTGGGCTCCAACAGATGCGAACCCTGGAAACTCTTAGAACTAAACATCCAGTCGACGCACTTTTTCAAGACGTCGGACAGATCGGGCAACTTGAGCCCGGTAATCGAGGGACAGAAGAACTCCGCCGGCGGCTCGATGTTCACGGCGCAGATCGAAAGGTCTTTGCCGACGCGAATGTCGCGTTCCCAGCAGGCCCGCATCATGCCGACCGCGGCCGGGCAGGTCGTGCCGATCACGGCGGTCGAGTTGATTTTCTGCTCGTCGATCAGGCGGGACATTAGGTTGTAGGACACCACTGTCGGATCGGTGAATTCGGCCGCTGGCTTGTCCCACAGTTGCCCCTGGATGCGGCGCTTCGCAATCCAGCGTTCCCAGATTTCGATGCGACGTTCGATCTCCGGATTGCGGTTCTGAGTGTTCACACAGTCAATCCGCCGATGGCCCAAGCGATACAGGTGTTCCATCACCTCCTCGACGCAGGCGTCGGAGAACAGGCGAATCGATGGCAACTCGGCTGCGGAATAATCACCGTCAAGGATCACCACATTGTTGGCGCGAAACGCTTCAATCAATCGCGCGGGCAGGCTTGGACCGTGAGGGATAATGAACGTCCCCCGTGCCTGCGATGCCGCTTCCACGACGGTCTTCTCGTCCCAATGAATAAACTGTGCCGGCCTGAGCCGGAAGTTGCGCTCCTCGGCGAAGTCGGAGACCAGACCGCGCAATTGCGTGAGATAAGTCGAAGGGTATGCGGGGTAAAGAAGCACGACCTCGGCGGGCTTGGCTTGCTTGACGTACGAGGGATGTATATCCAGTCCCCCCGAGGGATGGCGAATCAGCACCTTTTGATCGAGCAGTTTGCCCACTGCTCGTCGGGCTGTCATGTAGCTGACGCCGGTCTCCTCGGCGATCTTACGTTCGCCGGGAATGTCGTTGAGCAGATAGTCTCCCTCACGAATCCGTCGCTCGATGACGGACATCACTTCGATGTATTTGGGTTGCGGGGGCATTCTGGTAAATCTGGGATAAATTGGTGTTGCGGCCCCCGGGTGTGCCCGGACGGGCTTTTAGAGGAGTGTGAGCTGCCGTGCCGGAAACCCTCTCAGCAGCAACGAAACGTACACCATCGACGTCGCTGCCGGCCAGACCTACACGGTGGGCTTCTCTTCAGGAGGCGGTTTGGGCTACTACGACTTCGTCTTCACCAGCGAATTGGCAGTCGACCCCGTGGCCCCATCAGCCGACTTCGACAGCAACAGTCTGATCGATGGATTTGATTTCTTGACCTGGCAACGTGGATTTGGCATAACCGCTCCGAACGCAACGAAGGCCGATGGAGACGCGGACAACGATTCAGAAGTTGACCACGATGATCTCAATGTATGGCAGCTGCAGTACGGAACTGCCGCGCCACTGGTAGCGGGAGCGACAGCCTCGATAGACACGCAGAACGTCGCCGAACCTTCGTTGGCACACAGCGACCTAGCCGACGTCGCTCTGGCCGTGGAACTCTCCGAGGAAGCGAACGGGTCTTCCGACAAGGAGGAGGTTGCGACAGACGCGCAATTGTCAGAATCATTCCCGGCCGAGCCCCGTCGACGGAGTAATCCCACAGTATCAAGTTCAACAGCAGCAAGCATAGCCGATCTGGCCCTGGTCGGATTCTTCCGGAA
>CAXMSB010000300.1:0-4058 GCA_964195615.1 uncultured Granulosicoccus sp. | reverse complement strand
TGATGATATCGAGAAACCTGGGCGAAACCAAACAAAAAATGCGCATTTTTTTCTCGCCGGTGCGCAGAAACAGCACGCAGAATCAGCTGCTGGAGCGCACGAGCTGTTTGCGATAGGCCAGCGGCGTCTGACCGAAGCTCTTTCGGAAGGCAACGCCAAAGCGGGTCGAGTTGGCAAAACCACAGGCGACGGCGATTTCGCCAATCGAAAGATCGGTCCGTGCCAGCAGATCCTGCCCTTTTTCCAGACGGACTCGGCGAATTTCTTCCGCGGGCGAGCGCCCCAGGTAGTGCTGGAACTGGATTTCCAGGCTGCGACGGGAAATGGGCACCTCGTTCAGGATGTCCTTCACCACGATGTCCTGGAAGGCATGGGTCTGGATGAACCGCAGTGCGCGAACAACCGCTTCATCGTCGATGGCCAGAATGTCGGTCGATTGCCGACTGATGATGCCTTGCGGGGGGATCTTGTAGGATTTTCGCTCCGGCCTTTCGCCCTGCATCAAGCGATCGAGCAAGGCTGCCGCTTGAAATCCGGTCCGTCGTCCCGCCAACGAGATACTGGAAAGGGGTGGAGTGCAGACATCGCACATCAGCTCGTCCGTATCGCCGGCCAGAATTGCCACTTCGTCCGGGACACGAATCCCGCTGAGGTTGCAAATCTCTGCCAGTTGTCGGCCCCGATAGGCGTCGACCGTCAGCACGGCCACGGGGCACGGCAGCGACTTGAGCCAACGGCTCACCCGGCGCTGTTGCTCCTCCCAACCGATCTTTCGTCCTGCCCGATAGCCCGGCTTGTATTCTCGACATTTGAATCCGGCCTGTTGAACCGCCTCGATGAATTCGCGGCCATGTTTGGACGAATACTTTCGGCTGGGCGGAGCGAAATACGCAAACTCCTCGAACCCACGATCCCGTAGGTGGGAGAGCGCAAGCTGAGCTCGCTCGGTATCGTCGGTGATCACGTCGTAGATGCCGTCCAGTCCCTCAAAGACTGTGTCGACGTTTATGGTCGGTTCGCTGCGCTCTCGAATCTGATCCAACTGCGTGCGGCTGCCGATCCGTGCGATGATACCGTCTCCAGCCCACAAATCCGGGATCGCAGTTCGCTGCTCGTGGTCGCGCGGATCGATCAGCAGATTCCAATGGCCATGGTCCTGAGAATAGTCGGCAATCCCGCGAATCACTCCGCAACCCCAGCTATCCTCGGTTTCCACGAGCACCGCCACGCTGCGATTTAGATTCAATTGTTCCATGATCGACTCAATGCTGGAGAAATCCAAGAGACACTTCCTGCCTCTACCAATTCTAGCTTCCCGCTTGCGCAATTTCGAGAGGAAGTTGCGTTTTTTGACTTCTCCTCGGTCCCCTGGTCGCTAAGCTAGGGGTAGCTTGAGAAGAGGCCTCTGGTGGGCCTGGCAGGCCACGATTTCCACATTAGACACTCACAGCAGGCAAAACGCATGTCCACGATTGCTATCGGCTTCATGAGCGGCACCTCCTGCGACGGAGTCGATGCCGCGATTCTCGATACCGACGGGGAAAGCAATATCTCGTTTCTGGGCGGTTTGACTCACTCCTATGAAGACGACCTCCGCATGCGACTGCTGGAGGCTTCGCAACATGATGTTCCCATCGTGGAACTGTTGCGATTGGAACGGGACATTTCCGCTCACCATCTGCAAGCGGCCCGAATGTTGCTCGACCAGTACCCAGAGCTGCTGAAGAAGGTGAGTGTGATCGGCCTGCACGGGCACACAATTCGTCACATTCCCAGCGAGGGACTGACGATGCAAGTCGGCAACCCCTGGATCTTGGCCAAGGAATTTGGTGTTCCGGTGGTCACCGACTTTCGTCGGTGCGACATGGCGGTAGGCGGCCAGGGCGCACCGCTGGTGGCCATGTTTCATCGGGCGTTGTTCGAGGACGAACCGCGCCCCACGTTGGTGCTGAACTTGGGAGGGGTGGCAAACGTTACCTGGCTGGGCAAGGACGACGAAATCATCGCCGGCGATACGGGGCCCGGCTGTGGATTGCTCGACGAGTGGGTGCAGACGATGGCCGACCTGCCGCACGATCTGGACGGTCGACTGGCCTCTGCCGGCAAGGTCGACCAGGAGATCGTCGAAGCGGCGGTGGCGACGCCCTTCTTCTCTCAACCCTTGCCAAAGGCAGCCGATCGCTATGATTTCGATCACGTCGACGTTTCCGGACTAAGCGTCGAAGACGGCGCCGCCACGCTGTGTGCCGTGACCGTCGAAGCGATTTTCCGCGCGACGAAGAAGCTCCCCCAAATGCCCGAGAAACTGTATGTCACCGGTGGAGGCGTACATCATCCGGTGATCATGACAATGCTGGGGGAGAAGTTCGGCGAAATCGAGAACGTTCGCGAACGTGGGCTCAATCCCGATACGCTCGAAGCCGAGTGTTTTGCCTGGCTTGCGGTGCGACACGAAAAGAAATTGCCGCTAACTATTCCAGAGACGACCGGCTGCCAATCCCCGATCAGCGGCGGCGTTGCTGCCAAGTTCAGTTGAGCCGGCACTTCGCTCGCTCAGCCCGCACCCACCTTTTCGCAGGCCAGCTTGAGGCAACCCAGAACCGGTTCTGACACAAGCTCCAAGGAACTGGGATCAATGCCGACGTTCTGCAGTTCGTGCGAAAGCCGCTGTCGGACCAGCAGACTGCCACACAGCACTCCGCCCGCCAAGGCCAGAGGAAACTGCTGGCCGAGTGAGAGCTTTTCTGCCGCACAGACGACCAGCGTCGCCAAGTGTCCAACGGCCTGATCGACGATGTCCGCGGCAACCGCGTCTTGCTGCTCAGCGGCGTCTACCACCAGATCGGCCATCCCGGCGATGCCCCGTCGCTCGTCTCCCGCACGAGAGAAAACTGCCAGTATCTCCCTGGGATCCTCGGTTTCCAATCGCTCGAGAATTGTCCGTGTGAGGAGCGTAGCCGGCCCGCGACCGTCGGCTGCCTGCGCCACCGCTCGCAGAGCAGCTTGCCCGAGCCAGAAGGCACTGCCTTCATCGCCAAACCAGTAGCCCCAACCACCGGCGGCGGTTTCTCGGCCGCTGGCGTCTCGCGCGAACGCAACCGCCCCCGTGCCGGCCACAAGGGCCACACCGCAAGCTGCCGGCGTACCCGCCTGAACAACGGCGCGCGCATCGTGAATCACTTGCACGCGCTTGGCGACGCCGCGCCCGTGGGCCCAATCCGAGACCTGAGCCTGCACGTCCGCCTGACCGGCGCCCGCCAAGGCGAGCACGGCAGACTCGACTGGGCCAAAATCCAGGCCCGCATCACGCCAAGCCGATTCGATGGAAAGAAGAAGGTTCTCCAGGGCCTTGTCCCGTCCGATGGCCCTCCAGTTCGACGACCCGGCCGAGCCGCGGCCCAGAACCTGCGGCTCGCCCTCCGAGGTAGTTCGAGCCAACCAGGCGACGGTTTTAGTACCGCCGCCATCGACGCCAAGTGCCAGTTTTTCATTCACTGCAGAAAAAGCCCTTTGAAGGCGACTCCAAAGCAGAGGGTTTCTTGGCACCGAAGACGCCGCTAGGGATGCGAGTTATCCAACGCTTGCTTCAGACGGCCGTGCGCTGCCTGCAATCGTTGCCGAGCCTTGCAGGGGTCCTGGCCGAGTTGATGGGCGACGATCGCGGTTTTCAGTTCTCCGCCGCAGCGATTCAGCAAATCGACGGCCTGCTCGTCAGTCAGATCGGTCAACGAACAGAGAATACGCTTGGTGCGAGCGGTGAGCTTGGTGTTGGTCGCTTGCAGGTCAACCATCAGGTTTCCATACGTCTTGCCAAGTTGCACCATGGCGCCCGTGGAGAGCATGTTCAGCACCATTTTTGTCGCGGTGCCGGCTTTCATTCTGGTCGATCCGCTGACGACTTCGGGGCCGACCACCGGAGCGATGCTCAAATCGGCCCGCGAGCGGATCATCGCATCACGATTGCAGCTCAGACCAATCGCGTAGGCGCCCTGGCTGCGCGCGAAATCGAGCGCCCCCAGAACGTAGGGAGTTCGCCCGCTGGTGGCGATGCCCACGAC
>CAXMSB010000299.1:0-8325 GCA_964195615.1 uncultured Granulosicoccus sp. | reverse complement strand
CGACCACCGACAGAGGTTCGACGTCTGCCTGGTGAATGTGGTCATGCACCAACTGCTCGGTCGCCCGCACGGAGAGCGACTCGCGGCTGATCTGCTGCGCAAAATCTCGCTGCTCCTGCTCATCGCCCAACGGCAACAAGGCGCGGGCGTGGCCCTGAGCGATCTTGCCGTCGGAGACCATCTGCTTCACTTCCTCGGGAAGCTCCAACAACCGAATCAGATTGGCCACGGTCGAACGGTCGACATTTACTCGCGCGGCCAAGTCCTCTTGTGTGCAACCATACTCTTGCAAATAACGTTGAAACGAGACGGCCTTTTCCAACGCGTTAAGATCTTTCCGCTGGACGTTTTCGACGATGGCTAGCTCGGCCATTTCGCGATCGTCGACCTTGCGGACCTGCACGGGCACGCGTTCCCAACTCGCCATCTGGGCAGCTCGAAAGCGGCGCTCGCCGGCGATGATCTGAAACCGTTCGCCAACGTTGCGAACGACGATCGGCTGCAGAAAACCGTGCGCGCGAATGCTGTCGCACAGGTCAGCGATTTCTGTTTCTTGGAAGTCTTGCCGCGGCTGGAACGGATTGGGATCAATGGCCGCCAGTTCGAGCCATGGCTGGCCGTCGTCGCCGCGGGTGATTTGCTCCGCTCCCTCGTAGATGCCTAGAGGCTGTGCCGGTTCTGGCTGCGGCTCGTCCGCGGCCGTGTCGAGTGAGCGTCCCAGTAGTGCTTCCAAGCCTCGTCCCAATCGTCTTTCCCTAGACACGTTCCAACACCTCCTGGCAAAGTTCCACGTACGCTCGCGCTCCTCGAGAGCGTGGGGCATAGTCGACGGCCGAGCATCCATGACTCGGCGCTTCCGACACCGCTACGTCGCGTGGAATGACATTCTCAAAGACAATCTCTCCAAAAAAATCGCGGACCTCGCGGTCGACTTCGGCCGTGAGTTCCAAGGTGGCGTCGTACATCGTCAGCAAGATGCCACCAAATTTTAATCGGCTGTTGGGTCGGTCGATCACCTGCCGGATTACTTCGATCATTTGCGTCAGCCCTTCCATCGCGAAATACTCGCACTGGATCGGCATCAACACTTCGCTAGCACTGGCCAGCGCCGTGCGGGTGAGCTGCCCCAGCGACGGCGGGCAATCAATAAGCACAGTGTCGAACGACCCCAGGCTGCCCGACAGATGCGTTGCTAGCATCGACGCCTGAGAGTCGGACGAGTTGGCCAAGGCGTCGACATCCTGAAAGCTCCGCGAGCCGGGTAGCAGCGAAAGGCCCTGCTGGTTGGTTTCGACGAACGACTCCCGGAGCGGGCGGCTATCGACCAGTGCGTGCCGCGGCGTCGGCCCGTGCCCCAGGCCGGTGGTGGCGTTGCACTGCGGGTCGAGATCCACGAGCAGAGTCCGCCGGCCGGCCATCGCCATCAGCGCGGCCAGATTGAGCGAGGTGGTCGTCTTGCCGACGCCCCCCTTCTGATTAGCGATACAAATAACACGGCCCATGTTCGATTTCGGAATGCAGACTTGAGCGGGCGAGGCGTGCTTCAGCACGCCGGAGCGAGACGGCAAACCACGGTTGCCGTACTCTGAAGCTTATCGACCGCCCGGCAGAGCGGGTGCCGTTTCACGTGAAACAATCACCCAAGTCTACGTGTTTCACATGAAACACGCACTTTGCCTGTGCTACGCATATTTCCTATAGCGTTTCACGTGAAACGCGAGGGTTGCGACTCCGCTCGCCGGCGTGCTGAAGCACGCCTCGCCTATTCCAGGGGCCCATTATTCCAGGGGATTGAAGACTAGGCCGCTGACCAGCTTGGGATAGAAATAGGTGCTCTTGGCGGGCATTCGCTCGGCGGCGTTCGAGATCGCCCGGATGTGCTCCAGCGTGGCCGGCATCACCAGAGCGGCCAGCTCGAAGCGGCCGCCGCTGGCCTGTTGGCCGGTGTGGTCGCGGCCGACCGTGTCGCCGTGCGTGAGGCCTTCGACCGTCTCTTCGATCGAGCGGACGTACTTGGGGGCGGGCAAATCAGGGGCGTCCAGCAGCGTCTCGACCACCAGCCGGTGCAGTAGGCTCACGCCCAATCCTTGCCAGTCCGCACAGTGATCGCTCGCCACTTGGGCCATCTTTGCCCGGCCGGCGTCGGTCAGTCGGGCCAGCGTCCAACGCTGGTCCTTGGCCGTGTACAGGGCCAGCGTGCTCTGCCGGTCCTCGGTTTCGATCTCCTCCCACAACTCGGGCGCCCGCTCGGGGCCCTCGCCGGCGGGCTCGGTCTCGAACGCGTCGCCGATTCGCTCGCAGAGTTGGGCCGCGGTCATGGCCGGCAGACCGCGAAACAGTCGGTGCGTCGGCAGCACGATCATGCCGGGATCGCTCATCGAAACGCACATCATCAATACGAAATTGGCCGGGTGTTGTTCATCCAGCTTCTCGCCGCGCGCGGCCATTTCCGCGGCCAACTCGTCTCGATAGTTGCAAGCCGTCTCGTAGCGATGGTGCCCGTCGGCAATGTAAATCGGCTTGCCGCCCATGGCGGCGATTGCCTCGGTGATGACCGCCACGTCGGTCACGGGCCAGATGCGATGCAGCACGCCTAGATGGTCGGTCGCCTCCAGCGGTGCCTCGCCGAGGATCGTCCGATCGAGCAAATCCTGGGCGACGTTTTCGGGGTCTGGGTAGAGGCCGAAGATCTGGCTCATGTTGGCCCGGCAACTCTTCCAAAGCTTCAGCCGATCGGCCTTCGCCCCACTGTGGGTCTCTTCGTGCGGGTGGATGTTCCCCTCGCCGAACGGCTCGATCCGGGTGCGGCACATGAACCCGCGGCGCGTGCATCGCCTGCCCGCTTCCTCGAACTCCTGGTGATAGACGTAAATGGCCGGATTGCCCTCGGTGAAGAGCACCCCTTCGCGGAGCCAGTTTTTCAGATACCTCGCCGCACGCGTGTAGCGATTGGTGGCCTCGTCGTCGCCAGGTTCATCTTTCCCCAGGATCAGCCGCGTGCAATTCTGCGGGTGCAGATCGTAGAGCTGCGCGAGCAGTTCGGCATCGATCACATCGTAGGGAGGGGCAACAACGTCGCTCAACGAGCCGACGTGGCCCAGGTCGTAGCGGATACCACGAAACGCAGAGATATGAGGCATGGCGGAGGATTTCAGATTGGGGATTTGGGAAATGACGAAAGCGAGCCGTGCCGTCCCCGGCGACGGCAAGCGAAGCGATCAGTCTACGCGAAGGCCGCGCAGAAAAAAACCGCCGGCTTCCGCCGGCGGCTGTTGCTCTCAGAACTCGATCCTTTGACCTCTCCTCTAGTACCGGTAATACTCCGGCTTGTAGGGCCCCTTGATCGGCACGCCGATGTAGTCGCTTTGCTCTTGGGTCATCTTGGTGAGCTTCACGCCGAGCTTGTCCAGGTGCAGCCGGGCGACCTCTTCGTCGAGTGCCTTGGGCAGCACGTGTACTCCTAGCGGGAATTTGTCCGTTTCGTTCCAGAGGGCCAATTGGGCAAGCATCTGGTTGGTGAACGAGTTGCTCATCACGAACGACGGGTGGCCCGTCGCACAGCCCAGGTTCACCAGCCGGCCTTCGGCCAGAATGATCACCGAGTGGCCATCGGCAAAGGTAAATTTGTCGACGCAGCCCACCTCGGCCGGCTTGATGCGGTCGACGGAGACGCGGCCCGAGTCCACCTCGCCATTGAGCCAGGCCATGTCGATCTCCAGATCGAAGTGGCCGATGTTGCAGACGATCGCGTCGTTCTTCATCTTCGACATGTGCTTGCCGGTGATGATGTCGCGGTTGCCGGTGGTGGTGACGAAGATGTCGCCCTCGGCCACGACGTCTTCCATCGTGGTGATTTCGTAGCCCTCCATTGCCGCCTGTAGGGCGAGGATCGGATCGATCTCGGTGAGAATCACCCGGGCGCCCAAGCCACGCATCGACTGGGAACAGCCCTTGCCGACATCGCCGTAGCCGGCGATCACCACCACCTTGCCGGCGACCATAATGTCGGTGGCCCGCTTGATGCCGTCGGCCAACGATTCGCGGCAGCCGTACAGATTGTCGAACTTGCTCTTGGTGACCGAGTCGTTGACGTTGATGGCCGGCACCTTCAGTTCGCCCCGCTCGTGCATTTGGTAGAGCCGATGCACGCCGGTGGTCGTCTCCTCGGAGAGGCCCCGAATGTCGGCGAGCATCTCGGGGAACTTGTCGTGGACCATCGCGGTGAGGTCGCCGCCGTCGTCGAGGATCAGGTTCAGCGTCTTGCCCGAGGGGAAGGTGAGCGTCTGTTCAATGCACCAATCGAACTCCTGCTCGCTCATGCCCTTCCAGGCGTAAACGGGAACGCCCGTCTTGGCGATGGCGCAGGCTGCGTGGTCCTGGGTGCTGAAGATGTTGCAACTGCTCCAGGTGACCTCGGCGCCCAGTTCCACGAGCGTCTCGATCAGCACGGCCGTCTGGATGGTCATGTGCAAACAGCCGGCAACGCGAGCGCCGGTCAACGGTTTTGCGGCACCGTGCTTTTCGCGCAGTGCCATCAGGCCCGGCATTTCGTTTTCTGCCAGGTCAATCTCTTTGCGTCCCCACTCGGCAAGACGCTCGAACTCCTGCTCGCTGCAGGCCAGTACCTTGTAGGGAAGCTGTGTTTCTACTTGTGCCACGATGGAATCTCCTTGAAATGTCGTCGAGAAAAAAGGGTCGGTGAGGAGGCTTCCAACCGGCCGTTTGTAGGGGTTATGTCAATCGTATCGAGTGTAACCGGCAACCGCCGGGAGGCCAAGTGTGCGGGGGCCACGCCGCCTGTCATCCCGAGAGCCTGCCGAGGGATCTCCTTGGACCTGCCGAATCGTAACGCGACCGAGATTCCTCGGCGGACCTCGGAATGACCGCAGGAGCAAGCCCTCTTGCATTCAGGGCCCTTCGGCAAAGCCTGCATGGGCGGCTTCGACGAAGGCCCGCACCTTTCCAGGATCCTTGACGCCGGGCGAGCTCTCCACCCCGCTGGCGACGTCGACGCCGTAGGGGCGCACCGTCCGAATCGCCTCGGCGACGTTCTCCGGATTCAGCCCGCCCGCGAGGATCAGCGGCGTTTCGCCTAGCCACTGCGAATGGTCTCTTACCTCGGCCCAGGGAAGCCTGCTGCCCGTCCCCCCAAACTGCCCGGCTACTGCCGCATCCAATAGCACGGCATCCGCTCGACGACTGCCAAGCTTCAGGCAAGCCTGCAGATCCTCGGCGATATCCTGGAGCCCTCGCTCGCTCCAGCGACGGGCCCGCACGATGCGGCGACTACTGTCGAGTTCTCCCAGCAGAGTGGGCGGTTCGTCGCCGTGAAGCTGAATCGCGTGTAGCCCCGCGTTGCTGGCGACGCGGTTCATCTGCTCGGCAGGCGAATTGACGAACACGCCAACCAGCGTCACCCCGCTGGGCATCGCCCCGGCGATGTCGGCCGCGGCTTCGGTGGAAACGTATCGCGGGCTCTTTTCGTAGAAGTTCAATCCGATGGCGTCCGCGCCCGCATCGACCGCGGCCTGCGCGTCGGCAATCGTCTTAATGCCACAAATCTTGATACGAAACACGGCGGCCACTTGAATTGAATTTGTGAGAAACTAGGAAAAAGGACACTTCGGCCCTCACTCCATTGTTTCTGTGCGATCCGGTCAGTCAACCTGACTGCAATCTGAGTGGCGAATCTGAAGCCCCTCACCCTGTTTGCCGATGACACTCGATAGAAGCGAAGGTTCGTGGCGTCTGCTCTGTGGGTCTGCGCACCGGCCATTGATCACTTTCTGGCGTATATATAGGAATCCAACTGCCATGTCCGATCTTCCCTCGCCAGCCGCTTCGACCCGCCCCTTTGTCGCCGCCCCCGACGCCAGCCGTTATTTCCCCGCCGCCGTGGCCGAGGAAGCTCGCCAGCGCATCGGCCGGGCGATTGCCCGCGGCGAAGGTCCCGCACTGCTGATCGGCGCGGCGGGCACGGGCAAAAGCTTGCTGCTAGAGGTTCTGGCCGAACAGTTTAGCGACCTGAGTGAGGTCGTGCCGCTCGCCGGGGCGCAGATCTGCACGCGTCGCGCGCTGCTGCAAACCATTCTGTTCCAGCTCGATCTGCCCTATCGTGGCTTGGACGAGGGTGAGCTGCGTCTCTCTCTGCTCGATTACTTGGAACCCGGCGACGCCGCCCCGCGCCGATTGTTGCTGCTGGTCGACGAGGCCGATGCCCTGCCCCTGCGGTTGTTGGAAGAGCTGCGCGTGCTCACCAATATGTCGCGGGGAGGCGAGACGCTTTTGAATCTCGTGCTGGCCGGCAGCCCGATCCTCGAAGAACAGTTCGCCGATCCCCAGCTCACGGGATTCAGCCAACGGCTTTCGACGCGCTGTTACCTCTCGGCCATGGGTCGCGAAGAGACGTTTCAATACGTTCGCGCCCAAGTGGCTGCCACCGGACTGGACCCCGATGCCCTATTCGCCAGCGATGGGCTGGAAGCCATTTTCGCCGCCACCGACGGAGTCCCTCGGCTGGTCAACCAATTGGGCGACCAACTCGTCTGGATGGCCCAAGAAACGGGCGAAACACCGTTGGGCGCGCAGACCGTGCAGCGGGCCTGGTCCGAGCTCCAGCAGTTGCCGGCCCCCTGGAACACGTCGCCGGCGACCGGGCCCGTGGGAGAGAGCTTCGAGGAAAGTGTCGTCGAATTCGGCGAACTCGGCGAGCACACCGTGGAAGGCGACCTCTTGGAAGAGCAGTCCGAAGACGATCTGCCAGCCTCGATCCCCATCAGCTTCCAGCCGCCGGAAGAGGCCGACGTTGTCGGAACGTTCGACGCGACCGCACAGCTTCTTGAGCAGATTGAAGAACTCGATTCTGCAAACGACGCTCCACAAGCAGAGACGCCCCAGGCCGCCCCGGTGGCCTACGACCCCTTCCAGGAAGCGTTTGGTTCCGAAGAGATCGTGCTCGACCAATACTTGGCGTTTGAATGTGAATTGCTCGCCACTGCGCCGCGGGTAATCAACCGTCTCGATACGGCCTTCGCCTGCCAGTTGCGAGACCTCGTCGTCGAGGACGCTCCCATCGACCTGACAGGGGTTGCCGACGTGATAGAGACCCAGCAGGACGAAGAGTTCGACACCGAACTCGAGTCCAGCGAAGACGTGGAAATGCACCTCGCCACGGATTCGCACGCCGAGCTTGACCCGGGCGAGCTGCTCGTCATCGAAGACGAAGGCCGCCCGGACGTCCATCTGGTCCCCGGCCGGCAGTTCCGCCAACTCTTCAGCACCCTGCAATCGCAATCGCGCATCGGCTAAGCCGCTTGCCGCGGGTGGCACTGTCTAGCTTGCCAGCAGTGCGAAACGGGTACCAGGGCTGCACTGCTGGACAAGCCAGACAGTGGCATGCAATTCCTGAGCCAGGCAGCCAACCGCTTGCGGTTTCGCACAGATCGCGGGGTACGAACCGCGCGGCTTTCGCGTTATCCTGTGTCGACGTCATCGCACCACCTCTCCGCCGCGAAACCCGACCGATGAGCCACCAAGCCTGGAATCTGCTCGCCCGTGATTTCGAGGGCTCAGTCTGCGACATCGCTTCCACCAGCGGAAAACTCTTGGCCGAGTTGGTCGCCCGCACGCGGCCCAATCGTCGCCGCACCCTGGTCGACGCCGGTTGTGGCATCGGCACGTTCGTTGAGCGGTTCGGCGACCAGTTCGGCAAGGTCGTCGCGTTCGACTTCGCCTCGGCGATGGTCAAACGGGCCCGCGCCCGCTGTCGCACATTGGAACACGCCACTTGGAAGAGCATGCCGCTGGAAAAGGCCGCGGAGCGAATCGGCCCCATCGCCCATCTGGCCGTTTGCTTGAACGTAATCACGTCTCCCGACGCTGATCTGCGCGAGCAGCAGTGGGAAAGCCTGGCCCAACTGGTACGGCCGGGCGGGCACCTGCTGGTGGTAGTTCCCTCGCTGGAGTCGGCCCAATACACCGCCAAACTCGACGCCGCCTCGTCTGGGTCGCCCCCGGCTGACGAGGAAGATCTCATCCGCCGCACCGACACCCTCCAAAAGCACTACGGCCGGGGGGAACTCCGTGGGCAGGTGACGCAACTGGGCCTGAAAGTGCTCTCACTGCGGCAGATCCACTACCCCTGGAGCGAGGAAGGCCTGGAGCATTCCGCGGCCAAAAGTCCCTGGGACTGGGTCTGCCTGGCGGGGAAGGCCGCATAACGGCTCGATTTCCGACAGATTTTGCCCAATCGGAGAACCTCGCCTTCCGGGTGTTCCTGGGCTTGAAATTCCCGTGGAATCAGGCACAATCAAAGGTTTCCCAAAA
>CAXMSB010000298.1:0-14368 GCA_964195615.1 uncultured Granulosicoccus sp. | reverse complement strand
TCACACATGAAAACCGACGAACTTCGCGAAAAGTATCTGGCCTTCTACGAAACCAAGGGGCACCGGCGCTGTCCGAGCGACGTGTTAGTGCCGACCTGGGACCCCTCGGTGCTGTTCACGCCGGCGGGGATGAACCAGTTTAAGGATCATTTCCTGGGGAAGGTGAAGCTCGATTTCACCCGCGCTACGACTTGCCAAAAGTGCCTGCGCACGGGCGACATCGACAACGTCGGCCGCACCGCCTATCACCACACGTTTTTCGAGATGCTCGGCAATTTTAGCTTTGGCGATTATTTCAAACGCGAGGCGATCAATTGGGCTTGGGAGTTTCTCACCGACAAAAAGTGGCTGGGCATCGATCCCGAGCGGCTGAGCGTGACCGTCTACAAAGATGACGACGAGGCGGCCGAGATTTGGGCGACCGACATCAAGCTGCCCACCGCGCGGATCGAGCGGATGGAGGAAGACGAGAATTTTTGGCCCGCCAGCGCCCCGAGCCAAGGCCCCGACGGCGTGTGCGGCCCCTGCAGCGAGATCTATTTTCATCCCGACCAGGGAAAATCGGTCGAGATTTGGAACCTCGTGTTCACGCAATTCAATCGCGTGGGCGATCCGCCCGACAACCTGCGCCCGTTGCCCTCGAAGAACATCGACACGGGCATGGGTCTGGAACGCACGGTTGCCACGCTGCAGGGCGTGCCGACCAACTATCACATCGACAACTTGATGCCCATCGTCGAGGCGGCCGCCGAGGTGTGCGGCGCGAAGTATTCTCTGGAGAGCGAAGACGGCCGACGGCTGCGGCGGATCACCGATCATGTCCGCGCCTGCACGTTTGCCGTGCATGAGAATGTCTACCCCGGCGCTAACAAGGAAAAATATGTTGTGAAGCGACTGCTGCGCCGGGCCGTGCTCGACGGACACCAACTGGGCCTTCGTCAGCCGTTCTTGTTTCAGCTTGTGCCGACGGTGGTCGAGATGATGAAGGGCGCTTATCCCGAGCTGCTTGAGACGACCGAGCGCGTCGCCAAGGTCATCGAGAAGGAGGAAGCCAACTTCTTCAGCACGATCGACGACGGGCTGCATCGCATCGAGCGAGTGTTCGAAGAGATGCGCGGCGAGAACCGCGTGCGGGTTGAGGGCGCGGCAGCGGCCGAGTTGTATCAGACGTATGGCGTGCCGCCGGAGCTGTTCGAAGCCCTGGCTGCCGAGCACAATCTCACCTTCGATTGGGACGGCTACGCCCAGGCGATGGAAGCCCACGGCGAGGTCTCCGGCAAGGTGCAACACACCGTGATGGGCGCGAAGGGCCCGATCGATTCGCTCAAGCACGCGCTGCACAACACGGAGTTCTTGGGCTACGAAACCACGGAGGCCGACGCCGTGGTAAAAGGTATCATCGCCGGAACGCCGCCGGACGATCATTTGTGCGATTCGATGCAAGAGGTCGGCCGCGACCAGCCGGTGCGGGTGGTGCTCGATCGCACGCCGTTCTACGGCGAGAGCGGTGGGCAGGTGGGCGACCAAGGGCGACTCGTAGGCGAAAGTTTTGAATTTCAGATCGTCGACACCCAGAAGGACGGCCAGTTGGTGATTCATCACGGGCACCTGACGCAGGGAGTGATGCACGAGGGTGCCCAAGTAAAGGCGATCGTCGACGCCGAGCGGCGCGACGGCATTCGGCGGGCCCACTCGGCAACGCACATCCTGCACCATGCGCTGCAGCACCATTTGGGCTCGCATGCCCAGCAGCAGGGCTCGAAGGTCGACGACGACTGGCTGCGGTTCGACTTCACGAACTTGAGCCCGGTCGAGAGCGCACAGTTGGCCGACATCGGCGCCGACGTGACCAAACTAGTTGCGGCTGCCGAGCCGATTCGCTGGGACGTGCTGCCGCTGGCCGACGCCCGCAGCCAGGGGGCGATGATGCTGTTCGGCGAAAAATATCCCGACCCGGTGCGGATGGTGTCGATGGGCGATTTTAGCAAGGAGCTTTGCGGTGGGACGCATCTGACGAACAGCAGCGAAGTCGATGCGTTTGAAATTCTCAGCGAAGAGGGTGTCTCGGCCGGCACGCGGCGGATTACGGCACTCACTGGCCGTCGGGCTACCGAACATGGCGAGCAGATCAGCCGGGCGCTCGCGCAGGCAGCGGAAGCGATTGGCTGTGCACCATCCGCCGTGCCGGGCAATATTCAAGCTTTGCTCGAGCAGCAGCGCGAATTAAGAAAGATGCTCGCCTCGGGGGGCACGCCCACCTTGGCGGAGCCGGGCGAGACGTCGAGAGTCGGGGACGAGGAGAAGCCCACCGACACGCAGGCCAGGATTCTACTGGCTGAATCGGCTCAGTTGCTTTCGGTTGCACCGCTGTCGGTTCCCGAGCGAGTGACAGCCGTGGTGGAGGAAGTCCAGACGCTTCGCCACCGGGTGGAGCAGCGCGCCGCGGCGGGTCCGATCACGGCCGACGGCCTGCTGGAGAGTGCCGTGAAACTGGGCGATGCCACGATCGTGGTGGCCGAGACGCCAACCATCGAGCCGAACTTGATGCGGCAGTTGATCGATCAGATTCGCCAAAAGGCGGGCTCCAGTGCGGTGTTGCTGGCCAGCACCGAAGGCGACGACAAGGTGACGCTTGTGGCGGGCGTTTCGAAAGACCTGCAGAAGCAGGGTGCCCACGCCGGCAACTGGGTGAAGCCGGTGGCCCAAACGCTCGGCGGCGGCGGCGGCGGTCGGCCCGACATGGCCCAAGCTGGCGGCAAACAGCCGGGCAAGCTGCCCGCGGCGCTGGAATTGGCACACGAAACGATTGCTAAAATGCTGGGGGCGTGATCAGCAGTCGCGAGTTTTGTCCTGCCCCCGACGGGGGACGCTAGCACCCTGCAGCATTCCTATCTTTCCCAAAATATCGAACCATCGTGTACGTTCGAGCGTAGCACAAAAACGGTCCGATTTCGCTTGTACAAGAGTAGGTGATCGGCGTAGGATGCGCAATCAGCCGGACTCGCCGCATGGATCGAACCCGAGCTTATCACATGCCTCTTCACTCGTAGGGAACAGGAGTCCTTCGATGACTAAGCTGATGGGAAGAAAGGAAATGGAAGTCGTACGCGGACCGGATTGGTTGTTCGTACACTTGCGACCTGACCCCGAACGACTTGACCAGGTTGCCGAACGGTTGTGGGCCCTGTTGAACAAGCATTTCATCTATCGTCTGGTGTTGGAGATGGATGAAGTCGAGTTTTTTCCCAGCGTGTTGATGGGCCAGTTGGTGATGCTGCAGAAGCGGGTGTTGCAACATGATGGAGCACTCCGATTGTGTGGACTGTCGCCATCGTGTGAACAAGCACTGCACTTCTGCCGGTTGGATCACACGCTCGCTCACTTCGAAACCCGCGCCGACGCCGTGCGCGGCAGCGCCTTGGCGAGGCCGAGGTGACGTGTAGGCTGGAGGTTTTAGGCTGGAGGCTGGAGGAACTACGGCCAGCGTGATTCCGGTCTCAAGCCTCCCGCCTACAACAAGCAACTCTTCCGCAGATCGCGCATTAAATCAAGCGTTGGCTTGGGCTGCTGGTTGTGGTCGAACAGTCCGCCATTGGGATACTCGTGCGGCACGCTGTCGCTGAGTTGATTCCACAGCACGATCTGCACCGTGGAGCGAGCGATCAGCAGCGGTAGCACCGAGCTGGCCCAGTGGCATTGCGGGTCGACCTGCCCGGCTTCGGTCCCCGCGGTCAAATCGACTTCGATGCCTTTCTTGGCATGCTTGTCGGCGTCGGAACTGCTGGGAGCCGAGAGCGTTACCATCAACGGCAGCCCCCACACGCTCCACTGATCCAGTAGCCGGCCGATTTCGAACGTGGGTCGCAGGCCGCTGCCGCCCGGTTGATAGCCGACGTTCAGCTCCAGGCCAAATCCCGAGACGCCCAGATCGGCACGCACCAACGCGTCGGCGAAGTGTACCGGAGCCAGGTCGTCCTCTTGATCGGCCAGATATTCGGCCCACGGCTGGTCGAAAGATACCACGGTCGGCGTGCGCGGGTCGATCTTCTTGACGACCTCCAACGTCTGCGCGACCAGTTGCAACCGCTGCTCCTCTTCCAACGACATGAGACTGCCATTGTTCACTCGCGACGCGACATGCCACAGATGAACCCGGCCGCTGTAGCGCGTGACGACTGCCCGGACGTGATCGAGCACGAGTCGAGCAAAATTGTCGTAATCTCCCTCCCACAGGTACATCCAGTCGGGCACGCCCGTGTCGTCCATCCGCAGGAGCGGGCCAGCGGCCACTTTCAGACCGGACTTTTGGCACCAGGCGAGTTGCTCGTCGGTCTGTTTCCAATCGCACTTGCCTTCGCGAGTTTCGATCGCTCGCCAGGCAACGGGCAACTGAACAATGTTGCAGGCGTCGACCAGCTTGCGGCGCACCTTGACGCTGGGAGTCTGCGGACTGAGCGAAACGCCCAACAGCGCGGGAATCGGCGTCTGCTCCTTGCGGGCGACGATCGCCTGCTGTGCGTAGCACCGCACCAGATCTTCCGCGGCAGTGAGCGCCAAAGCGATCGCCCGCACGGCCGCGGCGGCAGCTTCGTCGGGGTGCTGTTGCGACGTGGCCGCGCGCGAGAACTCGCGAGTCGCTTCCGATAACTGCTGCTGAAACTCGTCGGGCGCTTCCAATCCGAGCCATTCCCAAGTAAACAACCGATTGCGAATGCGATTGATCAGCCCCCGGGCCAGTTCCACTTCTAACAGATAGGGCCGGGGCCGTTCCACCAGTGTCGCGGTGGGCAGAATGCATTGCCCCCGACCGTCGACCTGCCAAGGCACATAGACGTTGCCCGAGTCGTTCACCGAGCGTTCGACCACCAGCAGATCGCCTTCCCAGTTGGCGCGGGTCGACCAGGGGATCTCCTCGCCGCCTGCCACGTAGATCCGCTTCAAGGCCTTCGGCGAGATGCGATCTCGAAAGTGAATAGTAAATCGCATCTGGCCCATGGTAGCAGTTCCTCGATCAGCTCGGACAGTCTCACACAGTTTAACAACAATTGTGCTGCCGAGGGATGCCATCCCGCGGGGTGTTGAGTCGAGGTGGGGGGCTGACGATCGGGGCAGCGACCCGGTATATTCGCAGCCAGCCGCCGAGCTTGCGGCTGTTTGCCTCTGAAGCCGAAGGAATCGTCATGCCCGGCCCCCCGATCCTGGAAACCAACCTGCCCAACTTGCCCTTGAAACGGGGTAAGGTGCGCGACGTCTACGAATTGGGCGGGGGGCTGCTGATCGTTTCCACCGACCGAATCAGCGCTTTCGACTGGGTGTTGCCGACCGGCATTCCCGACAAGGGTCGGGTGCTCACCCAGGTCAGCAATTTCTGGTTCGACATGCTCGATGTGCCCCATCACCTGCTGGAAACCGACGTCGATCGGATGAATCTGCCGGCGGGCGCCGACCGAGAAAGTCTGGCCGGCCGGTCGATCTTGGTGCGCAAGACCGAGGTCGTGCCGATCGAGTGCGTGGTGCGCGGCTACCTGTCGGGTTCTGGCTGGGTCGAGTATCAGCAGAACGGCCAGGTGTGCGGCGTACCGCTCCCTGCTGGGCTACGGGAAAGCGATCGGTTGCCCGAGCCGATCTTTACGCCTGCCACCAAGGAAGAGGTCGGCGATCACGATATAAACATCTCCTTTGCTGAAATGGTTGAACGGATTGGTAGCGAGTTGGCCGAAGAGCTGCGGCGTCGGAGCTTGGAGATTTACAACCGCGGCGCCGAACATGCCTCAGCCGCGGGGATTATCCTGGCCGACACCAAGTTTGAGTTTGGCCAAGTCGACGGCGAATTGATTCTCATCGACGAGGTAATGACCCCCGACAGCTCGCGGTTCTGGCCGGCTGAGCAGTACGAGCCGGGCCGAGGACAGGCGTCGTTCGACAAACAGTTCGTCCGCGATTGGATTTCCACGAGCGGTTGGGACAAAAACAGCTCGCCGCCGCCGCTGCCCGACGACGTCGTCGCCGGCACGCGTGGCAAGTACATCGAAGCGTGCGAGTTGATCACCGGAGCGGAGTTTGCTTGGAAGTGAGTGTCGACTACACAATTCCGAGCGAAAAATTTGGAGAAAGTAGCCACGGAGAGCACCGAGGTCACAGAGACGATCAGGTTCGTCGCATGTAGCAGGGGTTTCAATAGCCACAAAGAACCCAGCGCGGCCTCTGGCCGCAACCAAGACTGTATCCCGAAGGGATTAAATCAATCAGCCCAGGGTTGCGAGCGCTAGCGAGCTACCCTGGGTCAACGTGTTATGTACCATTCGTACCCCAACGGGGTTCTATCAGGGCATCGCCGGGCGTGTTCAACCCTTACAGGGTAGGTAGCCAGATTCGCAACGAACCCAGGGTAGGTCGCTGGAGCGACCAACCCTGGGCTGAAAGATGAAACGCCTTCGGCGTAGTTCCCCGGCGAACCGTTCACAATTTCTTGCCAACATCGACGAGCCAACTACCACTGCCGACAAGCTCTGCTGCCACTGCTCACTGTGGCAAGAAATCTTCGCACGCTGCGCAAACTTGAACCGTTAGTAGCACAAAAAGTCGCAAAGAAGAAAGTAGGTTGCGTACAGCGACAGCGGAACGCACTGTTTTCGGTTTCGACGTCCTGGACCCAGGGCGCGCCGCTACTCGGCGGCTCTGGGCTTTGGGATATCACACCTTCGGTGTATGTTTGAGGCCGCGCCCGTTGGCTTCGGGCTTGGAATGACAAGGTGGGCATTGATCTCGATCTGGGGAAGTCATGAAGCTGTTTCAATCTCCAAGTGCCCGAGAGAGTGACGACGAGCACATTGCCAGCCTTCGGTGTACGATCGAGCGGTGCGATCGGTGGCGGATTGGATTGGTTCTTGCGAATGTTGGCATGCTTGCCGGTCTGATCTGGGCGTTTGTCCGAGTGGTTCCGTTGGTCGTGGAAGTTGCACAGCCTGCCAACGCGCCGATCGCCGCCGTGGGCTTTGTCACGGGCGGAATTTTAGGTTTCGCTTTTGGGGCGATGGCTTATGGGATCATTCGCAGTCTGATCGTGTCTTTGGGCGGGTTTCGCACGGAGCGATTGCTGCTGAAATTCTACGATGCTCGGGATTCGCAGTCATTGGATGATGAACGGTAATCTCTGTATGTCACGTGCCCGGCCCTCCGCAATCTGCCCCCTTGTTGCCGTGCATCTTGTGTTGGCCACTGCTCCGGTAGGGGCGGCCGTGCTGCTTAGTGATTTCAATGACGTCCGAATGTTACCCTTCATTTGGGCGCTATCTTCGATTCCATTTTCGCAACTCATGCTGCTTTCCATCTGGGTGGGCATGGCTGCGGGAAGAGTTTTGCCAAAGATTCTTCTGGTTATCCTTGCTACGGCATTGCTTGTAGTTTGGATAACATTTGGTCAGGTTCTGGGGTCCACGGAGCCGCCCCCCTCGCTGGTCTCTATCTTCGTTCTGAACCTCGCCATCATGTTAGGGATTGTCGCTGTTCTTTCAGTAGCGATGGCTGGTACGAGTCGACTCGTGGGCACGATCCGGTTTGCGAACGATACGGACTTGCCGGCGAACGAACCACGCCTGCACTACTCCCTCTTTGCGTTGCTTGCCATTTCGACGGCGACGGCATTGGTCCTGGGCTTGGTCCGCTTGTCACGGATGGAAATCGAGTCTGAGCAATCACAGACAGCGGAATACTTGCTCGCAGTTGTCGTCTTCGCTCTGAACATGCTCACGACAATCTGGGCCACTTTTGGTAAGGGACATGTAAAGCGGCGCCTGCTCGCTGTGTTTCTGGTCTCCATCTGTCTCGGCTTCTCGATGTGGGTGGGTGCCGGGAACTCACCTTTCTCGGAGCCTTGGTGGTTGTTTTGTTCCGGAGCTCTGATTGTCGTTGTTCCGACGGCTGTTGTGGCTTGCACGCTGTTATGGTTGCGCGGGATAGGATTCCGGCTGGTTGCTGCTCGTGTAGAACCTGAATCTGACAGCGAAGATTGCGCGCAGCGATAGGTAGAGTTTCGGCGTGGATACTGCCTTGCGGCGGGTCGCCGTCGGAGACGCCTCCCACATGTTGTGCGCCCTGCGACGACCGCTAGCTGCCCCTCGCGGTTGCCTATCCTTCCACGGTTCGCCAGTGTAGAATGGAGGGTTTGTTCGCCTTGCAGCGGCTGCGGCTGGGTTCTAACCTTTCGCTGCGAAATGCCCTGGTGGACGCGGCGGCGGAGCGCCGTCGGTTAACGAGACTTTGTTAGAGATTGATATGTTGCGCTACCTTACGGCTGGTGAATCGCACGGCAAAACTTTGCTGGCTTTGGTGGATGGGTTTCCCGCGGGGGTGGCCATCGATACCGATCCGATCGACGTGGAACTCAAGCGTCGCCAGGGTGGGTACGGCCGGGGTGGACGGCAGCGGATTGAGACCGACAAGGTCGACGTGCGCACCGGCATCTGGAAGGGCGTCTCGCTGGGCAGTCCGATTGCGATGGAGGTCGTCAACCGCGACTACAAGCTGGAAAAGCTCGACGATTTGCCGCGGCCTCGGCCGGGGCATGGTGACTTGACCGGCGCGGTGAAATACCTGGGCAGCATCCGCGGCATTTTGGAACGGGCCTCGGCGCGCGAAACGGCGGTGCGAGTAGCTGCCGGCGCGTTGGCGAAACAACTGCTAGCGGCGTTCGACATCACGGTGTTCGGCTATGTGGTGGAAGTTGGCGGCGAAGAGATCGAAGCGGTCGAGGGGACGGTTGACGAGCTGCGCGCGATCCGCGACGAGAGCGAAATCTATGGGTTGAACCTCGATCGCGATGCGGCGATCAAGCAGATGATCGATGCCGCGGGCAAAGAGGGCGACACGCTGGGCGGCATCGTCGAAGTGCGCGTCGACGGCGTGCCGTTCGGCTTGGGGACTCATGCTCAGTGGGATCGCAAACTCGATGGCCGGTTGGCCCAAGCGGTGATGGCGGTGCAGGCGATCAAGGGCGTCGAAATCGGTCTGGGATTCGAGGCGGCTCGCCGACCGGGCTCGCAGGTACACGATCCGATTTGTTATGATGAGACGAAGAAGGAGACATCGACACTCGGCTACGAACGGCCCACGAACAACGCGGGCGGCCTGGAAGCCGGCATGACCAATGGCCAGCCGATTGTGATTCGCGCCGCGAAGAAACCGATCAGCACACTTGCCAAGCCGTTGGCGTCGATCAATCTCGATACAAAACAGCCGGAAGAAGCAAGCTATGAGCGGAGCGACGTCTGCGCGATTTCCGCGGCCAGCGTGATCGTTGAGAACGTGGTGGCTTTTGAGATGGCGGTCGCCCTGACCGAAAAATTCGGCAGCGACAGCCTGGCAGAGATGCTGGGGCGGTATGAACTGTTTTTGAAGATGGCAAGAGAGCGATAATTTCAAATTCTTTTTTTGTCACGCAGAGGCGCTGGGGGCGCTGAGCAAGGGACAGCTTTCCGCGGTCTCTGCGCCTCTGCGTGAAATTAGTCCGACGAACCAGAGTTAGCACGGATGTTCTCTCTGCACGAAACTATTCAACGACGCGTCTGCCGCGTGGCGTTTATTGTCTGTGCCGTCGTGCCGACGCTGCTGACGATCTCTTGGGCTGCGTATTCGCTGCGGCCTTGGCGAGAAGCGGATTGGCAGCGCACTCTTTCGCAGCGGCTGCACGTGCGTGGGACGGTCGAAGAGGTTACTTCCCCACGCCCCGGCATTCTCCAACTGAAGAACGTGCGGCTGGCTGATTTGCGGACGGAGGGGCCGTTGGCTGCGCTGGATGAGGTACGGGCTCGGTGGCAGGGTTCGCAGTTGACGCTGAAGGCGGACCAGTTGCAGGTTGAGGCGGAGAGTTTTCGGGCACTGGCCGCGACGCTTGCCACTTGGTTGTCGGCGGCCGACTTGCCCGCGGTTGTGCTGCAGGCCGATCGGCTGACAATCGAAGGAAGCTCGCGGCAGACGATTTCGCTGCACAACGTGCGCGTGCGGAGTCAAAGAGAAGCAGACCAAGCCCAGCAGTTGGCGATCGAAGCCGATCTGCTCGCGGCAGAGCAGGGTGGTGCCGCGCATCGCTTGCGACTCGTTGTCCAGCAGCGTGGACAACAGACGATGGCAACATTTCATACCGATACGGCCCGGGTGCCGAGTTGGTTGCTGGCGGACCTGCTGCCCAGCGCGGCCCGCTGTGTCGAGGCGACTTTTACCGGCTCGGTGTGGTTGAAGGGCGATGCCCAGGAAGTGAGCGGATCGCTACAGGGTCGGCTGGCTGGTTTGGCGCTTAGCGATTGGCTGGGGCCCGACTCGCCACACTCGGTTCGCGGCATGGCCCGAGTCGACTTTGATCAACTCCGCTGGCGTGGCGATCGCGTGCTCTCGGCCCACGGCAGTTTGAAGGCAACCCGTGGCGCGGTCGGCCGTTCGCTGTTGGCCGAGACGGTCAAGCGTTTTTATTGTGTGCCGGGTCCGTCGGTCGCTTTAGAAACCAACTCCGTCGAGAAGCTGCAGCCGTTCGACGAACTGGCGTGTGAATTTCACATCAGCAATGCGGGGATTACCGTCACGGGAAAATGCGTTTCACCGGCTAGCGCAGCGTCGGGGTGTTTGTTGGCGGTTGACGGTCGAGCGCTACTGCTGGAGCCGACCTACGCCAACTTGCCGGTGGCACAACTCGTGCAAGTGTTGTCGCAGCCCGCCTCCAGTTGGCTGCCTGCTTCGCAAGAAGCGCACGCCATGGCCGGCAAACTGCCCCTGCCGAGCGTAGGTGTTTCTACTGAGGGTGCGCAGCCTGAGAAAGACAAAGAAGTGGCCGCGCGGCCGGAAGAATCAAACTCGCGTTGAGGCGAGTCACTCGCCCAGGATGTCGATCACCGGGCCTTGAGATTGGTCGCTGGCGCGGCGGCCTTGGGCAGCTTGCTTTTGGATGGCCGTGTGGTGGGCCAGGAAGCGGGCCGGGGTGGTCGTGTCTCTCGTTGCCAGCTCTTCGAGCAATCGCTCGGCCGTGGCCAGATTGCCTGCCTCGAACCATTCCAGCGCCTCGGCATAACGATCGAGATGGTCGCGCAGCTGGGGCACGTCACACGCTGGGTAGGCTGTGTAGAGGTCTAACTGCTGTGGCAAGCCGGGAAGCTTTGCGGTGCAAACGCGCAGGCGGAAGAACTCGCTTGACAACTGGTCGTGCGTGGCCTTGGTCATCAGCAACGGCAACTGTAGCTCTTTGGTGGCCGCTTGCACTCGGCTGACGGCGTTCACGGTGCTTCCCCGCGGAGCGTACTTGATGCGGCTCTTCGTGCCGGCGTTGCCGACCAAAGTGGGGCCGGTGTGGATGCCGACGCTCAACTGCAGCGGCTCGCTCAAGCGATAACGCCACTGACTGCTTGCCCTCGGTAAGTGGTCCAACATTTCCTGCGCTGCGGTGCAGGCCAACGTGGCGTGGTCGGCCTGGTCGAGGGGGGCGTTCCACAGAGTCAACAGCCCGTCGCCATAGTAGTCGACCACTTCGCCCTGTTGGGCAACCACGATCTCGGTGAGCAACTCCATGACGTCGCCCGACAGATCGTAGCAGTCGGCCGGCGAGAGCAACTCCTCCAGCGCGGCGAATCCGCACAGGTCGACCGACAGCAGCGTCACCTCGCGGAGCTGACCGGCGAGGCTTTCCGGATGCTGCTGCAAGTACTGCGCAACACTCGGCGAGAAAGCTTGCTCCAACAGCACCCGCGAGCGGGCGGCTTCGGTTTCTTGGTCGAGACGGGCGACGTGGTTCATGGTTTGATCCATGGCAAGAGATACCCGGGGGTAGCGTACGCCGATTCGGTCGTGGGGGGGAATACCTATCAGAATATAGGTCACCGCTGGGCCGTCTGGAGCCAGTATGCCAGCAGAATCGTTATAACCGGTTGCTAGCAGTCAGACACCCATGAAGAAAATTGGCTCCGGAGGAGCCAAGTCGCGTGGCCAGGGGCCTTACCCTTGAAATGGCGCTATAGCCGGGGCAACGTGAGCCCGCCGTCGATGCAAAATATGTTGCCGGTGGCGTAGGAGAGGTCGCCGCGGGCAAGCACGGCGACGGCGCGGCCGACGTCGTCGGGAGTTCCCCAGCGGGGTTCGACGGTGAGGCCGTCGGCGATGAGCTGGTTGTATTTTTCTATGACCTTGGCGGTCATGTCGGTGGCGATTACGCCGGGGCGGACTTCGTAGACCTGGATGCCGAACTCGGCGAGCCGCGTGGCCCAGAGTTTGGTCGCCATGGCGATGCCGGCTTTGCTGATGCAGTAGTCGCCCCGGTTGGTCGAGGCCATCGTCGCACTGACCGACGACACGTTGACGATGACGCCCGCAAAGCCGTCGTTGGCCTGCCGCTGCTCGGCCATCCAGCGGGCGACCAGTTGCGTGAGAAAGTAGGGCCCCCTGAGGTTGATGCTGATGAGCCGATCAAAGCTTTCCTCGGTGGCGTCCAGCAAATCGGCCCGCACGTCGGGGGCGACGCCGGCGTTGTTTACCAACACGTCGAGCCGGCCGAACTTTGAGCGGATCTGCTCGACCATCTTCTGCCGACAGTCGGCGTCGGCCACGTCGGCCTGGCAGTAGAGAACATCCGCGCCCTGATCGTGCAACTCTTCCAGCACGTCGCCGACATCGGCTTCCTCACGGCGGCCGTTCACTGCCAAACTGAAACCGTCTGCGGCCAGACGGCGGGCGATGCCCAAGCCGATGCCGCGGGCGCCGCCGGTTACCAGTGCCACTCTTTTTTCGCTGCTGGCCATCGAGTTCTCTTTCAACGGACGGGTCCGAAAAACGTATGGTACGGCGCCTTCTCGGCAATGCGCTGCAGGTAGAGCGCCAACTCGCGGGCGTGGTAGTCGCCCCACATGCTCGACTCGCCGCACGGCACCTTGCGGCCCGCGGGGACGTGGTCCCAACGATTCGGGTGGTGATAAATCGAGTGCAGGATCAATCCTTCGTGCGCGGTGTCGCTCGACAGATAGGTTTCGCCCAGTAGGGTGTCGGCCACAGTCAGCCCGGCCTGCCAATAGCGACCGCCGCTCTCGGCATCGCCCCGTTCGTTGAGATATCTGCCGTAGCGCAACAACCCCTGGGCCGCGATCGCGGCGGCCGAGCTGTCGACGGGTTCAAAGTCGTTGAAGGGATCAGCCGGTCGGTCGAGGTAGTCGCCTAGCTGCGCGAGGCCCGGTGCGCCCGTGTCCCAATAGGGCACGCCGCAGGTCGGAGTCTGACCGAGATAAAAATCGCACGTGGCCGCGGCCGCTTTGGTGAAGATCGCCTCAATCTCGCCGCGACCGCCGAGCTCGGCAAATTCCTCATCGTCGCGGGTCTGCAACCATTCCAGCAACTCGGCGAAACCGAGCATCGCCCACGCCAGCCCACGGGTCCAGGTGCTGAATGCCGAGTAACCCTGTTGCGTCGATGGCGAGCGGTAGTCGCCGCTGTTGGCGTTGAACACCGATTCGTGCGCCGTGCGGCCGCGCAGATCGTACCCGTCGCGATCTTCGCCGTACCAGATGTTGTAACGGGCCGTCGACCGGGCGTGATCCACCAGTCGGGCGAGCAGGCTGATGCGTTGGTCGCGTTCGCCCATCAGCGCGTGGCCCAATTGGTGCGAAACCGCAAGCGCCCGGCAGGAACGAATCGTGTCGATGAACAACGACTGCGGGCCGTTGAAGGAGTAGATGTACCCGCCGCCGTCGGAGGTCTCCGACCAGCGGGCCGCCTGCACCGCGCCGGTCACCTTCAGCGCCAATTCATAGAATTCGCGTTGCCAGGCATCCTCCGGCAGACGCCCCTCATTCATCAGCCGCCACAGGTTTCCGTAGGTGCTGACGTTGTTGAATCCATGGTCGTGTACGCCGACGTGCGTAAGATGCGGGGCCATCACCTCGACGGTCCGCCGCCGGCCAAGTTCCAGGAATCGTTCGTCATTGGTGGCGTCGAACTGCAGCAAGGCCGAGCCGTACTGAAAACCTTGCGTCCACTCGGTCCACCCCTTGGCCGAGTAGCGGCCATCGACTGTGAACACGGGCGAAGCCGAGCCTGGTGGGCAGCTTTTTTCAATCGCATTGATGCATTCGGCCGAGGCGGCCCAAAAGGTCGTGAGCTTGGGCAGCAGGTCGGTCGGCTGCAGTTGGTCGTTAATTTCGATCATAGTGGCCAATTGTCACAGATACGTGGTTCAAAATCAATGTGTGCGTGGGAGCGAAGCAGGAAGCTCAGCTGATTCGCGTTACGCTTCCGGCCAGACATCTCTCGATGGTTACGCCGACTTCCAACAGCAGCGCGCCATCGTCGTCGATACCGCGACAGACGCCGACGAGTTGGCCTGCGGGCGTGTCGACGTGTACGG
>CAXMSB010000297.1:0-3885 GCA_964195615.1 uncultured Granulosicoccus sp. | reverse complement strand
CATCGACCAACTGCCCCACAATCTGTGCATCGCTCACGGCCAGTACGGGCGGGCAGTCGACAACCACGCGGTCGTACTGCGAGTCGGCCCAAGCCAACAGTTCGACGAAAGCGCTGCCGCTGAGCAATTCGGCCGGATTGGGTCGTCGCAGACCGACCGGCAGGACGTCGAGCTGATCGTTCTCGGTGTGCCGAATGAGCGTGGGTAAGAGCGACTCGGCAGGTTCGGAGGAAGCCAGGGCGTCGGCAACTCCTTGCTGTCCCTTGAGACTTAGCAGAGCCGACAGACCGGGGCGTCGCAGATCGGCGTCGATGATCAGCGTGCGCTTACCCGCCTGAGCGAATGCCACTGCTAGATTTACGGCAATGGTTGTCTTGCCATCGCCGGGTTCGGAACTGGAAACGAGAATCCGATCGCATTCGCCGCCGCTAAGCGAGAGCGAAGTCCGCATCGTTCGGAAAGCTTCCGACTCGACCGCGTTGGGATGCACGTGCGTATGTACTGCGGCCAGCCCTTCGCCTTCCAAGGCCTCGAGTTCGCGAACGATCGAAAGGATGGGCACGTTGAGCTGAGCGGAAAGTTCCTCCGGCGAGCCAAAACGGTCGTCGAGCACGTCTTGCACGTAAACCAACAAGCCACCTACCAACAAGCCTCCTAACAACGAAAGCATGGCCACCACCCGCAATCGGGGCGTCGCGGGCAGCAGGCTGGGCAGCGGTTCCTCGACTACGGTTGCCTTAATCGGCCCCTGGCCTCGGCTGATGTCAAAATCGCGAATCTTCTCCGCCAACGCATCGAGGTGCAACTCCTTGCGTTCCACCTCGCGTTCAAGCATTCCCAGTTCAACGAGTGCGTCGCTGTACTTGGCGGCTTCGGTGCGAGCCACTTCGTAGGACGCGATAAGCTGGTTTTCCTGTTCCGCTGCCTGCCGAACCGACTGCTGTAACATGCCAATTATAGCCTGTCCGGAAATCGACTGACTGATCGAGTTGAGTCGGTTCCCGGCCCGCTGGTGATAGCTGCTAAGGTACTGCTCGATCGATCGGATCTGCTCGCGCAGCGAGATCATGCGAGGATGGTTCTCCCCGAAGTCGGATGCCAGTCCCTGCAACTCGTGCCGTGCTTCGAGCAATCGCTTCTGTTGCTCGCCCAGCGATTGCAGGTCCTGGGGACTGAGGCCCATGGATGAGACCAGGATTTCTCGCCTCAAATTGGGATCGAGGCCCATCAACTGCTGGCTGAGGTCTTCGCCCTTTCTGATCGATTCTTGAACCGAAACCAACGTCGCTTGCAGAGACAGCCGATTCTGTTGGGCTTCGAGAACCGCCTCGTTCAGTTTGACGGCCCTTTGGATCATCGGTTCAGAGATGCTGTCATCCGAGGAGACGGCCAGATACCCGACCTGTTGGCGAAATTCCTGCAAGTCGATCTGCGTTTGGTCCAACTCGTGCTGGACTTTCTTGTGATTGTCGGTCAGAACGACGATGTTATCGCCGGCCGCCCCTTGATGGTTCGTTTTGACGAATTCCAGGTAGGAATCGATAATCGCACGAACGACGGCGGCTGCCGCCTCGGGATCGCGAGAGTAGAAACTGACGTCGATGATGTTCGTTCGGCGCGTGGTGCTGGCGCTGAGCAGGTCGGCAATCGCTTCGGTCCAATCCTTGGGAGGAACCCCCTGCAGGTCGACCCGATGTTCCGGAGCCAACCGCGAAATGGCCGCGTTGATGACGACCTGGCTAGTCACGAGTTCGCGATGCGTGGCCATCGTGTTGCCAGTCGTGTCGGTTTCCCCGACGGCTGACAATTCGTTGGCCTTCTGCTCGACGACCAGCAGCTTGGCCGTCGATTCGTAGTAACGCGGCGCCAAGAAGTAATAGACCGCCCCCACGAGAGCGAAGCAGTAAAGCGTCGAGATGATTACGTTCTTGCGATACCGAAAGATGCGCAGCAGACGCATGACCATCGGCACGAGGTCTCTGGTCGAACCCGCGTGGGGATCGGCGTAAAGCAGGTTGTTGGAATCTTGGTCGGTCACGGGAGTGTCGCTGAATCGGTCTGGAAGTTGCTTGCGAAAAAATCCAACGGAACGGGGATTGGCTTCATGGTGCGATTGACGCGAATGATCTCCGGTGCATCAGAAGACTGAGCTGCTGGCTATGCCCAAGGAGAAGCGGAAGAATTTCTCGACCGCATCGACCACGGCTGTCGCGGGCGTCTGTTCGACGCTGATCGTATCTCCCTCGGCGAGTCGTATGTTTTCCAGGCCATTTTTCTTCGCCTCGCTGATGCTTGCGCGAATGACGAGCGGCTCCTCGCGATCGGGGACACGACGAATAATGATCACCTTATCCGCGACGACGGAACTTTTTCCGCCCGCCATGGAAATGGCGTCCAACAGATGCACGTCCTGCTCGAGCGGCAATAGGAATTGCCCCGATTTCTCAACAAGCCCGGTCACGAAAATCCGCGCGTTCTTACGAGGCAACACCCGCACGACGTCGCGGTCCTGAAGCCGAAAATCGCCGCTCACGCCCTCGTCACTGGCCAAATCGACGAGCACCGACTGAGGGGCCGTCGGCCCGTTCGATTGTTCGAGGCTACCGGTCGGGCTGGACAGGGTCTCGGCCTGCTCGTGAGAAGCTAGCTGCACTTGGCCGGAGTCCTGTAAATCACGGGATAGCCCGTCGCTGGAGCCGGCCGTATAGACGAATTTTGGTTGGCGAATCACCTCGACTTCGGTCCCCGCCTCTTCGGTAAAGCCCTTGGCCGCGGCCACGGCGCTGACAATGTCGCTGTTATTGCGAGGCAACTCGATAATGCCTGGTTCCTCAACGGCACCGACTACCGTGATTCGGTTCATGGCCTTCTTCTTGATTTCAACCGCTACGGTCGGATGCAAGTAGACGCCTCGTTGAACGCTCTCGCGAGCGATTTCATGGCTCGCCTCGAATTCTTCGAGTCCAGCGACTCGCACTCGACCAACCACGGGCACGTCGGTGGCGCCGTCGGCACTAACGCGAACGAGGAACAGGTTGTTGAGCTCTTCCTCGCGGCCGTTGGTGATCGTGATTTCAAGAAGATCGCCCCGAGCGATCAGTGAATCGCTCACGCCCGGCGAAGAGACTCGGGAAAAATCGATGGCTCGGCCTCCTGTCGTGGCGACCGCGCGATATTGGTTCGGCAGATTCTTGGCGCGGAAGTTCCCCGTCTGACAGCCGGTGAAGATCACCGCCATAATCAGAGCCGACGCGCAGCAACTTACGTGGCGCATTGAGGAGAACTTCGGCTTTGTTTTTTGAGTTTTGAGTCGACTCATTCCGGTGGTTTTCCGGCAGAAACGGATCGTGGCAAGACGAGCGGGGGACTCAGAGGACTGGCGCGAATACTCTGTTGGCCAGGCACTTCACCCCTCTGTGATACGGGAGGGGGAGAAATACTTATTCTCGACTGCCTCTGCAAGTCCTATTCCCGACGGCGGCAAGTTGGCCGGATGCTAGCTGTCCGGCACAGCTAGCATCGGTGGACAGAAAGCCGCTTTGCGGGAGCAGGAGAGCTGCAAAGTCGAAAAAGTGTCATCCTGATACGCATCCTAAATATTAATACCGCAACTAGCGTTTTGAGGGTCTGACGAGATTCTATTGTCGTCATCTGCTAACAGCGCGTCACTTCCAACGAGGACGCAAGAACCCGCCAGCCGCAAAGCGGTGATAGCAACGCAACGTTTCTTGTTAGGATGCGTATGAGGTCTGCCGAAGGATCTCCTTGCCCTGTTAACTCGCACCGCGACGGAGATTCCTCGGCAGACCTCGGAATGACAACAGGGCCAAGAATCGACTTTGCGGTCCTGCTGCTCTACAGGAGGCGTCTCCGAGGGAGATCCTG
>CAXMSB010000296.1:0-8256 GCA_964195615.1 uncultured Granulosicoccus sp. | reverse complement strand
GGTTGCGTCGAGCTGGCCGAACGACTCGATCTTGGCGTACACATTCACGTGGCCGAGGATCCCGTCGACGAGCGGCTCACCCGCGAGCGATTTGGAGTCGGGCTGTTCGAGCGTTTCCAACGACATGGCCTGCTGGAGGTCGCCGGCACGATCTTCGCTCACGGCACGCACCTCTCGGAAAGCGATTTCGCGCGGCTCAACGAGCTGAGCGACACGATCGAATTGGCGCACAATCCCAACTCCAACATGAACAACGGCGTGGGCTACACCCCGGTGGCCCGAATGCAGCGACCCTCGCTGTTGGGCACCGACGGCATCGGCGCCGACATGTGGCGCGAAGCCCGCACGGCCCAATTCAAAAGTCACGACGCAGGCTTGCCTCTTCGCGGTAGCCCCCTGAAGATGCTAGGCCAGTCGGCCCGCTTCGCATCGCACTGCCTGGGCGTACGGCTGGGCGTGCTGGAAGTGGGCGCCGCGGCCGATCTGGTGCTCACCAACTATCGCCCCGCCACGCCGCTCAGCAACGAAAACCTGGCCGGCCATTTCCTCTATACCATGGGGCCCGAGTTCGTCAGCGATGTGATGATCGCCGGCCGCTGGTGTCTGAAACAGGGCGAAGTCGTCTCTTGCGACGAGCCGGCGTTGCGCGCCAACTCGGTGGGAGTCGCCAAAGGGCTCCACGAGCGGATGGCTGATATCAGCGCGTAATTCGAGTGCCACTCGTCCCGGCGAGCGCTTCAGAGAACTTGCTCAACTCGGCGATGATCACCTGCGGGCTGTCTGCTTGCGAGTGCTTGAGAAACTCGATCGCTGAGCCGATCTTGGGTCCCATCGATCCGTCGCCGAACTGCCCCGCCGCTAGGTGATGTTCCGCCTCGGCCAGGGTCAATTCTCGCAAGGCTTTTTGTGTGGGCTTGCCGAAATCGAGGTAGACGTACTCGACGCCCGTGAGGATGACGACCATCGAGATGCCCAACTCCCGGGCCAAGAGCTCCGTGGTCAGGTCCTTGTCGATGACCGCTGCAGCGCCCTGGTAGCGTCCCGCCTCGTCGAGATAAACGGGAATTCCCCCACCGCCACAGCAGATAACTTGCTCACCGGCTTCAACAATCCGGCGAATCGTGTTGATCTCCAAGATCGCCCGCGGCTTGGGCGAGGGGACAATTCGGCGGAAGGCGTTGTCGGCGACCTGCTGAATCTCCCAGCCATCGACGCGTTGGTGAGCCTCGGCCACGGCACGCGCGAGCCGCGGGCCGATCGGTTTCGAGGGGTTCGTGAACGCCGGGTCTTGGCGATCGACCAGCACCGTGGTCACCAACGTCGAAGTAATCTGTGGCTGGCCGCGACCGCTGAGTTCATTCATGAGACATTGGGCGATCATGTAGCCCATGCCGGCCTGCGTGTCGGCAACGCAAACCTCAAGCGGGATCGGGTAGAGCTCCGTCCTCGCAATCTCGACCCGTCGCAACACGTTGCCCACCTGCGGGCCGTTGCCGTGGGTGAGCACTAGCTGATAACCGTCGACAATCGCGTCGCCCAACAGCTTGGCGGTCTTCTCGGATTGGGCGAACTGCTCGCCAATCGTCCCCTGACGGTCGGGAGCGCTGATCGCGTTCCCGCCCAGAGCGACCACCAGCCTCTTCGACGTAACAGACATCTCAGGCACCCCCGCTAGAACGGCCGTTCGCGCATCGTGCAAGCCATGATCGCCTTGGCCGTGTGCAGCCGATTCTCCGCTTCGGGGAACACAATCGATTGCGGCCCGTCGATCACGGCGTCGGTCACCTCCGAACCACGGTCGGCAGGCAGGCAGTGCATGTACACGGCCGACTTCTTGGCGAGCCCCATCCGGCGCTCGTCGCAAATCCAGTCTTTGAACTGATCATTCTTCGCCAAACAAGCCCGTTGGTTCTCGTCGATCTCGGCTTGTGTCGTCGCGTCTTGTCGAGCCAGCATCAAATCATGAACGCCCCAACTTTTGGGATAGACGATGTCGGCGTCCGCAAACGCGGCATCCATGTCGTCGACGATTTCAAAACTCCCGCCCGACTCCTTGGCGTTTGCCTGGGCCGCTTCGACCGTACGGTCGATGAGGTTGTACCCGGGCGGATGCGCCAGCGACACGTTCATCCCATAGCGGGTCATCAGCGTGATGAGCCCCTGCGGAACGCTGAGCGGCTTGGCGTACGAGGGGGCGTAGGCCCAGCTCACCGCGATCTTCAGCCCCGACAAATCGTTGCCGAACTTCTCGCGGATCGTCTGCAAATCGGCCAGCGTCTGCGTCGGATGATCGACGTCGCATTGCATGTTGATAATCGGCACGTCGGTCGCCTCGGCCATTTCGCGCATGTACCGGTTGCCTTCGCCGAGGACCAGATCGTGGCGGACGCAAATGCCGTGGCCCATCGCCGCCAGGATCTTGCCCGTGTCGGCGGGTGTCTCGCCGTGGCTGATCTGCGTGACGTCGGCGTCCAGGAAATGGGCGTGCCCGCCAAGTTGGGTCATCCCCGCCTCGAAAGCGTTACGTGTGCGAGTGGACTTGTCGAAAAACAGCAGATACGCCGTCTGATGGGGCAACAACAGTGCCGGCTCGCCGCGGTGAAATTTTTCTTTCAACTCGGTCGTCGTGTCCAGCAGCAGATCAAGCTCATCACGCGTGAGATCTTGTGTTTCGATGTAATCGCGGCCCTTCAATTGTGCCATGCGTCAACCTTTCTTGCGTTTGAAATTCATGGAAGTGTCGTGGGGACGTCC
Organism: uncultured Granulosicoccus sp.; assembly: GCA_964195615.1. Lineage (GTDB taxonomy): Bacteria > Planctomycetota > Planctomycetia > Pirellulales > Lacipirellulaceae > Bythopirellula. Next base: position 5,502 of record CAXMSB010000296.1, on the reverse strand, counting down.
CGCCGCCAGGTCGCAATACACCTGGCCGTAGCCGGCGTAAAACGCGGCGCAATCGACCAAATGCTTGATCGGCACCGAGTCGTTCACCGTGTGGGCGACGTTCTCTGGCGCGGGTCCGAAGCCGACGCAGGGAATGCCGAACATGCCGGCGATCGACACGGCGTTGGTGCTGAACGTCCAGCGGTGCAGCGTCGGCGCCTTGCCGAGCGTTTCGCGATGCGTGCGGATCGCCGCCTGCACCTGCAGGGCGTCTTCCGGTTCGCACCAAGTCGGAAAATACTTTTCGGTTTCGTAGGTGAGACCCGTGTAGCCGGGCCGCTCGTAGCGGAGCACCTCGACCTTGGCCTTCACGCCGGCCCGTTTCACGGCATCCTTGACTTCCGCCACGGCCGACTGCTTCGTGTCGCCCACCGTGAGCCGACGGTCGAGATGGATGAAAGCTTGCCCGGGGACGGCGCACATGCTGGGTGTCTTGCAATCGACGTAGCTGACGGTGATCGTGCCCTTGCCGAGAAAGGCGTCTTTCTTCAGCCGACGGTTCAGTTTTTCGATCTCCACCGCGACCTTGGCAACTTTGTAGACGGCGTTGTCGCCCTTCTCTGGCATCGAGCCGTGGCACGATTTTCCTTTGGCGGTGACGCCGATCTCCATACGCCCGCGATGCCCGCGGAGAATTGTGCAGTTGGTTGAATCAGTTACGACTACGGCATCGGGACGAATCTTGTCTTCTTTGACGATGTACTGCCAGCAGAGCCCGTCGCAGTCTTCCTCCATCGTCGTGAAGGTCAAGAGCAACGAGTACTCGGAGAGGTCGACCTTCAGGTCGCGCATGATCTTGGCGGCATAGACCATGGCGGGCACTGCCCCCTCCTGGTCCCCTGCCCCGCGACCCCAAACCTTGCCGTCGGCCACCTTTCCTTTGTACGGATCGTGCTTCCATTCGCTGAGGTCGCCCACGCCCACCGTGTCGACGTGGGCGTCGATGGCGATCAGCTTCTTGCCGCGGCCCGGCTTGCCAACCTGCCCGAATAGGTTGCCCATCTTGTCGGTCCAGATGCGGTCGAACGCCCCGGTCGACTTCATTTCCTTGCGAATCCGAGCGATGACAGCCCCTTCTTCGGCCGATTCCGAAGGGATTGCGATCAGATCCCGCAGGAAGCGGACCATCTGTTTTTCATATTTCTTCGCGGCGGCGTGCAATGGGCTTAGTTTCTTCATAGTGGGCATACTCTAACACAGGCGGTTGTGGCTCGGAACGGACAAATGCGCTTGCATCGGCGCGGTACGTGTGGGAAAATCGACGACGGTGGAAGGAAAGTCCGGCCGGAGGCCGGGCATGAGTTGGCCGCCAAAGTTTCTCGCCGCACCGGTCTGCTGGAGCAGACTTGTCGGAGCGAGAGCTTCGGTAAACCGTTTTTTGGAGGCCAACCGGCGTGTCGACTGCTACTGAGTCATCCCATCTGCTGCGCTGTTTCGTCAATGGGTCTCCCGTTGAATTGCGGATATCCGCAGACGACGAGCTCACTCTTCTCGATGTTCTTCGCGACCAATTGGGGATCACATCCCCCAAAAACGGCTGCCAGCCCCAGGCACAGTGTGGTTGTTGCACGGTCCTGTTGGACGACAAGCCGGTGCTATCGTGCGCTCTGAAGCCGGCCAAGGTCGAGGGCAAGAGGATGACCACGCTCGAAGGACTCGACGAAGAGCACCGCCAGCAGATCGCCCAATCGTTCGTCCAATGCGGCGGCGTGCAGTGTGGCTTCTGCATCCCCGGCATGGCCATGCGGGCCGTCGGCATCTGCAGCAAGAACTCCGAACCGTCGCGTGACGAAATCGCCACCGGCTTGAAGCCCCACCTCTGCCGTTGCACTGGCTACGCACAGATCGTCGACAGCGTGGAAGAGTACAGTCGTGTACGGCGGGGCGAAGCACCGGCTGCCACACCCGCGGACGATGCCAGCGGAAAGGTCGGCACAAGCCTGCCCAGATACACGGGACACGACGCCGTGTTGGGCGACCGCAAGTTCGTCGACGACATGACGGTGCCCGGCATGTTGTTCGGCGCTCTGAGACTGGCGGACCATCCGAAAGCCACCGTCGTGGCGATCGACTCAACCGCCGCGCTGGCGCTGCCCGGCGTGCATCGCGTAATTACGGCGGCGGATGTTCCAGGCGACACTTACGTTGGGCTGATCGAACGCGACTGGCCGACGTTCGTCTCCATTGGCGAACAGACTCGCTGCACGGGCGACGTGATCGCGGGCGTCGTGGCCGACGACGGGCGGCTGGCCCGAAGGGCGGCGGCTCTGATCGACGTCAAGTACACCGTACACGAACCAGTGACCGATCCACGCGCCGCCCTCGAACCCAACGCCCCACTCGTACATCCAACTCGCGGCACAAATCTGCTCAGCAAGTCTTCGCTCAAGCGGGGCGACGTCGATGCCGCTTTTGCCCAAGCTGCTCATGTTTTGGAAGATACCTACCGCACGCAGCACATCGAACACCTGTTCCTCGAGCCGGAGAGCTGCCTCGCCGTGCCCCGGGAACATGACGGAGATTTCTCGCTGCACGTCTACAGCCAAGGGCAGGGCGTGTTCGACGACCAGCGGCAGATCGCTTCAGTATTGGGCGTCGAAAAGGAACGGGTGCAGGTGGAGTTGGTCTCCAATGGCGGGGCGTTTGGCGGCAAGGAAGACATGTCGATCCAGGCTCAGACCTCGCTGATGGCCTGGCTGCTGGGCAAGCCGGTGAAGATGACGCTCACTCGCCCCGAGAGTTTTCGCATCCATCCCAAACGTCATCCCATCGAGCTGCAATACAAGATCGGCTGTGACGACCAGGGACATCTCCTCGCCGTTCAGGCGCGGATCATCGGCGACAAGGGCGCTTATGCTTCGGTCGGCGCGAAAGTACTGGAACGGGCCGGCGGCCATTGTACTGGGCCGTACCGCGTGCCGGCGATCGACATGGAGTCGCTGGCCGTGTACACGAACAACCCGCCCTGCGGAGCGATGCGCGGCTTCGGTGCCAATCAGGCCGCCTTTGCAATCGAAGGACTCTTGGACCGGCTGGCCGAAAAGGTCGGCATCGACGCCTACGACATCCGCGATCGCAACATTCTGGAGCCCAACGATGCGTTCGCCACCGGTCAGGTGCTCGACAAGCCCTTCGGTTTGCGCAAAACGCTCGAAGCGGTTCGCGATCAATTCAAGGCCGCCAAGTACGCGGGGATCGCCTGCGGCATCAAGAACGTCGGCATCGGCAACGGTATGCCCGACATCGGCCGGGCGGCGCTCACGGTCGAAGACGACCAAAGTGTCCACATCCGCACCGGCTTCACCGAAATGGGCCAAGGCCTCTTCACGATCTGCATTCAATTCGCCCACGAAGCGACAGGGCTCCGGCCCGAACAGTTCAAGGTCTCCACCGACACCAGCCTGTTGTTGGACTGCGGCCAAACCACTGCCAGCCGCGCCACCGTGTTGGCCGGCAACGCCATCGCCGAAGCCGGCAAGGCGTTGAAGGCAGCTCTCGACTCGGGAAAGACCCTGGCTGAACTGGCCGGCCAAGTCTTCCATGGCGAGTGGATCTGCGACTACACCAGCAAGCTTGGCAAAGACATCGACAAGCCGGGCGGACCCAAGACGCACCTCACCTACGGCTTCGCCACCCAAGTGGCGATCGTCGACGACGACGGTCGGCTCAAGAAAATGATCGCCGCCCACGACGTCGGCCGCGTCATCAACCCGGTGCATCTCAAGGGACAAATGTACGGCTCGTTGCACATGGGCATCGGTTACGCACTGACCGAAGATTTCCCCGTGGAAGGGGGCGTCATCCAGGCCAAGAAGATGAACGATTGCGGCGTGTTGCGATCGCACCAGATGCCCGAGATGGAACTGATCTTCGTCGAAGAAGAAGACCCCGAGTGCCCGTTCGGGGCCCGTGGCGTGGGCGAAATCGGTTTGGTGCCCACTGCCCCCGCAATCGCAGGCGCGTTGTACCGCTTCGATGGCGTCGTGCGGCGGCAGTTGCCAATGCGAGATTCGCCCGCTGCACAAGCGATCGCGAAACCGCAAGCGGCTCGCGGCAAGAAGAAATGAATCTCATGTCGTCAAGCGAATCAAGCAAACCGATTGGCGTACTGCTAGCCGCGGGAAGGGGCCGACGCCTGGGCGGCCGCAAGCAGTTTCACCCGTGGCCGACCGCCGACGGAGAAAAACCTCTGGTGGCGGCGGCTTTCGATGCGGTCGCGCCGGTGTGCGACGCCATGGTCGTCGTGCTGGGCCATCTCGCCGACGAAGTGACGGTCGCCCTGGGAGAGCGAGAGTTCCATACCGTCCAAAGCGACCCCGATGCACCGATGTTCGATTCCATCCGCGCGGGAATCCAAGCTGCCCTGCAAGAAGACCCCGAGGCAACGGTGCTGCTGCAGCCGGGCGATCACCCTGAAGTAAGCCCCGCCACATTGGAGCAGTTGCTAACCCTCTCCGGCAAGCATCCCAACCGAGCGATCATTCCAGAATACCAAGGCCGCGGCGGTCATCCCGCACTAATCCCGGCGGAAATCGCACAGCGCTTGCTCACAACCGACTGCCCCCAAGGCCTCGGCCAATACTGGAGCGATCACGCCGACCTCTGCCTGCGAGCAAGCGTCGAAGACGGCAGCGTTGTACGGGATATCGACACCGCAACCGAATAAGCGGCAGGACCCTCGATCTACCGCCAACCAGACCGAACATGCCGCAAGACAGAAAAAGTGCTCCCTGTAGGAATCGAACCTACCCCGCAATCGTCGGAAAAAAAGGCTGTTTCTGCACCAAGCCGCGCAAAATCCGACGTAACCCTTGTCGATTTGACCAGAATCTCCGATGAGCTTTGCTCTCGTCTGACCCCTGTCCAAAGACGTGAACTGGTCGAATTACTCATGCGTGACCTTTGAGATTAGCTTTTGGGGAGCAAAAGATGACGGAGAGCAAGATCAATCTGACCCACCGCCTAGAACGAGAAGGCCGCTGGGACGAGGCTAGCAAGTTCAAGGACGAGCACATCGCCCAACTGCGGGCCGAGGGTAAGAACCGCAAGGAGGCCCAGCAGGCTGCCTGGGAGGCATTGGAGCAGCAGTTTCCTCCGCTGGAGGTGGAATCGGTCGACAGCGAAGAAGGAGCGTATCCGGCCGACCTGATCGAGACGGAGGCACTTGGCTCCAGCGACTTCCACGGCGATGCAAAATGGGTTTACCAACACATTGCTGTGGGAGACGTGAAGCCGGAGGATGCCCCGACGCCCGGTGCCTGTGCGCTTCTCAAGTGGGCGAAGCGGAATGAAGACCGATTCTTCGAGCAGGTCATGCCGAAAGCGAGCGCTGCCAAACAAAGCCAAGACCCCTTCTCTGATGCATTAGATGGCCCGGATCCCTCCCTGGAATTGATCCAGACAACACTCGACGAATTCTTCAATTCTTGGGAAGCACACGCTGTCCAGAACGTGGCCCAGGTG
>CAXMSB010000295.1:0-14322 GCA_964195615.1 uncultured Granulosicoccus sp. | reverse complement strand
TATGCGTGGATCGTTAGCCACATGACCTGATTCGTCTTGGGAGAGCCTGGGTCTACGGTCGAACATACCGCTAAGGGCGTTCAAGGAAACGGACGAGGATTCCCGACGTTTGGCCGCAGCGAGTTCGCCCCTTTCTTCTCTTGGTTACAATAAATTCGTGATTGGAACGATTAACCCATCTCATCGAGTCGGTGCGGAGTGTTAGCAGAGGTGATTATGCCATTGTCACTCTCTTGCTACCTCCTGACCAATGGCCCACACAAAGCCCGCCAGTTCCCGCGCCACCGCGGTGATTGCCTTGTTCCCTGGCTTGCCGCGCGCCATCAGCGCCATCAAACGCTTGTGCAATCGTTTTTGCGCTTCCCAGCCGATCTTTTGTAACGGTTTCGGCTGACTGGCACTGCGATGACGCAATGTCTGGGTCATTGCCGGTCGGCGACGATAATGCTGAGCCGCTTCGACCAGTAAGCGGCGTACATGACGATTGCCACACTTGGTGATCGATCCGCGACGAACCCGCTCGCCGCTGGAGTCTTCGGTCGGGGTGAGACCCACGTACGCCATGAATTTTTGAGGAGTGGCAAAGCGGCGGAAGTCGCCGATTTCAGCGGCAATGGTTGCCGCGGTCACCACGGCCACGCCCCGCAGCACCATCAGCCCGTTCATCAACGGGGCTAGTGATGAGGCAAGCATCTTCTCCTCCAAGCATCGTGTGAGTTGCTCGACACGTTCAGTCGTATCGTCTACTGTTTTCAGGTAATCATCGAGAACCGCTTGTAAAACGGCATCTTCTAATTGCAACTGATGGACCCAACACATGTACTTCCTGCTCCAATTGCGTCCCTCATGGAAACGCAGTTCACGGCGGAGCAGGAACTTGCTCAGCTGATGTCGAGCGACTTGTTGAGCCCGCTTCGCATCATCGCGACTACGTTCCAGATCACGCAATGCCTCGCGCGCTGTATCAGGAATCGTAATCGGTGTTAAATCGCCCGAACGGAGAAAGTGGGCTAGTTTGGCTGCGTCACGCCGGTCGGTTTTCACCCGATTGCCGCTTTGCACCGGGATCAGCGAAGGTGCTACCACCTGGCACGTATAGCCCGCTTTTTCCAAAGCACGCTGTAATCCATAGCCCGTGGGGCCAGCCTCGTAACAGATCGATACCTCGGCACCCTCAGACAGCAATTCCATCGCCTTGATCAGGCGGGCCACGTCGTACGGAATTGTCTTCCACGCTTCCGCAGGGCCACGGCCATCCTCAGCGACGGCAATCACGATCGTTTCCTTGTGGACGTCTAAACCGATGTAGCGTAGCTTCATACTCATTGGACCAGTCCTTTCGTTGTGGCTCTGTGCTGAGCGATGTCAAAAACAAGCCCAGCATAACCCACGTCAAATGACGGGGCTGGTCCAACCATTTTGTCTACGGCCGCTTGCGTTGATACTCCTGGCTCGCCTTTTCCAAGATACGGCGTTCGCGCCAGGTAAGGCTGTCTTTGCCGTGCTCCTGGATCTTCTTGAGAATCTCGTCGACGCGGTCGTCGATCTCCGAGCCGCCCTCGGCCGTCGGTTCGTGCAGCCGCAGCTTCGACTTCCCGGGAAGTTTTACTCCGGAGAATCGGTTGGCAATCCAAACGAACGGCGAGAAGCCGAATTTGTAGTAGTACAGCCCGGCAACGGCCCCCGCCAAGTGCGCCGTACAGGCGATCGCACTTGTCCGCTGGATCGCGCCGTTGATGTCCATGCCCACAATAACGAGTGCCGCGACCCACATCGGCATGGGGATGATAAACATGAACAGCACCCGACGGTGCGGGAAGTTCAGTGCGTACAGCACAAACAGTCCGCTGATACCGCCTGATGCGCCCACCATCAAGGCCGGTCGACCCATGGAGCTCTCACTGATCGACCAAAACAGTCCCGCGAACACGATCGCCCATAGGTAGAACAACAGGTACTCGCGACGACCGTAGCGATGCTCAATCTCTCGGCCGAACATCCACAACATAATCATGTTGAAGAGGATATGCTCGATGCCTTCTACGTCATGCAGGAATCCGTAGCTCAATAGCTGAAAGAAGGTCCAGGGCTGCTGGAACCAATCTGAGTACAATGAAAACCAATCCGAAAACGGTTTCACGAAGCACTGCAGGGCGTAGACTACAGCCGTAATCAGCACCAACTGCGTGGTGATCGTCTTGGGAGCCTGGACGTGAAATCCTGGTTCGTGGCCGGAGGCGTAGTCGCGGTCGTAAAGGCCCATGGGGGAGATCAGGGTTTAGGGGTTCAGGGGTCAGCACTCAACCGCTGGAAGCGGACGGTGGGCTTGTTCGTCGGAAAGATACAGCCCAGCGGGCTGTGCCGGAAGTGGAAAGTCGTGCTAGCACTCCCACATTGGGCCGGCGAGGCCCCAGGCGTATTCTACGCTTTGCTAGGGACTGAGTGGATCCAGCCCCTCAGGTGCGGGGGTGGAGCGGTCGATCTGGTCCATCCACTGTATCTGTCGCTCAGTGAGCTCTCGGGCTCGAGCGGAATTGTCGGCGAGCAACCCTTCGATCAAACGCTGTGCGTTGGACAGTTGTCGCAACACGACGTCGCGATGCGCCTCGGCCGCGGTGAGATCCTGCTTCAGCCCCTCCAGATCGCTGCCGAAGGCCGTTTTTTCCGACTCACGAAATTCGGTCAGTTTTTCGGCGCTGGCCAGCGCGGCTTCCAATTTGGCGTTGTCCTCGACCACCGCCTTGCGGGAGGCCTCCGCCACAACCTTCTCGCGGGCGAAATCCTCGAACAGAAACGCGTAGTCGCGCAGCGGACGATCGTACAGCCGTTTTACCGCCTGGTCCATCTGCTCGGGACCAACTCGCTCGTCGTTCTCGTCGAGACCGATCACGTGCCACTGATCGTCGTCCGGTATTGCCTCGGTGCCGTGGCGGATGTATTCCTCCACCGACTGCTCGGGCATCATCTGCCGAAGTTGCTCCTCGGTTAGATCGGCGTACATACTGTGACGATCCGCGGGAATGGTTTCGTACAGACTCCACGGCCCTTTGCTTGCCGCGAGGCGTTCGCCCGTGCGTTGGTCGATGAGCAAGATCGGTTCGAGCACGACGCCGTCGGCGTTGGACTCGACCACTTGAAACTCGCCCAAGTATTGCGGCCCCTCAGACGGCTCGCCCTGTTCGAAAGCATAAACAATCGTGTCCTGGCCCAATCCGTGCGATTCGGGACTGGGGATCTCCGCGGAGACGCGACCTTCGTTGCTGACCTCGCTTGCCGGAATCACGCCGCGCCATACCCGCCCACGCTCGCGAGTGACGATCTTTAACTGGTGCTCCAGCTCGCGAATGCCGGGCTCACTGTCGGTTCCTTTGAGAAGTCTTGTTGTTTCTTTCTCGGCAGTCTCCAGCTTCTGTTTCAAGCGGGGAACGCCGGCCCGCAGATTGCGATGCACCCGGAACACCTCGGCGCCCAGGAACATCGCACCGGTGCCGAACAACAAGATGAACAGCACGAGCACCACCTGGGTCCAGTGCCAATTCTTAGTGCTGAGAATCACAGTCACCAATGCCGTGAGCAGAGCGACCGCCACCACGATTTGCAGGACCAGAGTCAACCGATTTTCCTTTTGCGAAGCGGTGGTTGGGGAGGGTGAATGAGCGGGGGACGTTCGGGGAGCCGCCGGCTGGAGCCGTTGGCTTGGAGGTTAGGGAAAACCTTCTATTTTCGATCGTAAGTGGCCCACCGGGCAACGTCAAGTTTTTGCCCTGCGTAGACTTACGTTCTTCGGCATTTTGTCCCGTCGGATTGCCCGAGTGGGTCGTCAAAACCGGCAGAATCGGCTCAGAGCTCGGCGGCTAATGAGGGTCGCAATTCGGCCAGAGCGGCAATGAGGGCCTCCAACATCTCGTCGGTATGTGCCGCCGAGAGGCCGATTCGCAGCTGCGACTGGTCTGGCGGCACCGAGGGGGGCCGAATACCGCCCACCCACAAGCCCCGCTCGCGGAGATCGTCCGCCAGCCGCATCGTCTCCGCAGCTGAGCCAATCCTGATCGGGACGATCTGGCTCGCCGAGGGGCCGAGGTCCCAGCCCATCTCGCTGAGGCGCAGGCGCAAGCGGCCAGCATTCTCCAGCAATCGGTGACGGCGTTGCGGCTCGCTGGCGACGATTTCCAGCGCTGCTAGTGCCGCGGCACTCGAACTGGCCGGCTGAGCCGTGGAGAACACGTAAGTTCGGGCACGATTGGCGAGCCAGTCAATGAACGACGCTCTGCCGCAGACAAACCCGCCCGCCGCGCCGAGCGCCTTGCTCAACGTGCCAATCCGTATGTGAACCTGCTGATGCAAACGGGGATGCTCCGCGGCCAAGTGCTCGACCACTCCTCGGCCATGCTCGCCGAACACGCCGGTGGCGTGTGCTTCGTCGACCAACAGCATGGCGTCATGCCGCTCGGCCAACTCACCGAGCTCCGCCAGCGGCGCCAGATCGCCGTCCATGCTGAACAGCGAATCGGTCGCGATCAGCCGGCGACGGAAGCTTGTTGCCTCGCAAAGCAGTTTCTCCAATGCGTGAACGTCGCCATGGGGATAGACGTGGCACGCGGCTCGCGAGAGCCGACAGCCGTCGACGATGCTGGCATGATTGTTTGCGTCGCTGTAGATGGCGTCGCCTTCGTCGGCCAGCGCTGGGATCGTGCCCGCGTTGGCGGCGAAGCCGGTGGGGAAGACGAGCGCCGCCTCGGTCTGTTCGAACTCGGCGAGTCGATCTTCAAGCTGCGCGTGCATTTCGGCCCGCCCGCAGATGAGCGGACTGGCGCCGCGGCCGACGCCCTGGTCGCGACAAGCATCCGTGGCGGCGGCGATAAGCCGGTCGTCGGAGGCCAGTCCGAGATAGTCGTTCGAAGCGAAATTGATGAGCTGGCGGCCGCCGATCGTGGCGATCGTGCCGGCGGCGCGCAGCGGTGGAGGCAAGGTGCGTAGCAGGTCGCCGCGCTCCAGTTGCCTCAGCCGGTCATCTACCCAATCGAGCGGATCCATGCTCCAATGGTAGCAAATCGAGAGGCCCGTCGGGGACTGGCTCTTTTTGCGGAGTCTTCGGGGCAAATAAGTGCCTGTCCCCCTCCCCGGGACTGAAGTCGCGGGAACTATTCTAGGATCCCCGTCGTCCAATCCCCCGACTGAGATGCTTGTGAGCGACGAACTCCCAGCGGACGAATCTCCCATGGACGACGCTCAACTGGTGCAGGCCACATTGGGCGGCGAAAAGCAGGCGTTCGGCGTGTTGGTCCAGCGGTATCAGGACCGACTGTTCAACACCCTGCTGCGATTCACCGGGTCGCGGCACGACGCAAGCGATTTGGTCCAGGATGCCTTTATTCAGGCGTTGGTAAAACTCGACACGTTTCGCGGCGATGCCCGGTTTTACACTTGGCTCTATCGCATCGCGATGAACTTGTCGCTCAGCCAGCGTCGCAAGCGACGCCCCGTGGCTTCGGTCGACGTGGCCAAGGAACGAGTGGGGGAGGAACCGATGGACGAAGGGCAGGGGCCCCAGCAGGAGCTGCTCCAAGTGGAACGTGCTCAGATGGTGCAAGAATCGCTGCTGCGCGTGGGCGACGAGCATCGCCAGATTCTCGTGCTGCGCGAGATGGAAGGGTGCTCGTACGACCAGATCAGCGAAATCCTTAGCCTGCCGGTCGGCACGGTCCGTAGCCGGCTGTTCCGCGCGCGCGTGCAGCTCAAGGAACAATTGAGAGCGATGTTGCAGGATGAACCGGAAGAAGATCAGTGACTCGGGGTAGATAGATTTCTATGTCAGACAAGAATCCACAAGAGTATTGTGACGACGAACTGTTGAGCGCCTACGTTGACGGCGAGCTCACCGATGCCGAGCGTGCGTCGGTGGACCGACGGCTGCGCGACGATCCGCAGGCCCGGGAGATGGTTGCCGAGTTGGGCGCCGTTTCCCAGACGTTGCGATCGTTGCCGAAGCACGAGCTGGGAGCCGACCTGCGTGAGGCCGTTCTCCAGCAGGCGGTCGTTCGTGCCGAACAGTCACCCGCGGAAATTGGCGGGCCACGTCGCTGGGCTTGGGCTGCGCTGGCGCTGGCTGCCACGCTGATGCTCGTGGTTTATTTGCCGGAAGCCAACCGCGACGATCAACACTTGGCTAAGGCGCCGTTGAAGGAACGCGCTGTCGAGCCCCTGCAAGTGTCCGCCAAGCAAGAGACTTCCGATCTCGGTCTGCTTGCCGAATCGTCAGCTTCGTCGTTGTCGGGCTCGGCTGGCGTGTTGGAAGGCAACGTCGATTTTCGAGATGAAGCCGAACGGACCGCCGGCACGGATACCGTCGCCATGGGCACGGCATTCGACGGCACGCTGCGGAGCGCTACGATCGAGTCGCCCTTTCTCCAGCCGATCAGTGAAGTGCAGATCGAAGACTATCACATCCACCTGACGCCCGTTGATCGAAGCGTCGGCGCGGCCCGGTTCGAACAGTTGTTAGCAAATCACGGGATTTCGGTACGCGGCCGGTCGAGTGCTTCCTCGGATGCCGAAGAACCGACGACCGACGAGACTGAGTTGGTGCTCGTCGAAGCACCGCTCGAGCAGATCCAGCAGATTGTCGCCTCGTGCGGCGGGGACGATTCCCCTTGGAAGTCGCTCCGTCTGGTCGATCAGGATGGCGTTGATTCCAGCCAGCAGCACTTCGCTCGCCAGAAATCGAAGCTCGACACCCCTGTCGAGGAGGACGCCGCAGTTGTTCTGAACGTTTTGCAGTTGAGCGACGCCCCGGCCCGTGGTTGGGCAGTGCATTTGGGGCGAGGTCAAGTTCCGTCCAGAGATTCCTCCTTGGAGGAAACCGCCTCCTCAAGGGGAAGGAGCGTCGCGACGCTTCGCGTGCTATTCATCCTGCACTCCGCAGAGTGAACCGGCCTTCCCTGGCCATCGAGAGCAAATTCTGTACACTGCTCGGTGGAATCGCGACCGGTAGCCTTCCGGGCGCGACCAGAGAGGTTTTCCTGTTGCACGCCCCAATTCTGAAAGGCTTGAATTCCCATGGCCGATGTGAAAATCCGCATGCGTCCCAATGGTCCCTTCGTGGTGGAGGGGCCAATTACGCTGACCGACTCCGAGGGCAACGAGTTTTCGATTGACTCGACAAAGCCTGCCATTGCGCTCTGTCGATGTGGGGCCTCGGCGAAACGTCCGTTTTGCGACGGCGCGCACAAAACGTGTGGCTTCGATTCCGACGAACGCGCGACGGCGGAGTGATCTGACTGCCCAGTCGACAGGTTTTCCACCTTCTGCGGAAGCGTCTCTTCGACTCCGCGCGTCTCCTTGCAGGTCGCGCCGACAGTAAAACTTGCTTGCTGTAGGGGTTGCGCCAGCCGCGCGCCGTGGCAGTGCAGGTTTTCTCCGCTCAAAGGCCCTGGGCACTGGTAGCAGCCGCTTCGCGTCGCTGTTAGAGTCTAGCTCCCACATTGGATGTTACGCCCCTGGTTGCCCCGGAAGGAGCCTGCCCCTATGGCCAAGAAGAAACGCAAAGCCCACAAACCCGCCTCCACCCAAGAGACTGCCGTCCTCGAATCGCCACAGAGCGACCCGCAGAGTGACGCCGTCGCACCGGAAGGCATGGCCGAGCAGTTCGTGGGCCAGTGGAACCGGCTGGTGAGCACCACCAACTGGGAGAAGGGCCGCATTATCTGCCAGTGGCGCGAAGCCTTGATGACCGACGGCGCGGCAGTGACCGAGTATTCCGACGAAGCCTGGGCCCAATTGGTCGGGGGAGTCACCAGCCAGCACGTCGGCCGACTGCGACGCGTCTTTCAGCGCTTCGGCGAGGAGTACGACCAATACGAAGGCCTATTCTGGAGTCATTTCCAAGCCGCTCTGGAATGGGACGACTCCGAGATGTGGCTGGAAGGGGCCATTCGCAACGAGTGGTCGATCTCCCAGATGCGCGGCAAGCGCTGGGAAACCCTCGGCACGCCGCCCGAACAGCAGCAAGCCGAAACCGAAGCCGACGAGCTCGACGTCGAGCTTGACCCCCCGGCGACGTCCGCTTCAGCGGACGGGAGCCCCGCGGAAACCTCCACCGCGCCAACCAAGCTCTCCACAGTACAACCAACCACCACGAAAACCGACGCCCACCAGGAAACAGAATCCTCGGCAACAGATAGCCCCGCTTCTACCGCAACGCCGTCTCCTGCCCAAACGGAAAAGCGAGTCAAGCTGCAAGTCGACGTGGAAGAGCTTCCCGACGACTTGGCCGAGGCGTTCGAAACATTCAAGCTGGCGATCATCGCGCACCGTCGCGAAGGCTGGAGTGATACGACGCCGGAAGTGGTTGTGGAATGTCTTGACGCCTTGCGCGAGTTGGCACTGGCGGAGTAACTGCCGCCCCGTCACGCGTCGCTGGCCGCGTACTGCTCCGCATAGTCGAGAGTCCACTGTTCGATGAACTGCCGGAAGCTGTCCAGATCGGCTTCCTTGAGAAGCTGGTAGTGCTTTCGGCTGAAGTTCTCTTTGTTGCGCACCATGCCCTTGGCCACCAGGTCGAGGACGTGGTAATCGTTGTGCGGGCTGATGGTCATCGTGAGACGACTGAACTGACTATCGCGTCGTCCCTTGCTGAGCAAGAGATCGTCGCGGCTGACCGCCGCGCCCCAGCCCTTCTCGTTGACTACTGTCTCGAACTGGAACCCGGGAAAGTTCTCGGCCAGTTGCTCCAGACAGCTCTCAATTTGCTCGGTGAGCGTATGTCGATACTCGGAGTGGAGCCGTTGCCATTCCTTCTCACTCATCGCCTGGGCGGCAGCCAATCGGGCCTTCTCGTCGCGGGTCTGTTGGCCTCGCTCGGTGGCCCTTTCGAGTCGTTTCTTAAAGTCCATAGTTTGCCTATCTTGCGGAATAGCGTTCAGGGGCTGGTTGCCTAGCGAGGTCTGCAGGAACGCCCCATGGCTTTGCCGCCGATCATCGCGCAGAAGCCCAGGGGGTGCAACCCCTGGACCTCCAGGCTGATTCTGAAAGGCCGAGCGAGATGCTAGCAGGCATTGCCGGAAAAAGCGGAAGTTTCTTCCGGATTGGAGTAATGCCCACTGTCGGAGTCGCCGATACCACTGAAGCGAGGGGGGGGCGTTGTCTCGCTGCGTAGGGCTTCGCGCTCGCCGCATGTCATTCACACGTCCAAATCGATGGGAAGGAACCCTCGACATGTCTCATAGCCATTTGAAGTTGTACAGCGAACCGGCCGAAACTCAGGCCCCCACGCTTTCCAAGAACGAGTCGGGCCAGAACTGTGTGACTCTCGCCGCGGGCGACATTCTGCCCTTGCTGGCAGACGCCGTGAACAGCCGCCGCACCTGGCTGAGCGATTTCGAAGACGATGAGATCACGATCTCAACCGATCTTTACGAAGTGCTGCTCGCCTACCAGTACTTTCGTCGCCCATCCGCCTGATTGCGGCGACCTCAATCGATCACTTCGCCTCGAACAGCCCGCGCGACAGTCGCCGGGCTGTTTTGCTGCGCGGGCGGCTCAGCGTGAGCTCTTCTCGCGTACAAAGTCAACCAGAAACCGCACATTGTCGACCGGAGTCTGCGGCAGCACACCGTGACCCAGATTAAAGATGTGACCCGGTCGGCCCGCGGCGGCGTCGAGTATTTCGGTTGCCCGAGCGGCGATCGTCTCTCGGTCGGCCAGCAACACGAGCGGTTCGAGGTTCCCCTGCACGGCACGGTCTTCGCCCACCGTTTGCCAGGCGTCTGCCAAGCCGATCCGCCAATCGATGCCGATCACGTCGCCTCCCGCTTCGGTCATGGGCCCCAACAGTGCCGGGTTGCCGGTCGCGAAATGGATGAGGGGAGCACCCGGCGTCAATTCGTCGGCGATCCGCGCGACATGCGGCAACACATACCGGCGGTAGTCGTCGGGGCCGAGACAACCGACCCAACTGTCGAACAACTGCACGGCCTGCGCCCCCGCCGCGATCTGAGCATTCAGATAGAGCACGATCGATCGCGACAGCCGCTGCATGAGTTCGTGCCAAGCGGTCGGCTCGCGATACATAAGTGTTTTGGTGTGCAGATAAGATCGACTGCTGCCACCTTCGATCGCGTAGCTGGCCAGCGTGAAGGGTGCTCCGGCAAAACCGATCAGAGGAATGGCTGCTGGTAGATCTCGCCGCGTTTGGGCGACCGTTTCTACCACGTAATGCAACGAGTCGACGTTTTCCAAAGCTAACACGCGGTCGACGTCGCTGGCCTCGCGGACCGGGTTGTCAATTTTCGGCCCGTCGCCGGCGACGAACTCCAAATCCATCCCCATCGGCTCAAGAATGGGCAGTAAATCGGAGAAAATGATGGCCGCATCGACGCCCAGCCGCTCGACGGCCGTACACATTACCTCGCTGCAGAGCTGAGGATTCTTGCAGAGTTCAAGAAAGGTGGTTTTCTCTCGCACGGCTCGGTACTCGGCCATGTAGCGTCCCGCCTGTCGCATGAGCCAGATGGGCGTGTGTGGCACCGGCAGTCGTCGACAAGCTCGCATGAAGGGGCTGTCGTCCCAAGGGTTCGAACTCTGCTGCGATTGTGGCGCGGTCTTCATGCGGGCCGAGACGCGTCGTTTCTTGCTGAGCAAGTCGCCCGCCGCCGCGACGACCTCGGTGACCAGATGTCCCATCTTGGAGCGGGAGGGTTCCAAGTCGACCGACAATCTGTGCGAGTGCAACATCTCGCTGGTGGTTGGTCCGATCGAGGCGATGACGACGTCGCGCAGGCTGTCGCTGAACGCGTCTTTCAGTTTCATTTTCTCCGCGACTTGCATGAGATGTACGACCTGCTGGGCGGAGGTGAACATCGCCACGTCGATCTTGCCCTCGACCAGTCGCAGGATGTTGTCTTGGAGTGGCTTGGTGTCTTCGGGCAGATCCCAGCGATAGATGGCGACCGAATCGACCGTCGCGCCGCGTGCTTCCAAGCCGGCGACGAGGCTGACGTTGGGCACGCCATACTCCAGCACGCCCACCACGTGGTTGGCCACCGGCAGATGCGCGTCGAGCGTTCCCAGTATCTCTCGCCAAGTGTTTGGTTCCGGGGCGCGAAACGAGGGAGTCACCCCCAAGGTTTTGAGCGCAGCCAGAGGTTTTGGGCCGCGCACCACGGTTTGAACGTCGGACAAGGCGTCGAGAAATCGCTGTCGAGAAACGTGACGATCAATGCGCTCGACGAATTGAGTCACGCCAACGCCTGTGAGGAAGATCACCACGTCGACCTGCCCGGTGATCAATCGATTGGCGAAATCGATGGCGGGACGGTCTTCGTCGACGGCGACTTCACGCATCGCAGGACTGACGAACGCCTTCGCACCTGCGCGCTCGATCATGCGCGCAATTTCCGTAGCGCGCCGACTCTCGAAGGCGGCGATTCTTAACGGCGAATTCTGATCGGCGTCGGAAGTCATCTCTTTTCTTGCACACTTTTCTGAGGATATAGCTTGCGATCTCTCCGTCATGCTAACTCGCTTGCGACGTATGTGGTAGCTGCCTGGCACTACTCCGCCACAGAATCTTGTCAAGACACTATTAACAATGATCTTTCAGTAATAGTCTTTCCCGGTATTCGACAAAAATAAAAAATGTTGCTTGACAGCTACGGCGAAGTCCGCAAGAATCTCCTGCTGTAGGAACAACGTTTACATTTTAAGCTTTCAACTGAAGCAGTGTTTTTGCTGCTCGTCTTGTTTACCTCAGTTGCTTCGCGTTGCGACCCAGGCGGTTGTGACAGGGTGGGATTAGGTAAAATTTCCTTCACTTACCGGCGCTAGGCGTGCGCGCGTGGAGGTCTGTCGATCAGAATGTTTGTGCGTTTGCGGAACGGAGATGGGGTTAGCCGCATCTAACATCTGGATTTCTTGACATTTGGGCGGGTTCATAGAGATCCGGGTATAAAAGACATACGGGGGGCGACGCCCGCAGGGATCGACAGTCGGCGAACTTAGGTCACTTCGTTCGCGGACCGGATGCCCCTCCCGGTGTTTTAAGTAGCACGGATGCTATAAAAGGGAGTTCAAGGCATGATGTCTTGAACTCCCTTTTTTATTCCCAGCCTTTTTACTACCGGCTTTTTCACTGCCGGCCTACTTTTATTGTGGCGATTGTACCGGGGGCTCGCGGATAACGGTCATGGCACGCTGTCTCTTGGCTCTGGGTTCGAATCTGGGTGATCGTCGTGAGATCCTCTCACGGGCCGCCCTCGCGGTCGCCGCCTTGCCGAGCGGCCGGCTCCTGGCTCGCAGCCAATGGCACGAGACGGTGCCGATCGGCGGCCCTGGTGGCCAGGGAGCCTTTCTTAACGGCTGTCTGCTACTCGAGACAGAACTCGATCCTGCCGAATTGCTCGTGGCAGTGCAGGAGATCGAACGCCAGCTCGGCCGCCGGCGCGTGGTGCGTTGGGATGCCCGCGCGGTCGACATCGACCTGCTGCTGTACGACCTGCAGGAAATCGAGACCCTGGAATTGACCCTTCCCCATCCGCGGATGAGTTTTCGGCGTTTCGTCCTCCAGGGGGCGTGCGACATCGCGGGATCGATGATTAACCCATCCAGCGGGTGGACGTTGGCCCAATTGCTCCGCCATCTGGACGATGCGCCTCGCTACGTGGCCGTCACTGCCGCGGAACCGGCTTCGGCGCACCGACTGGCCAAGGAACTCTGCCGGGCTCTGGGGAGTCCTACGCTTGAACAGCAGTTCCCCGATTCTGCGACTGGACCTGACTCTCAGCCCCTGGAAGGGGTAGAATTTACCCAGACGGTGGAGGAAATGCTCCAGGAATCACGATGGCGGCAGGTGCCCGAATTGGCTGCCAGGCTGTCCCTCGCGGCGGAGACTGCGTTGTCGCCAGTGGTCAGCAGTTTTTGGTGCTATCGAGCAGGGGCGGGGTTGGTCCGGCCCGCGGTGGTGATTGCCTGGGAAGAATCCGCTCCGGCGGAGGCAGCGGCGACGCTGAAACAGATTTTGGATAGTCCGGGGCACGGCCCCTTGGCGAGAATTCAGGGCGAGGATTTTTCGCTAGTTTTGTCGGAGGCCCTCGCGGCAGTTCGGGCCGTGTGGCCCTCGCTACCGGCGTGCGAAGCGATTTAAGTAGTTCAAGCAAGGATCAATGCACAAAACGAAATCCATCAAAGTGATTAGCTCCGCAGCGGAAATCCGAGCGGCTGTGCTTGCCGCTAAGAGCGCGGGAACTAGCGTCGGTTTCGTGCCCACGATGGGGGCGTTTCACGAAGGCCATCTCAGTCTGATCAACGCGTCGTTGGCCGAATGTGATCGCACCGTGGTGAGCATCTTCGTCAATCCGACGCAATTTGCTCCCGATGAGGATATAGAAAATTATCCGCGCCCGTTGGAGCACGACCTGGAATTGCTCGAGCGACGCGGCGCATGGTTGGCGTTTGTGCCGACCGTCGAAGAGATGTACCCGCCTGGTTTCGAATCGTACGTCGAGGTCGGTTCAGTCGCCCAGCCGTGGGAAGGGGCCGCGCGGCCGACGCACTTTCGTGGAGTGGCGACGGTGGTCTTGAAGCTGCTGCAGATGGTTCCCGCCGACCGAGCGTATTTCGGTCATAAGGATTATCAGCAGACGCTAGTGGTGCGGCAGTTGATCGAGGATTTCAATTTGCCCATCGCGCTGCGGGTTTGCCCCATTGTGCGGGAAGCAGACGGCTTGGCGATGAGTTCGCGGAACGCCTATCTGAGCCCGACCGAACGGCGGCAGGCCACTGAACTCTGGCAGGCACTGCTGCTGGCAGAACAAAGACATGCTGCCGGTGAAACGTCGGTCGCGGCAATCCGCGGCGAAATGAAAGCGCATCTGGCAGCCAAGGGCATCGACGACATCGAGTACATTGCATTTCTGACCGACAATACCGTCGATGAGGCGCCGACTATCACAGGCCCAACCGTGGTAGCCATCGCAGCCCGCGTGGGGCGAGCGCGATTGATCGACAACCTTACTATCGGATAGTAATGACGAATTACCCAATGACGAATTCTGAAAGCGGGTCATTCCGAGGTCCGCCGAGGAATCTACGTTCCATCGCTATTGAAGTGGCCAGCGAGATCCCTCGGCGGACCTCGGGATGACTCTTGTTCGACTTTCGTCATTCGTCATTACTTCTGTCATTGGGTCACTAGTGTCCCAACGTTTTCACGTTGATTGAATTTAAACTGTTACGTTTCAGCATGTTACGAGAAATCATGACCTGCATCGATTTGAAATCGGGTTGGCCGATAATGTCTCATTTCGGAGGCATTGGGGGCTATGCACG
>CAXMSB010000294.1:0-2622 GCA_964195615.1 uncultured Granulosicoccus sp. | reverse complement strand
ACACGTTGTGGTGCAGGTTCTGGAAGTTGGGGATCGAGGTCCACTCGAAGGCGATCAGCGTGGTGAACTTGCCCGGGTCGTTGTGCTTGTTCGTGATCTTTTTTTGCTCGTCCCATACCGAAACCATGATCTTGGGATCGATCAGGTACGGGATCGGCTTGTCGGCGCCGGCAGAACTGATGATCTCCTGAAACGCCTCCTCGCCCTGCTTGGGGTCGCCGGTGGCGATCTTCTTGCCGATATCGGTATCCTTGAGTGGATTGTCCTTCTTCAGCAGCAGCGGCATCATGCCCATATATTCAGCGTGGTCGGTGACCGCGCACCAGTCATAAGGCGTCTTCTTCTGGATCATTTCGCCGGTGATCGACTTCTTGATCGCCTCACCCTTGCAGAAGCTGTAGGCGTCGTCCGGCCCGTTGCGGGTGCCGAAGGCGAAGGCATCAGGCGAGTTCACCGTATGCAGATGCTGCTCGCCGAAATAGACATTATTCAACGGGTTCTTTGAGCCGGAAGTGCGCCCGGGTTCGCCGGCCGGATCGTCGGCCCAGACCACAGGCGTCAGCACCGCCAAGCACAGCAATGTGCCAACAAGTGTGGTAACGGTCTTGGTGTTCATGTCGCCTCTATCTCTTTTTGGACCTTCCCGCGAAGTTTCCCGGGGGAGCGAGGACGGTCAACTAAAAGGACTGGCCCCGGATTCGGAACCAACCTCCGCAGTTAGCTCTTGTCTGCCTTCTTTTTTGTCGGCGGGGTGTACCAGATGGGCGAGGACCAGGCTCGCTCCTGGATCGTTGCCGGGACGTCTTTTGACAGTGGCAGATTGTTTCTGGCCGCGTCATAGGTCGACCACCGCGGAGTCGGGATTTCGAGAACACGCACATAGTAGACCGCAGGCAACTTGGGATCGAAATCCGGATCCTGCCAGACAACGCTCATCTGGCTGTCGCCGATGTCGTTGCTGTAGGTCGCGTTCTTGATATCAACCGTATTGCCTACCGGCGCGACATAACCTGTTTTCTCGTCAACCGTGCGGCCGTCGGACAGCGCCACATCGTAGATTTTCTCTTGTGCCAGTCCTTGTTCTATCCAACCCTTGATCACTTGGACACGATCGAGGTTACCGCTCTCTGGATCCTTCAGTGCCCAGATCGCGAACTTTGGGCCTTTGGTATCCTTGGGGGCTTCCGGCAGGTCGCCACCCATTGGCACGCCACTCGCATAGGCGTCCTTTACAAAATCCGGATTCGAAACCAGCTCGTCGCGATAGTCCCAGCCGCCAAAGAAGCGCAGGCGGATCAGCGGTCCCGAAGTACCATAGGTTTCCTTGCGCTTCATCGCATCGAAGATGGCAGCGCGGGTATTCTCTTCGGCCCAGACGCCGGTGGCGCCCGCGGTTCCAACGACGAAACCCGGCTCACCCGCGGGGCCGGGCTTTGGATCGAGGCGCTTCTTGGGCGTGTCGTCGGTCGCACCGTGGGCGCCGTGCCAGTTGAACTCCTCGTTGCCGGAATAACCCGAGTGGACGTCAGCGCCGGACACGATGCCGAACTTGAAGGGGTTCGTGCCGAGCTTCTGCTCGTGCAGTAAGCCGTCTGTCAGAGCCTGGCGAATGTAGCCATTCTTGACCTTACTGACTGTGTGGGTGCCGATGAGGTTTGGGAACGGCTCGAAATCGGCGAACTCGTCATTCGGCGACAGCAACGGATGGGTATCGGAGCTGCCCTTGGTCTGAATGATCTCCGTCGCAGGTTCATTGAGTGCCCGTCGTTTGGCGTAGCGCTCATCAATCGGATCACCTCGATAGTTGGTCGGCGCGTACATCAGGCCGTTGGACACATTGCCGTTGTGCGGGATCGCGAAGGTGTCATGCCCCGCGTTGCGCTGTATCTCGAGGTAGGTCCAAAGATCTTCAGGGTCCACTGAATCGAAGGACGAGTAGGGAACCTCGGGGCCTGTGTCATCCCGGAAGAATACGTTGCGGTGCATGTTCTGGCTGTTCGGGATCGAGGTCCATTCGAAGGCAATCAGCGTCGTGAACTTGCCTGGCTTGTTGTATTTGTTAGCTGTATCCACGTGGCGTTGCCAGTTGGATCGGATGATCTCTGGGGACACGAACTCTTTGAAATCCCCCGTCGGATTTGCACTCGTTATGGACGCGATCACCTCCGAGGCGGCCTTGCTCTTGTCAGCCGGATCTGGGCTGTTGATCAGCTTCGCGAGCGGGTTCTTGGAAAGCGGGCTCTTCGGGTCCGAGAGCTGTGTGAATACGCCCAGGTACTCCGCGTGGTCTGTCAGCGCGACGAAGTCGTAGGGCGTGGATTTTTTGAACTTCTCGCCGGTTGTGGAGAGCGTAATCTCCTCGCCCATCCCGTAGCGATAGGCGTCCTCCATCGTCTGCCGCGTGCCCGCCGCGTAAGCGTCCGGCGACATTTGCGAATGCAGATGCTGCTCACCGAAATAGACGTTCTTAAGCGGGTTCTTTGCACCCACGCCGCGTCCGGGTTCACCGATCGAGCCGGCTTCCTGTGCCCGGACATCATGTCCCGCGAACACTGCAAGCAGCAAAGCAGTCGCGATGCCAACGCAGATCGAAAGTCGACGCGTGGTATGTCTAAATGGGAG
>CAXMSB010000293.1:0-2539 GCA_964195615.1 uncultured Granulosicoccus sp. | reverse complement strand
AACAGGCGCTCGATCGAACGGGCGCGTTCTTTGAATCTCTCGACATTACGCCCATGACAAAGAGCTACAAGATGCTCTTGCTCCTTGGCATGATCGCTCGCGGGCGGTTCCCCGGCCAGATCGAGCTTGGTGAGCTAACGGCCGCCTTTGCGCAGCAGGCACGTCGCAGCACATGGCTCCGTGACGATGTTGGTGAGCGAATCGATAATCCCGATGGCCTCGCGAGACTCCTCGTAGAGAACCCCATTCGTGCCTGGCAGGGCGGTGCGGGCACCGGCGGCACGCCCTACTTCGCGTTCCATGACCAGGTCTTTGAGACTCGAATCGAAGTCCCTCCAAACCTGCACGACGCGGTGACCACACTCACCCGTGAGATCTGCGAGTGGCGCCTCGCGCAATATGTAGAACGGCTCCAGGGTGAGCGTGGCCATGCCGCACGCATTCTCTGCAATGTCAGCCACAACTCATCGGGAAATCCGATTCTCTTTCTCCCCGATCGTGGCCGGCATCCAGGGATTCCGGAAGGCTGGACACCGATTGTTGTCGATGGGGATCGCTACGAAGCAAACTTCGTAAAGATCGCGATCAACGTGGTCCGACAGGAAGGAATTGAAGAGAACGTCCTGCCCACCATCCTGCGGCGCTGGTTCGGCGCGGAAGCCGGGGCCTCCGGACAACCAGCGCAACAAGCTCTCTTTGAACTCGCGAGTGAAGCCTACCACGCGCGTCCGCTTGGCGGCGACCTCGGACCAGCACTGTGGGCGGAGTATCAGCGCGCTCAGATCCCTGGTCTCTGGGGGGTCCGCTATCTTGAAAACCTCTGGAGACAGGGCTTCATCTGGGAGGGCTCTCACATGTTCCTCTTAGTCACGCTCGACAAGGAGGGAATGCAGGCAGCTCACCAGTACGCCGACCGGTTTCTTTCAGCCGATCACTTTCAATGGCAGAGCCAAAACCGCACTGCCCAAGACTCGAAGGTCGGCCGAGCGCTGAAAGACCATGAGAGACTGGGCATTCAGGTCCACCTATTCGTCAGACGTAGCGCCAAGACCCAGCGTTCCAAGGCAGCACCATTTGTCTATTGCGGGGACGTTAGCTTCGACGGGTGGGAAGGAGACAAGCCCATCACCGTGCGCTGGAAACTACCCGTCCCTATCCCCGCCGACAGTTCGTTCTTCGTCAGCGCTCCTCCCGAGAGTCAGCCTAAGCCGTAACCGGGGTTCAACCACGAGTCGTCCCAGCACCTGAAGAAATCGAGATTACGCTCTCCTCCGCTCGAAAGAACCTTCCGTTCGACGAAGCACTCGAGATCGCGCAGAAGTTCGCCGCGAAGGAGCCGACCACAGCCCTCACGGAACTCGAATCGACCGAACAGGAATGGTCCAGCAAGGCTTCACAGCCCGGCGGAGGGTACCTCGTCGGGTTACTGAACGAATACCGCGCGTCATGGGCAATCATCCGGCAATGGACTGGCCCCGACGCAGCGGTTGCAGTTCGCGAGGAGCGAATTCGAAACCTCGAGCGCCTAGTCTGGGACGCAGTCTATGCCCTACAGGAAGCCGGTCTTGATACTGACGCAGCACGACTCAGGCGCGCACTCAAGCGCCCGTAAGCGATTATCATGCGTCTGATTTCGTGGAATTTCGCCGATCGAGTCAAGAGGGCTGCCGACCAGGGGGGCATCCATCAGCCAAAGCCAAGAAACGTAGCGACCCAGATAGTACCGCTTGTTTAGGAACAAATTTCCGACGTATGAACGGGCAGAGTATCTGGACCGATCGCAACCTCGCGGTGCGCCGAATGGAACCGATAGCTCTATGACAACTGCCACCTCCCCCCCTCTCACACTGGAGTCGGTGAACTTCGAGTTCCTGCGTTCTCTTGATACGAGGCTGGTAAGCCTAGGGCTCATGGCTGAGCGTTATATGGAAACAGACTCGCCGAGCGCCGCGGTCAAGCTGCGGGTGTTTGTCGAGCAAATTGTCCAGATTACTTATGCGCGACTGAATCTGGACGACCACGACCGAACCGACCTGATCAGCAAGATCAACGCTTCGGAATTTCGACGCCAAGTACCCAAAACTCTGCTCGACGGCATGCACGACATTCGCAAGGCAGGAAACAGGGCTGCCCACGATCACCACGAGATCCCCGCCGACCGATTCGTCGCGCTCCTCAGGACCGCATTCGATATCGGCCAGTGGTTCGTAGAGAAGTTCCACGACTCGCGATCGCCGAGCGCCCCATTCGTCGATCCTCGAATTGCGGCCGGCCGACAGACAAAGAACCGAGAGGCCGAAGAAGCAAGCACGCAAGCCACGAGCGCGAGGCCATCCGACAGATCCCGCTGTCCGATTCCAGGCTGCGGTCACGGTTTCAAGGTCGGCAGATCCGGGTGGGATGCTCACGTCGGTTCCCCGAACCAACACCGAGAATGGCAGCCTGCAGTAGAAGACAGCGAGCAGAGAAAGATCGTCTTTCGGCTCACTTTTCCTGAGTTCTTTGGGACCTCCGAGCACCCCAGGGACCTCCAGTTGAC
>CAXMSB010000292.1:0-5648 GCA_964195615.1 uncultured Granulosicoccus sp. | reverse complement strand
ACCCAAGACCAGGTAGACCATCTCCTACAGTTTGGCTTCCAGACTAACGCGTCGAACTCCGAAGGCTCCGGAAACTTCTACGACAACGTCGTGGTAACCAAGAAGCCGACGGCGGGAGAAGTGGTGTACGCACAAGACTTCAATACGCTCGACATTGACGGCACCTTCATAGGTGACGGTTGGACGTTCTTCGTCAATGTGTTTGAGGGCGACGGGACCTTTAGGTTTGGCTACGGCGGAACAGACGCGCCCAACGGTCCGCAGATCTCTGCGTTAGTTGACGGTCAAGGCGGTCCAGAGCAACAACCCCAACAACTCAGCGTCTATAGTGACTACGAGTGCTGCGCGCCCGACATAGGCCACCGCAACGGCACCGACCTGGTCGAGACCAACGTTTTCGAAGAACGCACGATTGGAGCGGACGATATCGGCAAAACATTCACATTCAGCTTCCAGGCCAAAGCCGGCAATATCGAAGGGAGCAGTACGGCCAACGCGTTCATCAAGACGCTGGACCCCAGCGCCGAATTCGCGGTGAGCGGGATTGCCACTCAAGATACGACGAACCTGGAGACAACCTGGGGCGACTTCACAATCTCCCTCGAGATCACCCAAGACCAGGTAGACCATCTCCTACAGTTTGGCTTCCAGACTAACGCGTCGAACTCCGAAGGCTCCGGAAACTTCTACGACAACGTCGTGGTAACCCGGTGACGGCACTGGTGGTACTGCAGGCGTGGGCGACGCGGGCGGTGGCGCAGCGGGAGATTCGCGCCTCATCGACAATTTGTATTTCACGAAAGACTGAGTCTGCATGGCGTCGAAAGAAAAGCCCTGCGACTTCACGGGTTTGGAGACTGGGATAAATTTAATGTTTCGCATCGCGAAACGAGATAGGAGACGAGAATGAAGAGAGCGACACTGATTACGATTCTATTTGCGACGCTCGCAGTCTATGGGTGCAGCTCAGAGGACGGGGGTGGGTCGGCCGGTTCAGGCGGCAGCGCAGGTTCGGGCGGTAGCGCAGGCGCCGGCGGCAGCGCGGGTTCAGGCGGCAGCGCAGGTGCAGGCGGTAGCGCAGGTGCAGGCGGTAGCGCAGGTGCAGGCGGTAGCGCAGGTGCAGGCGGTAGCGCCGGAGCGGGCGGTAGCGCAGGTGCAGGCGGTAGCGCAGGTGCAGGCGGTAGCGGCGGCAGCGGCGCCGACGTAGAGTACGAACAGGACTTCGAGTCGCTCGCCTTGACGCCCTCCACGGCGTTGACCGACGACGGATGGCTGGGCTTCGTAAACAGGTTCTCGCCGGATGGTGGGACCTACCTGGGCGGCTATGTCTCGTCTCCCGGAGAGAGTGAAGGCGGCCTTGCCGCGATCCAGGGGGGAGAAGGCGGCGTCGAACAGGGCGATCAGCAGTTGGTGATCATCAGCGACTACAACAACAACGCCGACCAGACCGCAGGGAACCGGGTCGAGGCAAATACGTTCCGAGAACGGACGATTGTGGCGGGCGATGTTGGCAAGACCCTCACGTTCAGCTTCGACGCCAAGCGCGGCGACATCAACGACCCGGCTAATGACGGGTGTATTAACACGACGAACCCCCCGTGCGACAGTACGGCCAACGCGTTCATCAAGACGTTCTTTGATCCCGGTAACCTGATCGACTTTGAACAAGTAAATACCACCGCGATTCCGGACACCTGGAACCGCTCCTTTATCACATTGGGACCGATCGCCGGGAACCTGGTAGGTGCGACCCTCCAGTTCGGCTTTTCGGCCACAGCGTCGAACTTCGAACCTTCCCAAGTGTTCTACGACAACATCGTGGTCACCACATCGCCGACGCCCTAGGCCGTCTCCTGGGCATGGGCTTGCGCCGGCATGCACCTGAGGGCCCGATGTGACGCCGCCGCATGACCTCTTCTCTCCAGCGCCGCGAGCTTGCTCAGGAAGGGGGGCACGGTCGACCTAATCAGGGAACAGCTTGCTTCTTCTCACGACGAGGTCAATCTGACGAACACGCCCACTGCGCAGAAACAGCTCGGCGCTCCATTCGCTTGGCAGCGCCAGTCCCGTCACGTTCAGATGACTGCCATCATCCAGGGTAACTGTGACCGCCGATTCCGCGGAATCATCCAGACGATACACGAATGGCACCTGACACCAGGTGAATGCCAAACCTGATTTCGGAACGGTGAGCTTCTGCCATTGCCCATCCACGTCCAGGAAACGAAAGACTTGTGGACTCGCGAGAAATTCGCGAGCCCGCAGCAAGGCCACTTCAAAGCGCACCGCACCCTCGCTGACGCGCACTCCGAGCTCACCGAAGCGGGTCAAGACTTCTTCCTTGACCATGCCGGTCATACCCGGCTGCTGGGCGCCGGCATGTTTGGGCGTGTTGGAATAGGGGTCTGTCGGGAAGGCACCGTATTCTTCGGGCGTCTTGTTGAATCCGAGACCCTCGCGGACGCGGTAATACAATCGGCCCAAGCGATGGCACGTGTTTTCGTCTGCACCCTCGGTCAGCGCAACAAAGAAGTTCTCCTGTACGACCAGCAACAACTTGGAGACCATGTGCCAATAGACAGATCCCAATCCCTCATAGCCGAACATCGTGCCGGAACGCCCGGTAAACGCTTTGTGGTCGAAAACCTGCTCATAGAGCCCCAGCAAAGATTGGCGGGCATGTTGAACTTCATCGCCGTGAACCGGCGCCAAATTGTCCAGCCGATCGATCAAATCCGTCCGATTGCGTAGGTCTGCGTTGAAGCGGTAGCACCCGTCTTCGTCGCGAAGAACGATGCTGTCATCGCCCCGCTCCACCATCTGCATGAGCAGGGGGATCGATTCGAACTGTTCAGCCGGGATACGGTTCTTCTCGAGAAAACGCGGCAACGGACGATCGGGGTACAACATGAAGGTCCGCACATCGTCCCTATACATGTCGCTCTCGAACAATGTCTCGAGCACATCGGCTGCCTGCGTTGGTGCAATGGCCCCCGAGCTGAGTGCGGCAACCTGACCTTCGAGCATCGCATAAAGGTGCTCGATTTCGATGGCCTCCGATTTCAAACCAAGAAGATTGTAGGCGTGGTACATGCCATCCTCACGCCTGTTCTGCCCGATGCTGTGGTCGATGGCAGCCAGCGCATCGTCCAGCAGGTCGTTCACCTGTGCGAGTGGTTGCTGCACCATGTCGGAGAACGTCTCTTTGCGGTAGATCGTCTGTCGGTAGCGAGACGCGGCCTCTCCCAACTTCGCCAGCAACTGGTATCGCGTCTCAGGACTCACCGCCCGCCCCTCTAGCTGCGGTCGGACCTCGCTCAACGCCGCCGCGGTCTCACCCAGCCATTCAGTGACTTCGCGCGACATGCTCGCTGAACCCGACTCCTGGGCCAGCAAACGCTGAAGGAAATCGATGTATCGACGCATGTAGTACAGGGTCACCATGGACAGCCCATGGCCTACCAGAGCGTTGTTGGCGTCGTTCCACTCCGGGCGTTGTGTATTGAGCCAGATGCCTCCATCGAGCACTAGATTGCCGAGCTTGCTCAGAAGCGGCACTAGTAGCTTCTCTACCAGGTTGACCTGGTACACATCACCACGGGCGTCGAGCATCAGCTTGCCGTCGGCGCCTTTGTCAGCCACCCGTTGCTCGATCCGCCGCGCTGCGTCCGTGTCGTACACGACGGTGCTCTTTGCATTCTCGAGCAAGTTTTCGAACGGCTTGATTCGATACGGAACGTTGGCGTAGCTGAAGACAGGCTGGCTCAACAAGGCGAGGAGGCGCTGCGGATGGAATCGATTGGAAAGCTCCAGCAGCTTCAGGAGATAGAT
This sequence comes from uncultured Granulosicoccus sp., assembly GCA_964195615.1. GTDB lineage: Bacteria > Planctomycetota > Planctomycetia > Pirellulales > Lacipirellulaceae > Bythopirellula. The sequence continues at coordinate 1,817 of CAXMSB010000292.1, read as the reverse complement.
GATCTGGTGATCGCCCCAATAGCCGATATGACTCCAAGGGTCTTCAGGATCCTCGACCTCCCAGTCGATCCCTTCTTTGCTGATTCGGTAAGGGTTGTAACCATCTGCCGTAGTGGCGTTCAGGAACTTGGCGATCACGCTTTCGACGAACTCCGGAAAACTGAATGTCAGAGCTTCCCAGTTCTGAAAAATGTCGCGCCAGTTGCCCTGATAGAAAAGTAGCTTGTCGCCTCGGTCATCTTTCAGCTTGATGGCAAACTCGTTCCAGGGTCGGCTGGGGTCACCATGCCGGCGGCCAAACGTGATCGGCAGGTACTCACGGCATAGGCGCTCGAGTTGTCTGTCGCCCAGTTCCTCGATGGTCGACAGCAGGTCCGAGTAGTGGAGCGCATTAGGCAAGGCGCTGAGCGCCGCCTCATGGCGCGCGAATACGTCGCGATTGAACATCTTGATGGTCCTGCGAACATCCCGTGAGGACACCTGATACTGATCATCGAAGGTGCCGCCGCGCAGAACATTGAAGAGTACGTTTGCGTAATGGTGGACCGACACGGTCTCCTCGGCGGTCATCTGGAATGCGTCGGCGCCGGCCGTGATGCGGGCCAACTCATCCGAGCCCTCATCTACAGACTGGGCGATCGCCTCCGCCACGGCCGCCGGCTCACTGAGCTGACGGAGCAGGCTCACCACCTGCGCCTGACTCTGCTCGATGTCGGCCACGAGCTGCCAGTGCTGAGATCTCTGCGGCGCAAGAGTCAGCGAGACGTTGACCAGATGATCGCCTCGGATGCCACGCTTGTGGACCTCTTGCGTTAGGGGCAGACCGCCGCGGAAGTGGTCGAGCTGCGTTTTGGAGAGCAGTACCTTGTGTCCGGTAAGGCCAAGGCAGAATACGGTCGTGGCTTTCAGCGACTCGCAGGGCTCGGCTCTATCGGTGATTCCGGAATAGAGCGTATAGAGAGCCAGCCCCTTGTCCTCGACCAGCTCATTCCATTTGTACGCGTCCACCAAATTGCTGGTGTTGGTCTGAGCAAACCGTGGCGTCCCAGCCGGCAAAATGTTCTGCAAGCCGTCGATCAACTCCACTTCGCAATGTTGCCGGCCTAGATTCTCGAGCTCGCATCGGCGGACGAATCCGTAGCTGTCGCTGGTGAGCCAGCAGTAGCGGAACGCCAATTGGAGGTCATGGTTGATCTCTTCAAAGCAGAGCTTGTTGCCCAAGAGGTTCTTATAGAGGTTGCGGCTGGTCGAATAGCGCCCGTCGTGGGCTCTATTGAATGGTTCCCATTCATGCCACTGCCCGTCAGCCACCGCACGGATCAGCGTCTTGCTACCGGTATGCGGCCTGCTTTCGTGAATCTTGTCGACCGTAATGTAAGGGAACAGCGCCGTGTCGGGCGACACCCGACCGGCCGTTAGGCCTCCGGTCGACGAAATGAACAGCCAGTGATCAGAATTGGAAACCAGGCTGACGAAGAACGGGGCCATCTTGTCGACATTGCGGATGGCGTAATACCGCTCCCCAGCCAGAGTCAGAAACTCGCCGGACACCTCATCGCCGACACTGGAGGATCGATTCATGTCGTAGAGTTTCCGCTTCCTCGAAAAGGCACGGGGGCCGACGGCTCAAAGAGCCGCCGGCGCGAGCCCATGACCGGGAGACAGCCTAGGGCGTCGGCGATCTGGTGATCAAGACGTTATCGTAGAAGTTGGTGGAGGGCTCGAATTGTTGCGCAAGCGTTTGGAAGCCGACCTGCATAATCTGGCCTTGCTCCGCCTGGGTGATGTCCAGAGAGAGCGAGAAGCCCGTCCATTCC
>CAXMSB010000291.1:0-44066 GCA_964195615.1 uncultured Granulosicoccus sp. | reverse complement strand
AAGAAATACCTGTTATTCCAGTCGGAAACGCTGGTCTTCTGCAGGTAAACGGCCATATTGAAGAGAGGGACTCAGCGCCTAGAGATTGTTTTTGAATCCAGCGCGTCTGCCAATTCCGCCACTCCGGCTTGTCGCTACGCCGTAGTAGTTTACGACGATTCTAACATCTCTTCCAGACCCATCGCATTGCTCCCGTGTCCCGTACCTTGGGTGGGCACGACAAGAGGGATAAAAGTAGTTTCGCACCGCGGAATCTGTGGCCATAATCCTATCAAGAATCGATTCGGTCGTCTATTGGCGAACACCGTTTCTAGCGGCTCCCGTTAGTCGCGCTGGGTTCTTTGACGGCGAAATAATCAATAGTTGCCAAGAAGCAGTGCCTACGGAGTTTCGCCCTTCGCCGGCAGATCGAGCACCTGACCGTCGGCCAGCAACTGCTTGCGCAAGCGGCCGTAGTCGACAGCCTGAACCGCGATGCCGTTGTTGATGGCGTCGACCGCCGCAGTTGCGGCCGATTGGCCGAGGATCATGAACACCGGCTCCATGCGGATCGAGCCGTAGGCGATGTGCGACGCGGAAATACAAACCGGCACGAGCAGGTTTGCCGCTTCGCCTTGGGCGGGGACAATCGACCGGTAGCTGATCAGGTAGGGACCGCCCGGTGAGACTTCGATATTGCCTTCGTTGCGAACATGTCCGTCGGGCGTGATGTAGCGTTGGCAATTGTGCGAGTCCATGTTGTACGAGCCGAGGCCGACCGAATCGTTGGCCACCCGCTGGCGTCGGCAATCGAACTCGGTCATCACATAGTCGGCGACCATGCGGCGCGCTTCGCGGATGTACAATTGATGCGGCCAGTGCCGATTGTCGACGAATTCATCTTTCGCCAAACCCCAACGGGCGAATTCGCTTCGCACCTGTTCCGGCACGCGCGGGTGATTGGCTAGCGTCCAGAGCAGCCCTTGTTGATAGGTTTTGTGCTCCTTGATGATCCGCTCTCGCGTGGAGTAGTCGCCCTCGGGGTAGTCGTAGTTCATGCCGATGTTGTCAGTCGAGATCGCGAAATTGTTGTTGGTGTCAGTCTTTCGGTTAGGCATCATCGCCGGATGCCAAGCGATGCGGTGATCGCCCGCCTCGAGATTGCGGAGCAGCAATTCGTAACGCTGCGAATCGTAATCGTCAGGCTTGAGAAAGGGAGCGGAATTCTCGCTTACGGTCGTCGTGCAGAGGCGGAAGCAGTAGGCTTGGATGCGACAGTCGCTGTCGCCATCGTTGCCGGGCGGATCGGTCTGTACGCCGGGCAACACGCCGCTGGTGGGATCGTCGGGCACCACGTAGGGAGAGATGTTTTCGGTGAATTGGTGACGTCTAGCGTTGGCCTTTTGAATGCCGTTGAGTGTTTCGTCGTACTGGGCGTTGGCTTCGCGACCGACGGTGAACGACACACCAGCGCCGGCCATGAGATCGCCTTCGTAGGTGGCGTCGATGAACATGTTGCCTTGGAACGTTCTGCCGGTTTCCATCCGGATCGAAGTAATGCGATCGGAGTCGCGGGCCACTCCGCCTTCTAAGTCAAGCCGCTGGCCGCGGACAACCGGCACGTTGGCCTCGTCGATCATCTGCTCGAACACTTTTTCGGCCACGTGGGGTTCGAATCTCCAAATGGCGTCGGCTGCGGGTTCGTAGAAAGAAAAGTCGGACCGCTGCTGTTGTCGCCATGCGGAGTCTTGATCGTAGTGGCGTTTTAGCCGTTGGTAGAACTCCCGCGAGATGCCGCCGATCACCGACTTACGGCCAGTGTCCGTGGCTCCCAATCCGCCACTGGTCAGCCCCCCCAGGTGCTGCCCCGGCTCAACGAGCACAACCGACCGACCCATCCGCGCCACTTGCACCGCGGCAATAACTCCGGCTGACGTGCCGCCGTAGACGACGACGTCGTATCGCGGGGCGTTTTCTCTAGCCGCTGCCGCTTGGCTGAGCAAGGAGATGCCGAGTAGTGCGGAGATCAGAACATTCAAGGTAGTTCTTTCCTAAAACGGTTGGGCACAGACGGCAGCGCTCGGCTATCGCCTCGCGGCTTACTCAGTGCGATCAGGCGCAGTGCGGGCACCGTGTTGTTATTCGCCGCGGACTATCGCGATCATCCCTTTGCCAACGTCGGTGGCGTGCAAGAAGCCGGTGAAGCGTTGGGTGCCCGCAGCAGGGCCGTAGGTGATTAGGGCGACGGGCGTGTTGGTGTGCGTGCCGGTGCCCCAGACGACACTCTGCTGCACGCCGAGGATGTGGCCCAGGTGGTCCAAACGGGAATTCTCGCCGTAGACGTAGAAGGCTTCCTGATCGGGCATCTTGGGGACGGTCTTCGTGCCCAGATAGGGATGGTCTTGGGCATACTGTCGATTCGGCATGCGGGTGAGAATCTCCGTGGCTTCGGCCAGCGTGATCGAAAACGGAGCGACGGATTCGTTGACAATCTGCATCAGCTTTTCCGCAGTTTTCTCCCGTTCGCCGAGCGCGTCGAACTTAGAGAAAAATTGAAAGAAACTCTGCTTCTGACCGTGTAAGTGGTCGAGCACCTCGGCCGCGCCGAAATTGAAATTGGGTTTGAAGGCGGCCCCTTGGAAGACGTCGCCGCCGAGCGTCTCCGACCCGGGTAGCGAGGTGCCCGAATAGCTGAAACCGAACGAGCCGGTTTCGTGATCGGCCGTGACGAGCACCAGCGTGTCGTCGCGCTCCCTGGCCCATTGGAAAGCGATCCGAACGGCGTCGTCGAGTTGCAGCAGTTCTTGCAGCATGCAGCCGGCGTCGTTGTTGTGGCCGCACCAATCGATCTGTCCGCCCTCAACCATCAAGAAGAATCCTTCGGGATTCTGGGAAAGAACTTCCAAGGCTTTGCCGGTCATTTCTGCGAGCGTGGGTTGCGTGCGATCTTCGCTATCGAGAGTGTTACGCTCGGCGATGGCGTCGTCCATTGCCGAGTTGGCGAACAGTCCGAGCACGCGGCCTTCCTTCACTTCCGCCAGCGCAGTGCGGTCGAACACCAGCCGGTAGTTTTGCCGCGCTTCGACGAGCAAGTTGCGGTTGTCCTTTCGCTTGGAACTCGGCTCGAACAGTCCGCCGATCATCTGTACCACGGCCAGATAGGCGGGAGAGCCTTTGTCGTTAACGATCTGAGGAACCCAGTGCCGCAGTCCTCCGCTCATAAGAACGTCGACCTGGTTTTCGAGCATGTCGCTGGCGATTTCGTTTTCCATGCTGCGGTGCGGCCGATGGGCGGCGAACGCGGCCGGGGTGGCATGGGTAATGCGGGTGTCGGAGACAAGACCGGTCGACTTGCCCATTTGCTTGGCGATTTCCAGCACCGTAGGAACCGACTCGCCCAGGTAGTTGGCGCCGATCATCTCGGAGCCGGCCATTTCTCCGCTGGCCAACTGTGTGGCGGCCGCGGCCGAGTCGACGACCACCGCGCCGTACGGTTCCGTGCGCACCAGCGCGACGGCGCCTTGCCGGGTCATCAGTTCGATGGCGGGCGTGCGGTCGGGTACGGTCGAGCCCGGTGCCAAATGGGCGTAGGCGAACAGCATCCCCAATTGCTGCGGGCCCATGCCGTCGCCGATGATGAGGATTACGTTGCGAATCTTGCCCAGAGACAGATCCGAATCTTCGAGGATAGGCTTGGAGACCGAGACCACCGGCGGCGGAATGGTTTCTTCGACAGCGACTGTCGACCCGAGGGCAGCGGGCAACTCCTCGCTCGTGGGAGGAGGTGTGCGATTGGCCGAACCGCTGTCGGCAACTACCTGGCCGCCGGTCGGAAGCTCTGAAGAATTCTCCTGGCAACCAACCTGGAACAGTCCCCAGGCGGCCACCAACAGCAAGAGGCAACTTCTTCGCAGAAGAGGGTTTTTCATGGCAAGAACTATCTCAACGTACCAACGGAATAGATCGTCACGAACCACCCAGTATAGCTATTGGTCTGCGAATTGCAGGGGCCTGCCCACGGGGTTTCCCGCAATTGATTCCGCCGTGGCGGCCGTCGGAGCTCTTTGGGCGCAGCGGCCAAATGGACTATATTCGTCCTCATGCCCAAACGCGTCTCCCACAGCCTGCTCGACCCGTATCTGACGCTGCCGCTCAAGAGCATCTACTCCCGGCTGCCGATTCCCGCGGCGTTTCCGCCGGAGGGCGTTGTGCTGGTGGGCCACTTGGCGGCGATCGCAGGTGCGATCGGCTTCGCCGGCGCGGACCGCTGGTGGTGGGGCGGGCTGCTGGCGGGGGTTGGCGTGGCGGGCAATCACACGGCCGATGTTCTGGACGGCACTCATGCCCGCGCGACGGGCCAATGCCGCAACGGTGGCGAGCTGCTCGACCACTTTGTCGACCCGCTGTCGTTCAGCTATTGGGTTGCCGGCATGGCGTACTGTGCCGACTGCTTGCTGCTGGGGATCGGCGGCGTGATCGTCATCTATGCCATGGCCGTGTTGACCAACATTCGAGCGAAGATGATCGGCGAGTTCGCATTGGCTCGTTTTGGGCCGACCGAGTTCAAGACCTTGCTGGTGCTGTTCGGTCTGGGGATGGCGGGCGTGACGGGGGGCTGGTGGCTGTCGCCGGAACTTGGGACGCAGGTGGCGTTTTGGTTTGTGCTGGTGCTATTCGTGGCCGGGTTGCTGCAATTGAAGTGGAGCTTGTGGAAAGCGATCCGAGCGGTCAACGCCGCCGACGCGCCGCCGGACACGACCGAGTGGGAGATCAAACGCTGACCCGCATCGCTTCAACCGAACACATCCCTCTTCCAGAACCGATGTCGAGCAGGCCGTCCGTAAGAAGATCAGTGCCTGGCAATCACATGCAAGTAATAAAAGTCAGAGACCTGTGTTTGGCATATTGAGTGGCCAACGGCAATTGCTTTTCCCAGAGACCGTTTTCCAACTCAGCGAAAAAGGGAAAGCCATCGCCCGGGTAGATGTCGACGTGATAACCCAAGACGTAGTACAGCTCGATTAGCATCGGGATTTCGACCGTCTGAAAACCCAAGTAACGTCGCCAATCAACTTCGTTCTTGGTGATTCCGCCAAGCAACATCACTAGCAGAGCAGGTAGGAAGATGGAAAGAAGCGTAGTCATTGAATACGATCGTCCATAGAGTTCGCGTTAGAACAGGCGCAAGGCGGAACTGCGCCTGCGCAGACGCAAAGCATATCAGGGCGTGCTTGCTTCATGGCAAAAGAGGTTGAAGGCATGGTGCGAGAAAAGATTAGGTTTTGGGATGTTCATGACTCTAACTGGCGAGTCTTCGTGCTCACGATACCCTAGAGTGGCATTCATTGCGTTAGAGTATTCGCCCCCATTTCTTCGATAATCTGATAGAGGCGTGAGCTGACGAGGGGTTAGCGAGTGAACCAGAGCCCGTTGGGGCTCCTTTTGAGACCTTTTTCCGGAGGTCGCGGGATGATTTCCAGTTGGCACCACAGGGGAACTGTAAAGTCAGAAAGAGCCGCCAGGGACACCAAGAGCCAAGAGAATAACCCGTGAAAACCAGCTTTTTCACTCCCCCAGGGTTCTCATGGCGGCTCCCAAGAGAGGCCACGCTTCTCGTGTTCTCGTGTCGGCGCCCTTGGCACCCTTGCGTTTCACGGGAACATGATCTACACTGCGGGGCTGTCGCGATGAATCGTGACGAGCAGCGATGAAAAGAAGAAGAAGCAGGTCTAGTTCACCTTCCGAAGGTTCTTTCCGTCACGCCGCACTCTGTGTAGCTGTGTCCTTCTTGCAAGTGCCCAACTCATTTTTATGTGGTTTCCTGCTCCAGTGTTTTTCCGGGTCGTCGGCATGCTTCGCTAGAAGAAGTTACTCTCTGCCCAAAGTTTCAAGTTTTTGAGGAGGCAGCAATGCCAGAAGGTAAGATTAAGAAAGTATTGTCGGAAAAGGGATTTGGTTTCATCGAAGGAGAGCGGGACGACCTGTTTTTCCACCACTCCGAAGTTCAAGGCACCACGATCGAGCAACTCCGTGAAGGTGAGTTGGTGGAGTATCAAATCGGCCAAGGCAAAAAAGGGCCTTGCGCGGTTTCCGTTCGATTGGCTCAGCAAACTGCCTAGGCAGTTCGACGACTGAGACAAGTGATTTCAAATCACAGAACGCTCCTGGATCGAAAGATCGAGGGGCGTTTTTTCGTGGACTGCGCGCGAGGCTCCCATTGTGAGAGGTCTCACTGCCGATGGTCTTCTTGAGGTAGACCAAAGAAAAAACCCTCGTCGCGCAACAAGAGGCGGCGAGGGCCTTGTATCAACCTGGAGAAGCGAATCAGCCTGCTCAACGAACGGGCCATCGCTGATCGAGCTGTGCCCATGGGGGCACTAGTCAACGCGCGATGCCAAAAACCTTCGGCATCCTCGCGTCACGGTAATTGCACGACCCAACGACCGTCGCGATTCGGAACAACCTGCTTCGAAGCACCGCCCCCAAAGAAACCGTCAAGCGCGGTACACTTCTCTTGGCATAAAAAAAGTGCCAGTGATCAAGAATGCAAGAGAAACAAGAGTCGTCCGACTCTAGTCTCTTTACGACCGATAAGGTGGCGTTTCCATTTGGCCTCCCCTTTACAGAACGAGTAAAGAAGCAACTCTACCCCCAATTGTAACCCGTGGACGGCAGCACGTCAAAACGAGTTTCGCCAATTTGTGCGTTCTTCTAGAAAATAATTTCGACCAGGAATCGTGGCACCACTCGAACGGGGTATGGGCGCAAGTTGTGCGTGAACTGGTGCTCTCACGAGGAGAGAAAAGCGGTCAGATTCTTCGGCCGGGCGCCTAGGTCTCGCTCATCTCGGACCGACGCCGCTCGGCCTGTATTGGCCGAGCGGCTGTGGGATAGTCGATCCGAATGAATACCGCTCTCTAGAAGTTGAGTTCCCACTGGCCGTACAGGAAGTCGGCATCGGTGGTTCCGATGATCTTGTCCCCACGCCAGAAGTGAGACCAGCCGAAGACGATGTTCGACCGCGGCGCGATCCCGTACTTCACCAGCACGTCGAGCTCGTCGCCGAGATCTTTGCTGCCAGCAGTGTGCTGAGGAGGCGTGTTGCCGATGCTAGGCACAACGCCTTCGCCATTGGACATGAAGTGCCAGTACCACATCAGCAAGGTCCACTTGGGCCCAGGCTTGGCGGTGATCAAGATATTTGGGGATTCGATGTTGGTCCGTTTCACGGCGTCGATGAAGCCCAAGTACTTGTGTGCCAAGGGGAACAATTGGTTGAACGCATTGTAGCTGCCGCCCGTTGCATCGCCCGAAGCGTAGTCGTAGTAGAACCAGATAGTCGGACTACCGGGAAGCTTGCACTTGCGACCGAGGCCGACGGTGGCAAAGCCAGCGCTGTGATCGGCGCCCAAACCGCTTTGTCGGCCGAACTGCGGCCCGCCCTCCAATTCCCACAACCAACTGCCCATGCCGCCGTTGAGGCGTACGCCCATGGTGTGTAGCGAGAAATCACCGGTAACCGGTCCCGTATTGTGGTTGTCGTAACCAATGTAGTAGGGTTCGACCGTGAAATTCTCAAAGCCATTGTACGTGCCGTACATGCCGTAGAATCGCTGATCGTAGTCGGACTCATCCAGTGTGTCGGCAACAACTGGCACATAGAACGTGTAGAACGTATCGATGTCCCAATCGCCGTTGGAGTAGAGCAGTCGGGCTCCTTCGAATGTACGTCGCGTGTTCGCCCAGTCGAGCGGCGAGATTAGCCGCTGGTTACCGTACAGCAGTTCCTGTCGACCGATTCGCACGGTCGCGTTGTCAGTCATCTTTAGGTCGACGAACAGATTGAGAAAGTCGCCCCAGTTGCGGTCGATACCGCGAGGGTAGTACGTGCCGTTGTCGTCGGAAGCATCCGCGAGGATGGCTTCGCCATAGAAGCGAACAGCGTCGTTCACTTGCCAATTGCTGTAGAGCCGTAGTCGTGTGAGCACAAAGTCATTCTGTGTGTCTTGAAAACGTGGCGTGGAGGCCGCGCCTTCGCGTCCCATGCCGATTTCGCTGTGATAGCGCATCCGCAATTGGCCGCCGACATCCAGGGTACCCCAACAGCCCCCGTTCACCGGCATCAGCTTCATAGCATCGCCCAGGGCGCACCCATTGTAGCAAGGGTCATTCAGGTAGCTGAAGTCGTTGGCGTAGTAGAGGCCCTTGTGTGACTTAGCAGCAGGGTTCGGCCCGGCGGCTTGCGCGGGCGAACTTAACCAAACAGTGCTTAGACTGGCCAAGAGCAGACCAGTCACCAGATTCAATCGATTCATCTCCGTACTCCTCGCGTATTTTGCGATCCAATTGAAGAGGCCCGATCAGATGGAGAGAACCCAGTGACATACGTCACATATCTCTCTGACCCAGAACCTGCCCCACCCATCCATGAAGTCACTGGTCTCCCAGTAGTGCTATCGTCCCCGCTCTGTCACTTTGAAAGAGAGAACCAGGCAGGCCGCAGGGTTTGACTAACCCGAAGCCAGAAGTGACCAGAGTAACGCGCGCCTGGAAGTGATAGCGGCCTGTTTGACCCTTGATTTTTCAGCCTATTGTTCGACGTCTCTCGTGGTCGTCGTTACAAACCGACCTTAAAAAACGTCCACCTGCGAAAATCAATGTGGGAATCTCGGAGAGGTGCTCCGAGGAGGGCAAAAGGTTGAGAAAATGTCGATATCCGAGAGAGTCGGTGCCACCGCAAGAGCTGTTGGCGATCGATCAGATAATCTAGCGATTACGTCTTCGCCGGCTGCCTTGTCCCCACAGTAGAAGTCCCAGGGCGATCAGCAGCGAGCTCGGCTCGGGAACCACTGCGCCGATGGCTCCAATCGTAGCTACGCCACTACCCCATTGCTCTTGCCACGCTAGAAAATCAGATCCGGCAGAGTCACCGTTGCCGTCGGCATCAGCCAGATCGTCAATGCCGTAAGACGCTTCCCACACCCCCAAGTCGAGCCCGTCCACTTTGCCGTCAAAATCGAAATCGGCCGAGTAGGTCACCGCGTCCAGCGCATACTCGGCCAACAGGGCGTGCGCCGCGGTCGTTGGATGCACTTCGTCCCAGAACAAATAGGTGTCCGGCTCGTCGACGATCAGATTCGGGTCATAACCAGAGGTGTCGAAATCGAGTCCCGGAGCGGCCGGATCCGTGACATTCACAAGACCAAAAGCCCCCGGATCGGCCACGGCATCGTTAATCATTTGAGCCACGTCCAGACGAAAGAAATCGACCGCCGGCTCGCTCGCCTCGAATGTGTCGATCGCCGAGGCCAACGTGGAATTAAAACTCTCGGTCAATGCGTTCATCGAGGCCGACTGCACTGGATCGCCGTTGAATCGCGGTGTCAGTCCCAACAGAGGCAGATTGGCAACCAGGAGGTTCTTGGCACCTTCGGCAATAAGATCGTTGATGTCGGAGATGAGACTCCCTACGGATGCGTTGACGTCTGCCTCGCCGTCAAGAAGATCGTTGGCTCCGGCGAACACGACAAACAGCGAGTCGGGATCGACGATGGGGACGGCGTTGAGGAAATCCTCGACCTGAACGTCAATGTCGTCGATCACGATCCAATCCGGAAATCCAGTTCCCGTCGTCATGGCGTTGCCATGGGCAAAATTGGATCCTCCGGCGTTGCTGTGGATGAGTGGGCCAAGTCCCAAAGCCGTCGCCAATCGTTCCGAATAGACCGGGCCGTTGGAGAACCGACCGTTGAAGTAGCCTGCCGCCACGGGAATAGGCTCAGGAAAGAGAAAGGAATCCGTCTTGTCATAAATGTTGCCGACGTCCGACAAGCTATCGCCGAAGACGATCAACTCGCTGTAAGGCCCGGCGAGCGCTGATGCCGAGCAGACGAACCCGATGAGGGCACTAGTTAAGAAGAAGCGAATCGCGATCACGACGGTTCCAGAGTTGGCGGTTCAGGATGGGCAATAGGTCACTACCAGCTTAGGCAATCTTGCAGCCCGCGTGAAGCAAAAAACCGGGGACGGGCCCAATGCTAGGGAACCAGAACTTGCCATTCTGAACTATTGGGCCAATTGCGACCACAAGATTCCGGCGGCAATGGCCGATCCGATAACGCCAGCCACGTTCGGAGCCATCGCGTGCATGAGCAGATAGTTTTGCGGGTCTTCGCGCTGGCCGACCATGTGGACGACACGAGCAGAATCGGGCACGGCCGACACGCCCGCTGCGCCCAATAAGGGATTGATTTTATCACGAAGAAACAGGTTCATGAACTTTGCGAACAGGATACCGCAGGCGGTGGCAATTGCAAATGAAATGGCGCCCAGCGCAAAGATCATAATCGACTTACTCTGCAGAAAGTGTTGAGCGCTGGTGCTGCAGCCCACGCAGAATCCAAGGAGGATCGTCACGACGTCGATCATGGCCGTGCGTGCCGTGTTTGCCAGACGTTCGGTCACGGTGCATTCCTTCATCAGATTGCCAAAGAAGAGCATGCCAATCAAGACCAGAGCACCGGGAGCCAGGGTCGTACAGATCAGAAAAGCGGCAATGGGAAAGATAATGCGTTCTCGTTTCGACACGTGTCGAGGGCGCTTCATGCGGATGAGCCGCTCCTCGCGAGAGGTTAGCAAATACATGATGGGCGGCTGGATCACCGGCACTAGGGCCATGTACGAATAGGCGGCAATGGCGATCGCTCCCAGCAAGCCGGGCGCTAATCGGGAGGCGAGAAAGATTGCCGTGGGGCCGTCGGCGCCGCCGATTATGCCAATGGCACCCGCTTCCTGAGGAGTGAACGACAACATCAGAGCGCCCAAGAACGTCAGAAACACGCCGATCTGTGCCGCGGCTCCCAAGAGCACGAGCTTGGGGTTCGACAGCATCGTGGAGAAATCGGTCATCGCCCCGATGCCCAAGAAAATCAGCGGCGGATAGACGCCCTTTTCCACGCCAAAATAGAGAAAGCGCAGCACGGTTCCTTCGTCGTAAACACTCAGGGCCATGCCGGCAACCGCTGGGATATTGCCGACGATGATCCCAAACCCGATTGGCACAAGCAGCAAAGGTTCGTAGTGCTTGGCTATGGCCAGGTAGATGAACACCATGCCAATCAGAATCATGGCGACATTTCCGGCTTCCAGGCCAGAAAAGGCAGTCGTCTCGTAGAGCTGAAGAGCCTTGGAGCTCAAGTATTCAAAAGTGCCCATTTAGTAGTCGCTCAGAGAAACGGCGTGATCAACGCATGAGTTCCTAATGCGTCCCGTGCGAGGTGTGGATTTGCCAGCGTCCCTGGTGCGACCATGCCCAGTCCTTGGGGGTCAACTCTCGGGCGAAAACGATGCGGTGCCGTCGGCCGAGCGTCTCGGCGACAGCCGCCGCCAGTACGGCGATCATCTCTTCGGGGATTTCATCTCCCGCAGGCGCCGGTGGAGCCGGGCTCGGTGGGGCCGGTTTTTCCTGAGGAAACAGAGTATCCACCACGGACATGATCCGCGGCAGAAAGCGAATGAAGGTACTAACCAGCACCAGTGCCGCGAACACGACCACCACGCCCATGATGGCCAGAGGAATCCCGTGGTCTTCCCAGAGCGGCTCCACCTGAAAGCGAAACAGTTCTTCCGACGTTTCTTGAGCTAGTAATGGTAGGGGCATGACAATCGCAAATCCAAGAGCAAACAGTTGACCGGCCTCGCAGGAAATCACTCGATGACCAGCAGCACTTCGCCTTCCTGCACGGACGCTCCTTCTTGCACATTCACTTTCTTGACGGTTCCCGACGAAGAGGCAGTGATCTGGTTCTCCATTTTCATCGCCTCGAGAATCACCAGGGCCTTCCCGGCGGCGACTTCCTCGCCTTGCTTCACCAAGATCGACTTCACGGTTCCCGCCATGGGGCTGCCCACCTCTCCCGAGGAGAGACTTTTCGGAGGCGAAGCGGAGGAGGGGCTTGCCGACGCGGCCGCAGCCGGCGGACTCGCTGGATTGGCCGAAGCAGCGGCGACGGGCTGCGGTGCAGGCGAATCGTCGCTTAGCACTTCTACCGTGACGTCGTAGGTCTTTTTCCCGACAGTAATTCTGAGTTTTTTCATTTCTAACCAGTCATGCACAAGATGGTCATAGCGGGATAAGCCCGTGTTTCTTCGGCGGTCGCATTGCTCGCTTCGTGAGTGAGTTACGCAACGCAAGCGAGACAACACTGCGAGTTTGCGACGGATCGATCACGTCGGTAATCATCCCGTGTGATGCCGCCATGTACGGCGAAGCGAATCGATCTCGATACTCAGCGGTCGCTTCTGCGCGGAACGCCGCCTTGTCTTCCGCTGCTTTCAGTTCTTTGCGGTACAGCACGTTTACCGCGCCGTCGGCCCCCATCACCGCGATCTCGGCGGTGGGCCAGGCGAATACCATGTCGGCCCGCATGTCGCGGCTGCACATGGCCAGATACGAACCGCCATAGGCTTTGCGTGTGATGACCGTCAGCTTGGGGACTGTTGCCGAGGCATAGGCAAACAGCATCTTCGCGCCGTGGCGGATGATTCCACCCCGTTCCTGGTTCACGCCCGGCAGGAATCCGGGCACGTCGACCAGTGTCAGCAGAGGAATGTTAAACGCGTTGCAAAAGCGGATGAATCGAGCCCCTTTGTCCGAGGCGTCGATGTCCAACGTCCCAGCCTTGACCATCGGTTGGTTGGCAATGATGCCGACGACAATGCCGTCGATACGGGCGAAGCCGACGATGATATTTGGTGCAAAAAGACGGTGGACCTCCAGAAAGCGGCCCGAGTCGACGATTCGGTCGATGACCTTCAGCATGTCCATCGGATCCTTCGGTTCCGCGGGCAACAGCTCGTTGAACGAGTCGTCCGAATCCATCGAGATATCCGCCACCGGCAAGTGGGGAGGGTCTTCAGCGTTGTTGGCGGGGAGATACGACAGCAGGTCTTTGGTGATAGCCATGGCATGCCTGTCGTCGTCGGCCACAAAATGGACGTTGCCGCTGATGCTGGCGTTCACGTTGGCGCCGCCGATCTCTGCCATCGTGGTTTCCACGCCGGTAGCCGCTTTGATCACCTGAGGCCCACAGATAAACATGTTGGCGTTGTCGCGCGTCATGATCAAGAAGTCCATCAGCGCGGGAGAATAGGCAGCGCCTCCCGCACAATTCCCCGCGATCACGGCGATCTGCGGCACGCAGCCAGAGAGCACGACGTTGCGGTAGAACACCTCTCCATAGCCCGAGAGCGATTCCACGGCCTCCTGGATGCGCGCTCCTCCTGAGTCGTTGACGGCAACAAACGGCATGCCACATTCATAGGCGTAATCCATCACGTCGCAGATCTTCTTTGCATGTCGCTGCCCCAGAGCTCCCCCCGCTACAGTGACGTCCTGGCTAAATGCGGCGACGGCCCTGCCGTCAATGCGTCCGACGCCCGTCACGACCGCATCGCACGGGAGACTTCGGTCCTCCATGCCAAAATCATGACAGGCATGTTCGACGTGCAGACCCCATTCCTGCAGGGTTTCCGAATCAAAAAGCACATCCAACCGCTCACGAGCGGTCAACTTGCCTTGGGATCGCTGCTTGTCCAGCCGCTCTTTCCCGCCGCCAGCGAATGCCGTCTCGCGCCGTGCGGTGAGTTCTTCGAGAAGTTCTTTTTTGATTGCCATATGGTGGATCGCCCGCCCCTCAGAATGGCGAGGCGTGGAAGACCAATCCTCACGCTCAGGTCTCGCCCCCCCATTATGACGATTATCAGCCGGATGGCGAGTGGGTGCCGGACAAGAATGTGGCAAGAGAAGGACTTGCGCTTCAGGATACCGTGGGATTCGCGCCGATGGTCACTCGTTTTGAGCTTCTATCTGACGGATCCTGGCCTCGAGTTGTTCGATACGGTCTTCGAGCACCGCTTCCCGGTCCGTGGGGGCGGCTTTTTCGCCGGTCTGCGAAGAGCCGAAACCACTGAGCCACGCTTTGACCCAATGCATCGGATTGGCCAGCTCTTTGGCTGTCGAGCCGTGCTTTTGCAGATAGTCAAGATAGGTCAGCGAATGCCGGAAGTAGTCGCGCAGGAAACCAATCATCACGTCGTTGGACCGCAATATGTAGTGCAGCATGTCGACAGGGAATAGAGACATCTTCTCCGGCTGACGGTCGAGGATAATCTGTGCCAGCACGGCCCGCGTCATCGACTCGCCGCTCCGGCTATCGCGGATTTCCACGGTATGTCCCTCGCGGACCATCTCCTCAATTTCCTGAAGAGTGACGTACTTACTCGTCTGTTTAGCGTAGAATCTGCGGTTCGGATAGCGCTTAATCTGGATCGGGTCATCAGACATCGCCGAACCTCTTTTTGGATGGCTACTCTCACGGGGAGGACTAGAGTTTCTAGCTGCTTCGCCATTATTTGCTTGTTGCATTATCGCTCCTCAAGCGGGTGAATGCCAGCCGGCATCTGCCCACAGCTGGCCGCTCACGGCTGAATTAGAGACCATGAAGCAGATGGCATCGGCAATTTCCTCGGGACGTATCAGCCGACGGAGCTGAGTAAACGGGAGCACATTCTTGTCGATGAAATCTTCCCCAAGTTTGCGCAGCATGGGCGTATCGGTAAACCCAGGGTGAATAATCCCGCAGCGGACGCCGTGGAACATCACCTCCTTGGCAAGTGTCGCGGCGGCTCCTTCTAGGCCAGCCTTGGCAACGGCATAAGAAATCTGTCCCTTGTTGCCTTGCGACGAAACCGACCCGATGAACATCACCGCGCCCTGCACCTGCTCCTCAGGCTCCCACTGCTTGAGGCCTCTTTCAAAGCGGTCTTCCGCGATTCGAGCGACCATTTCAATCGCCCAATAGATCGGGGCAATGAGGTTGACTTCGGTAACCTCTCGGAAGGCGGTGATCGAATAGGGCTCCGCTTTGCCTGTTTCCTTGTTCATGTGGACGGCAAGCGCATCTCGCGTAATACCCGCCGCGGGTACGCATATGTTCACCACGCCGTGCCGAGACGTGACCTCGTCGAAGACCTGTGCCCGAAAAGTATCGTTGGTTGTATCTCCAACCTGAACCTCGGCAACCTGCCGACCGGCTTCTGAGTTGATTTCATCTGCCAACTCATAAACCTGATCGCGACGATCGACCAAGATCACCGCACGAACTTCCCGATTGACCAGCTCTTTGCAAACCGCTGCCCCGATCCCGCTGCCAGCACCTGTGACGAGGGCAACCTTATCCTTGATATTCATGGCGACCTGTCCCTCAGTTAGATAGAGTGTGTGACTACACGTGTTGAGACCGCCCCAGCGCGGTCTCAACACGATCGATTCCCATCACCGGAACAAGCGGCTAGGCAACCGGGCTGGCTTTCGCCAGTAAGTCGGTCCACTTCGTGATGGCTTCCTGAAACTCGCGGACCTGGACTTCGGTCATATCTTTGACGCAGTCAAGAGTCTTCCGGCAGAGTTGTTCCGAGCGCCTCCGGACCTCTTCGGGAGTAGTGGAGTCAGCGATATTGAGCGCCGCGTCCAAGGAACCTATGGCGGCTTCATACTGCCTATCAATCACATCCTGGTGCTTTCGGGCTAAGTCGGAAACCGTCTGGGACCATTGCTTGCGAAAGCCCTGCATGGAATTGACCCAGGCGGTCTGAGGGGTCGGGATTCCAGGCCACATGCTGGACCATTGGCTGAACACTTCCTGCTGTAGTTTGAGGTTGGTTTCCGCCGCCTTGCGAATGTTCTGGAACAACTCCTCGAACACGGGGCTGGATGTCTCCGATGCGTCTGATTTGGTCTTGGTCGTAGCCATGATTGTATTCTCCTGAAAAAAAGGAACCGAACGGTTTACATGCGGATATTCAGTCGTTTGCCTCCTATACCATTATTCGTCGAAACAGCCCCTAAAGTCAATGCAAATTGCTGCAAATGCACAAATTAGTGTAACATATTTAATACAAAGTAGTTATGTACTGCACACAGGCCGTAATAAGTTGCCAAATGTGCTGTCTCAGCATAGTTCTACCGCATTTGCACAATGGATGGGCTCTTATCGGGGCGGGTCACCAGAAGCCCAGCGACCTGCCAGTATTGCGTCGGTTTCAGCCAGCCAGAAGCGAGGCAGCACCAGCGGAAAGCTCCACACCGTTTCGGCCAGATCGGCGTTGGAAAGTCGTGTGGGAAATCTGCGCGAGGCGGGTGTCGAAAACCACCGTTGGGGAAGTTCTCCGCCAAATTGCCGTAGAAATTCGCCAGCCGCTATGTCGTCGATTCGGAATCCGTCGGCCCCCAAGTCGCCAATGACGCCCTCAAGAGTTAGCAGCGACTTGCGAAACAGCATCATGTCGCCGGCGACCCTCAGGCGAGCAGTTTGGATTGCCTCGTCGAGCAGGCCGACCATCCAAGAAAGACCCGGTTGCTGACCATGCCGGACTTTTCGCAGCCAGTTGTTGACGACAGTCGTTAGTGCCAGTCGGTCGACGGGCCTTCGCTCAGAGAGTTCTTCCAAGACGGCAACAATCTTTTCCGAGCGGAGCGTGAGGGCTCCCAGAAATATCTGCCCCATGCTTACGCGCGCCTGCTCGCTAAGATAACCAACCAGACTCCAGTCCAGGATGGCCAAGCGCCCGTCGTTCGTGTGGAGAAGATTTCCCGCGTGCGGGTCGCTGTGAAACAGTGCCAAGCTGTCCCGAGAAAACATCGGTCGAGTGATCAACGCTTGAGTTACGGTCTTGGCCAGTCGGAACTTGTCGCGAACAGATGCCAGCCGATGGTCGGTGATCTTCCCTCCCACCACACGCTGCATTGCCGTGACTCGCGAGGTGCAGCAATCGAACAACTCGGGAATTAGAACGTTGGGTTCATCGGAATAGAACTCCTTGGCCGCGATCAGATTGCGTTGCTCCTGGTCAAGCTGAACCTCGCAGCTCAGCTTCTGGCGGATTTGTTCAAATGTTTCCCGGTAGTCGAGTGGGGGGATCCTGAGTTCATCGCATCGCTCGTCGAGATGGGAAGCGACGACACCCAGCAACTCCAGCTCAAGCTCGAGGCGTTCTTCAATCCCCGGCTTGAGAAGCTTAAACACTCCCTCGCGCACAGCGCCGTCGCGGGTTTCCTGAAAGGGAATCACAACCGCCACGCTTGCCTCGGCAAGGGCGGGGGGTGAGAGAACAATCCCTCGGCGATCCAGCGGGCCAAGTTCCCGGAACAGAACCTCTTGAATGGTTTCCAGCGGAACGGTCGAGGGCATCGATTCGAGCTTCTGCAGTTGAGCCCTCAGCTCTGGCGCGAGACGTTGATTTCTGGCCAGCACTTGCCCCAGTTTCTGCAGAACGGGACAACAGTGTCCCAACAGCCCCAGCCGTTCGGAAAGGGTGGCCGTGGCCGGCAGCGTCGTCTGCACGGCAAGAATCGATTGCTGGATCGGTTGCGGGAGCCCGTCCAGGAAGGCAACTAGGGCTTCTCTGACCGGGCGCGCAAAATCGAGATAGGAATCAGGCAGCAACAAACGAAGGGAATCCTCGTCGATAAGCTTATCCCAATTCACGGCTGCTTACCTCATGAAACTCTTTCGTGTACGTGGTGGCGCATCGCAGGATTCAACGATCTGGGGCAAGTCAATCCGATCGAGTTGTCAACCATTCGTCGATATGCGGCCAGGTTGTTTTCTCCGCGCCCCGCCCCGCCATGATCCCGATATGGCCGCCGTTGACGCGGTACAGGTCCTTGTCTTGGCTCCCCACCAGATCCATCACGCGTTCTGATTGGCAGGGAGGCGTGATGTGGTCGGCCTCGGCGATCACGTTGAGCAGATTCGCCTTTAGATTGCTGAGTGCCACGGGCTCGCCGCGAATCGAGAGGGTGCCTTCCATCAGTCGGTTTTCTTTGTAGAACTCATTGATCAACTGTCGATAGGCGGCGCCCGACATCGGGATGATGTCGCGAACCCAGGTATTCATGGCGTGCCACGCTTCCACGCGACTGGGTTTCTCGATGTTGTCCCACAGACCCGTGTAGGTGCCAATGAAGTTCTCCACGGGCTTGAGCATCTTAGCGCCGGCGTCGATCATTTCGCCCGGCACGTTTCCAAACGCCTCGGTGAGCTTGTCGGGGTCGAACGAAGGATGGCTCACCCAACGGGTGAAACCACCAGCGGTCTTGTCGTCGAAGTCAAGCGGCGCGGTCAACAGAATCAAGTTCTTCAGACCGTCGTCGGGACGCAAGCTTGCATAGAGCGTGGTAATCAATGCTCCCAGGCACCAACCCAACATGCTGAATTCGCTCGAACCGGTCACCGACTTGAGCTTGCGGACCACCCGCGGAAGATATTCGAGGGAATAGTCGTCGTAACTCACGTTCTGATCTTCTGGACCGGGAATTCCCCAGTCGAGCAGATAAACGTCGAAGCCGTGGTTGATCATGTACTCGACAAAGCTGTGGCCTGGTCGCAGGTCGAGCACGTAGGGCCGATTCATGATCGCGAAGACCAGCAGCAGCGGAATTCGATGCCGCTTCTCCTCGGGGAGGACCGGTGTGTACCGATAGAGCTTGGCCTTGTTGAGCGTCCAGATCAACTGCTTCGGAGTCTGTGCGATTTTGGCGTCGCTCGTGAGCAGCCGATTGAAAGTACGCAAGTTCTCAGGGGCTTGGTGCCACTGCTTGCAGAGGTCTTCGAACGTGGGCATCCCCACCGCGCCGTCTTGTGCTACGTTCATTGTGTTGCCTTCAGTTGTGGTTGTCCGCACGCGTTTGTTGCAGACATTCGTCGAGTTTCGCCTCCATGTCGTCCAGTCGCATTTCGATGTTCGTCAGGCGCTCACTCATGCGGACGAAGTCGTCTCCGGTAGCCAGATTGAGCGCCGTCAATGTTTGCGTCATCACGGTTTCAAGCGTTTTGCGAAACGGCGTCGACGTGCTGAGCCAAGTGTTGAGCATCTCCGCGCTGGCGCCGGCGTAGGCATCGGTGTTGACCATTGAGGTCATCATCTTTGCCCAGGCGTCCATGTTGGCGTCGCGCATGCCCTTCATCATTCCCAAGGGATCAAATTCGCTGGCGTTTTCGCTGTTAGTACTCATAGGTCTTTCCTGCTTGCAGGTCTGTTCATAGGCGACCGCACGGATCGGTAACCCTGCTTATGCCCTCTATCTCAGTATAGCTTTCTATCGGTGCGACGCCGGACCGGTTGATGTTATCATCCAGAGAAACCGTCTCGTTCACATAAAGGCACCGCCGTTGACGTTGATCTGTTGTCCGGTGATGTAATCGCCGTCGACCGCCAGGAAAAGAACTGCCTTGGCGATTTCCTCCGGTTCGGCAAACCTCTTCAACGGAATTCGATTGACAATCTGTTCCCGGATATTGTCGGGAACTTCGGCAAACATGTCGGTTTTGGTGAATCCGGGCGAGACGCCGTTGACGGTGATCCCGAATTTGGCCAACTCGAGAGCAGCCGTTCTGGTCAGCGCGATGATGCCCCCCTTGCTGGCGCTGTAATTCGCTTGCCCAAACGCCCCGATCTGACCGTTCATGGAACTGATGTTGATAATCCGGCCGTACTTCTGCCCGGTCATGATGGGAATGGCAGCGGACGTGCAATAGAAATACCCGCCGAGATTTGTCTGAATAACTTCGTCCCATTGCTCAACGGTCATCTTCTTTAGCGACGTGTCGCGTGTAATCCCCGCATTGTTGACCAGAATGTCGAGCCGGCCGAATACGTCGGCAGCTCGTTCGACCGCAGCCCGTGCCTGCTGGGCGTCGCCGACGTCGGCCTGAATCATCATTGCCAGGCCGCCAAGCTTGGAAATCTCGTCGGCAACTTCCTGAGCTTTCGCCTCGTTGCTGTGATAACTTACAGCTACCCGCGCTCCCTCACGAGCCAACTCCAATGCAATCGCGCGGCCGATGCCGCGGGACGCACCTGTGACCAGAGCGGTCTTGTCTTCTAGTCGAGCCATTTTTCACCCCTGCCTTCCATCGATGTGTTTCGGATTTTCGGAACAGTTCTGCCGAATCGGAATGTCGCCGATCAATCACGTTCGAACACCGCTGCAATCCCTTGCCCCCCGCCGATGCACATCGTCACGAGGGCGCGCTTTCCACCGATTCGCTTCAATTCGTAGAGCGCCTTGACCGCGAGAATGCAGCCCGTGGCGCCGATTGGGTGGCCGAGGGAAATGCCGCTGCCGTTGGGATTCGTTCGATCCGCCGGCAGCTTCAGCTCGCGAGCCACGGCAAGAGCCTGGGCGGCAAATGCCTCGTTCACTTCGAAGACATCGAAGTCTTCCAAGGTAAGGCCCGTTTTCTTCAAAAGCGATTGCACGGCCGGGACAGGGCCGATTCCCATGTATTTTGGGTCGACTCCGGCGTAGCTGTAATCGACGAGCCGCCCCAACGGCCTCAGGCCACGGTTCTGGGCCATTTCTCGTTCCATCAACACCACGGCTGAGGCGGCATCGTTGATGCTCGAAGCATTGCCAGGGGTCACCGATCCTTCCCTGTCAAACACAGGCTTCAGCTTGGCCAGCTTCTCAACCGTGGTGCCGGGACGGACTGTTTCGTCGGCGTCGAACAACACCGTGTCTCGTTTCACCCGAACTTCGATGGGCAATATTTGCTCTTTGAAGTATCCACTTTCGACGGCGTTTGCGGATCGCTTGTGACTCTCCACGGCCAGACTGTCTTGGTCTTCTCGCGAAATGTCGTACTTCTTCGCGACGTTTTCCGCGGTGACGCCCATATGGCAGTCGTCGAACGGATCAGAAAGAGCGGCAACCATCACGTCGACCAACGTGGTGTCGTTCATTCGAGCGCCCCATCGCATCGCTGGAGACAGGTAGGGGCTTCGGCTCATGTTCTCGGCCCCACCCGCCACGGCCACGTCGGCATCTCCGAGCATGATCGTCTGGGCCGCCGTGATGATTGCCTGCAATCCGCTACCGCACAGGCGGTTGAGAGTCAGCGCTGGCGCCTCGACGGGTAACCCGCCTTTTATGCCCGCGATGCGGGCTAGATAGTGGTCATGGGCATCGGTGTGGATGACATTGCCGAAGACGACATGGCCCACGGATTCCGGTTCAACCGCGGCCCGCTTGACGGCCTCGCGGACACAGCTAGCCGCCAGTTCGCTGGGGGGGATATCCTTCAGAGTGCCGCCGTAACCGCCAATTGGCGTTCGCACGCCACTGAGAACAACTACTTCGCGTGCCATTTGATCGTCTCCCGATTTGGAACTGCAGCCGGAGCTGCCTGGAACATAAACCTGCTGAACCCTGCCTCGTTAGACACTCGGCCGAGCCCAGTTATTCGGTGGTGAATCGCCCCTGTTCCGCGTCGGTTCCTGACCCACTGTGCCAATTGGCACACCTCTGTAGGGTTCTGTGCTGATTCGCACACCACTGACTACCCCATTCGTCCTCCTTATTGCATTTCTTGTGACTGCCCTCCTGTTACCGCAAAACGTATGCCAACCTGTGTCGCACCAACTCACGGGCGGCCCGCGATGAGTTCTCACCGTCTTTCGTCGATCACCGCCACCAGCCCGACAGTGAAAACCGTCTGACTCAGTGACCAGTCCACTGAGAACCGAGCTCGCGAGAGGAGACTTGCTATCACCTTTTTCGCATGTCGGGCTTCGATTAGGAGCGAAGAATTCGTACCCCACATTGTCTATTCGCCGTGGTGTGAATCTACGTGCTGCGATTGATATCAGCTTACATCCCCCAAGCTGTGTGGACAGCAAGAAAATGCGCGCCAACTCGCAGTGAAAACGTCGATTTTGACCGTTCGATTAGATAATGTGAGGTCGCCTCGTGGTCGATGAAAGCACAGAGAGAAACGAAAGAACTCATGTTATCTGCTTCCAAGATCACCATCTGTTGCCTCACAATCGTGTTCACCTTCCAGGGCGAGCTGCGCGCACTCGACGACACGCTTAGCGACCCATTTTTCACCACACTCAACGACCCGCTTGTCGCCCCACTCACTGAATTGCCGGCGACGGAGGTCATACCAGCCTCCTACGCTAGCAACTCTAACAACATGGCCTGGAAGAAGGGCGAATTTCGCATCGTCCCCTACGGTCTTATTTGGGGGAGTACCTACTACGGGACCGCACGCAGCTTCCCTGGAGCTTTCACTCTGTTCATACCCTCTGAAGACAAAGAAGGGGAAGAAGTTTACGTCGTCGACACCCGTCGGACCCGGGTGGGAATAGA
This sequence comes from uncultured Granulosicoccus sp., assembly GCA_964195615.1. Classification (GTDB taxonomy): domain Bacteria; phylum Planctomycetota; class Planctomycetia; order Pirellulales; family Lacipirellulaceae; genus Bythopirellula. The sequence continues at coordinate 21,871 of CAXMSB010000291.1, read as the reverse complement.
CGTTCTCGGACCGAGAATCCCTCTCTTCCATAACGCAAAGAGCAGCGGAAGAATCGAAATCGACTTTCTTGGCCAGTTCCTCGTCGAAAATCAGCCGGGAGCACGACTTCGTCATGCATACGCTGAAGTGAAGAACGACGAGTTCCGGCTGCTTGGGGGACAGACTTGGGACATCGTGTCACCATTGAATCCGAACACATTGAACTTCTCGGTCGGCTGGGGCGGCGGGAACATAGGCTTCCGACGCGCACAGATCAGACTCGAACGTTACCTTGCTCTTTCCGACGTTTCCTTGATCACGCTCCAAGGGTCGCTAAATCAGAACATTGTCACCGACTTCACCACGGTCACGGGCCCTGAACCGGAAGCAAGCGGCTGGCCCCTGATCGAAGCCCGCATGGCAATCACTCGTGGGCAGCGCGGGAAGAACTGTCTGCCCTGCACCCTCGGAGTCTCAGCTCACATTGGCGAACAGGGTTTTGACTTCACGCCTCCTCTGACCCCGAAAGATGACGCTCGCATAAAAACTTGGTCCTTCAACGTCGATATGCTACTTCCGATCAACGACCGTTGCGGCGTCAAAGGCGAGTTCTTCATGGGCGAAAACCTCGGCACTTTCCTTGGTGGTATCGTACAGGGAGTGTCGTTGCAGACGCGCAGCGGCATCCGCTCACGCGGTGGCTGGTTCGATTTCTGGTATGATCTCACCGGCCGTTCTCACGTCAATTTCGGGGCCGGTATCGACGATCCGATCGATGTCGACGTTGTCAGCGGCCGCCGCTACAACCATTTCATCTTCGCCAACAGCGCCTACGATATCACCAAGAAGATGTCGGCTGGAATAGAAGTGACTTCCTGGAAGACCCTCTATCGCGAGACTCAGGCGGGTGAACCACAACTGGGTCCCGGGGAATCGGTAATAATCGAGTTCATGGGGAAGTATAACTTCTAACGCTCCGGCGCCCAACTCACACGTTGTGCGTTCCGTCCGCCGCGGATCCAGCGAACGTTTCCAGAGAACGCGACATGACTCGCACCAAGCACATCCGAACGGGCAATGCCCGCCGCGGCATCGTTCTGTCTCGGCTCGTTCTTCTGTTGGGCGTCTCGACGTGCCTGGTTTTCTGCGGCGCTAAGCCTTCGCGGAAGCGGTGCGAGAACCGTGGACCGAAGAAGGCCATGCGGGACACCTCGCCAAACGGTTGCGCGGAGTGCCACGCATGCATCACGCAACAGTGGAAACGGTCGGCGCACGCCCAGTCGTGGGTTGACCCTCAATACGTTGCCGATACCGAGGACCGGCAGGCCAGCGAGTGCCTTCCGTGTCATGCACCAAAGCCAGTGCTCGAACAGAAGGGTATCGCCAAACCGGTGCTCCGTCAGCGCAATCGCCATCATGGCGTCGATTGCGTGACGTGTCACAAGCGAGGCGGCGCCTATGCCGGACCCTACTCTAACCGACACGGGCCTCACCCCACCGTAGTTGACAGGCGGTTGACGACCGCTGCCGTGTGTGAGACGTGTCACGAGATAGAGGCCCAGGAACGCACCGATTATTACATCCCTTCTCTCGACCTGGGCCAGAAGGAAAAGAACTGCTGCGACTGCCACAGGCCTGCCTATCACGATCGCCTGACCGAAGGGCACGTCCTTTCGTTGATCCATCCGAAACGGAGAGTTCGTGATCATTCGTTCCCGGTTTGGACGGAAAGAGTGACGAAAGGGGCTCTGGAGGTCAACCGCATCACCGCGAACTCCATGGATGGCGGACAGACCGAGGTGACTGTGACGCTGACCAACCGCGGCGCTGGGCATCTCATGCCCACGGGTGAATTCGGCCATCGCGAACTGCGAATCCAGGTGGAGTTGCTCAATGCAGAAGGCCAATCGCTCGGCCAAGGGAACCACTCGATCTTTGCCAAAGATGAATCGGGCCTTGTGCCAGGCGAGGAAACTCCCTTCAGCATCCCCGTCGAGGTCACCAGTAACGCGTCGCCGGTGAAGGTGAAACTGCTCGTCGAACGGCTCAACCGCGACCGCTCGTTCCGCTACACTCTGGCCGAAGACGAGCGGCTGCTGGTCGAAGAATAGTGCATAATGCACGTACGAGTGGCGGTCGGTCCGTGTGTTTCTCAGTTTCAACCGACGAAAAGTCCGCCGCAGTTGGGCGGAGAGTGCTCTAGCTGCGGCGAAAGACTCGGTTCTGTGCTTCCGGTGGCTCACTCTGGTGGTATGCACGAGAGTGCTTGCTGCCGCTGATCGCCCCCTGCAAAACGTGTCAGACTGACGCGCAACTGTGCCAATTGGCTCGATTCCCGAGCCCCCCTCCGTCAGGCCCCTCAGCGGCATCCAAGCATCAGCGCCAGCAGCGGATCGATCTCTTTTGGCGATTGATCTCTCTTCCAAAACACCTTGGTCTGCGGGAAGTCATGGGTGGACGAGCCTGCGGCCGGTCCGCCGAACCCGTGATGACCCCCCGGAAGTGGCTGCCCGGCGTCCTCCACATGCTTTGGTATCAGTTTTGCACAGGTCCTGAGCCAAAGCGCGTGCTGATCGAATGGCTGGAGGACGAGAAGTGGCAGGTTCAAAATTCGTGACCCTAGACGGCAACGAGGCTGCGGCCTTAGTGGCCCACCGCGTTAGCGAGGTGGTCGCGATCTATCCGATCACGCCGGCGTCGCCCATGGGGGAGTGCGCTGATGCTTGGTCGTCTCAAGGCCGAGAGAACATTTTCGGCACCGTCCCCGAAGTCATCGAGATGCAGAGCGAAGCGGGGGCGGCGGGGACCATTCATGGCGCTCTGCAGGCTGGGGCGCTCTGCACCACGTTTACCGCGTCGCAAGGCCTGCTGCTGATGATCCCCGACATGTTTAAGATTGCCGGCCAGTTGTTGCCGACGGTCTTTCACATCGCGGCTCGCACCCTCGCCACCCATGCTTTGTCCATCTTCGGCGATCACAGCGACGTGATGGCCGCACGCGGCACCGGTTGGGCCCTCTTGGCATCAGCGAGTGTGCAGGAATCTCACGATCTAGCCCTGGTATCTCATGCGGCAACCCTGAAGTCGCGCATACCGTTTCTGCACTTTTTCGATGGTTTCCGCACGTCGCACGAGGTAAACAAGATCGAGCTGCTCAGCGACGAGGACATCAGTTCGATGATCGATCGCGAGAAAGTTCTTGGTCACCGTCGCCGGGCGCTGAGCCCCGATCGCCCGGAACTACGCGGCTCTTCACAGAATCCTGACGTGTTTTTCCAATCCCGGGAGGCGAGCAACGCGTTTTACGAGGAGCTACCCGACCGTCTGCAGAACGTGATGAATCAGTTTGCCGAATTGACGGGTCGCCAGTACCGACTCTTCGACTACGTCGGCGCCCCCGACGCGAAGCATGTCGTGGTGATGATGGGTTCCGGCGTCGGCGCCGCGGAGGAAGCTGTCCAGCGGCTTGTCTCTGAAGGCGAGAAGGTGGGGTTGCTCAAAGTGCGGCTCTACCGACCCTTTGACGTTCAAGCATTTGTCTCCTCGCTGCCAGCTTCGGCAACTCGATTGGCTGTATTGGACCGCTGCAAGGAGCCGGGGTCCCCCGGCGAGCCACTCTACCAGGACGTGGTGACCTCGTTGGCCGAGCATGGCGCTGCAAATGGGTTGGCCAACGGCTCTCTGCCTCGGGTGATCGGGGGCCGCTACGGCATCTCATCCAAGGAATTCACCCCGGCGATGGTGGCTGCCGTGTTCGAGCAGTTGAAACAGAAGAATCCGAAGCCCCACTTCACGGTGGGGATCTACGACGACGTGACCCACCTAAGCCTTGCCTGGGACGACCAGTTCACCACGGAACCAGACGATGTCACCCGGGCAGTTTTCTATGGACTGGGCAGCGACGGAACCGTCGGCGCCAGCAAGAACTCGGTAAAGATCGTTGGCGAAAATACGCCACTATTCCCACAGGGTTACTTCGTCTACGACTCGAAAAAGGCTGGGTCCGTGACGGTTTCTCATTTGCGCTTCGGTCGTCAGCCGATTAATTCGTCGTACCTGATCGACCGTGCCACGTTTGTGGCGTGCCATCAGTTCCAGTTTCTCGACCGAATCGACGTACTCAAGGTGGCCGCGACGGGGGCGACGTTCTTGCTGAACAGTCCACATGGTGCGGACGAGGTCTGGGACCAACTTCCCCAAGAAGTTCAGCAGCAGATTATCGACAAGAAACTGCGTTTCTACGTTGTGGATGGCAACGCCGTCGCCCGACGCGCGGGCATGGGCGGGCACATCAACACCGTGATGCAGACTTGTTTCTTTGCGTTGAGCCAGCTCCAACCGCGCGAAGAAGCGATTGCCCACATCAAGCAAGCCATCGGCAAGACCTATGGCCGTTGGGGAGAATCGGTGCTGCAGAAAAACTATGCGGCAGTCGACGCGGCCTTGGAGGGTCTTTCGGAAGTGACTGTTCCCTCGGTGGCCGAAGGAAACAAACATCTGCAGCCGCTGATCGAGTCCAACGGAACGCCTTTTATCAATCGCGTGACGGCCCCGTTGGTCGCTGGCCGCGGCGATCTATTGCCGGTCAGCGCCGTGCCGGCCGATGGCACGTTTCCCACGGGTACTTCGCGTTATGAAAAGAGAGGCATCGCCAAAGAGATTCCCATCTGGTCGCAGGACATCTGCACCGATTGCGGCCTGTGCGCGTGGGTTTGCCCCCACGCCGCGATCCGCTTGAAGGCCTATCCGCCCGCTGAGCTTGAGGGTGCGCCGAAAGGTTTCCGCTCCAAACCCTGGAAGGGCAAAGACCTCGCTGATCACCTGCTGACGGTTCAAGTCGCTCCGGACGACTGCACGGGATGTGGGGTGTGCGTCGACATTTGCCCGTCAAAGAGCAAGGAAGCCGTGCGAACCCGGGCGATCAATATGAAGCCGATCGGCCCGCACGTCGAGCGGGAGCGCGCCAGTTTCGAGTTCTTCAAGAATTTGCCCGAGATGAAACCGACGCAAACACGCGTCGACACGATCAAGGGCTCACAACTCTTGCAGCCGCTCTTCGAGTTTTCCGGTGCGTGCGCGGGCTGCGGAGAAACTCCGTACCTTAAATTGATGAGCCAGTTGTTCGGCGATCGGGCTATCATCGCCAATGCGACGGGTTGCTCGTCGATCTATGGAGGAAACCTTCCCACCACGCCGTGGGCGAAAAACAGCGAGGGACGGGGACCCACCTGGTGCAACTCGTTGTTCGAAGACAACGGAGAATTTGGCCTCGGCATGCGACTTGCCATCAACAAGCAACGCGACTACGCGGTCGAGTTGCTGCAGGAGCTTTCTGGCGAAGTGGGCGGGTCGCTTGTCGGGGCACTTTTACAGGCAGAAACATTTGACGAAGCTGCGCTGGTCGAACAGCGCAGGCAAGTGGCAACTTTGAAGGATCGTTTGACCAGCTTGTCCTGTCCGGAAGCGAAGGAACTGCTTCAGGCCGCCGATGCGCTGGTTCCGAGGAGTGTGTGGATCGTCGGCGGCGACGGCTGGGCCTATGACATTGGCTTTGGCGGCGTCGATCACGTGCTCGCCAGCGGAGAGAACGTGAACATCCTGGTGCTCGACACGGGGGTGTACTCCAACACAGGCGGTCAGAAGTCCAAAGCAACGCCGCGGTCGGCCACAGCCAAATTCGCCGCCTCGGGGAAGCCTTCTCGCAAAAAAGACTTAGGGATGCTCGCCGTTTCGTACGGCAACGTGTACGTAGGACAGATCGCCTTGGGCGCCAACCCGGCGCAGACACTGCGCGTCTTTCGGGAGGCAGAGTCATTTTCTGGCCCCTCTTTGATCCTGGCCTACAGTCAATGCGTCGCGCATGGGATCGACATGTCCAAAGGCATGTCGCATCAGAAGGTCGTGGTGCAATCGGGGTTGTGGCCGCTCTTCCGCTACGACCCACGCTCAGCCGTCGACGGCGGGCATCCTTTCCGTTTGGACAGCCGAAAACCGACGATTTCCTTTGAAGAGTTTGCCGCGAAAGAAGGGCGCTTCGCGATCACGGCACGTTCCAATCCCGAGGGAGCCAAGCGTTTGTTTGAACTGGCCCAACAGGACATCGACGACCAGTGGCACTACTACGAGCAGATGGCCGGCATCGAGCGACAAGTCTCGGAAGAACAGGAGGAGGTGGTCGGATGACTGCCGACACGACAACACGCTATCTGGGGATCATGCTGAAGAACCCTCTGGTTGCCTCGGCGAGTCCGTTGACGGGCGACATCGAATCACTCCAGCAGTTGGAAAATGCGGGAGCCGCGGCCGTTGTGCTGCCGTCGTTGTTTGAGGAACAGCTCATTCACGACGAACAGCAGTTCCATGCGCTCCATGAACACCACGGCGGTGTCGATGCCGAGTCGCAATCGCACTTCCCAGATTTACTGGACTACAATCTCGGGCCACTCAGCTATTTGAACCTCATCAAATCGGCCAAATCGAGCCTGTCGATTCCAGTCATCGGCAGTTTGAACGGCGCCTCCACCGGCGGCTGGGAACGATACGCTCGGGCAATTGAAGACGCAGGGGCCGACGCGTTGGAGCTAAATATCTACTTCGTCCCCACCGATCCAGAGGTCTCTTCGAAAGGGGTTGAGGATCAGTACGTCGATCTCGTGGGGACAATCCGGAAGGGCATCACGATTCCGCTGGCGGTAAAAATCGGCCCCCAGTTCAGCAGTCTGCCGCACTTCGTGGGTCGCCTGGCTGAGGCGGGAGCCGACGGGTTGGTGTTGTTCAACCGATTCCTGGAACCCGACATTGATCTACACACCCTACAGATCGCCCCTCGATTGTTCCTGAGCAACCACAACGAATATCGTTTGCCGATGCAATGGATCGCGATATTGCGCGACCAATTGTTACTATCTCTCGCCGCGACCAGCGGCGTACACACGCCAGCCGACGCGATCAAGCTGCTGCTGGTAGGGGCCGACGCAGTGATGCTGACGTCCGTGCTGTTGAACCGCGGAGTGAACCACTTGCACGACTTTATCGCTTGGCTGCACAATTGGCTCGATGTTAACGAGTACGATTCTATCGAGCAGCTCAAGGGAAGCATGAGTCACCAGAATTGCCCAGACCCGAGAGATTTGGAAAGGACTAACTACGTAAAAACGCTCATGTCCTACACCAACACCAACTCGGTTAACGGCACGTGACGAAAGGTCGTCTGCTATAGTGAAGCGCACAGCACTCAACGCACTGATTGATACGTTAGCGTTCGTCGCTCTTGTGTTCATTGCCTCAACTGGTTTCTTGATGCGCTATCAACTGCCGCCCGGCAGCGGGGGTTTTCCGAAAGAGTATCTCCTCGATCAACTCGGTCTGCCGACGGACGCAGCTTCCGACGAAAGGATAGGGCGCTTGATGAGAACCAACGATCTTCAGATGCAAGATCTTCGACAGGTGATAGCCAAGTACAAGGAAACGCCGTAGCACGGTTGGACCAGGAAATGGAAATGCACATGGATAAGACTCACGGCACCATCGTTATCGGCTTGGGTAGCTGGCACGGCGACGACCGAGTCGGCTGGCATCTGGTGGAAAGGCTTCGCGAACACAGCAAGCCCTTTGTCCCGGCGTTCGCCCTGGAAGAGCCGACCAGAATCATCGACTATCTCGACAATTGCGAGCATCTGGTGATTGTCGATGCCTGTGTTTCCGGTGCCGAGGCCGGCTCGATCCAACGACTCACATGGCCCGATTCACGCTTGGATCAACTGCGAAGTGAGTCGTCGCACAGTTTTGGTCTCGGTGCTTCTCTGCGTCTGGCAGAGCGGCTGGGAAAACTACCCCCCCGAGTGGTGGTCTACGCCATCGAAGCGGGTCAATGCCACAGCATGTGGAAACTCAGCACCGAGGTGGAGCGTGCTCTGCCGGAGCTCAAGCGGCGCGTGCAACAGGAGAGTGTCGAGGCGGCCCATGCATGAGCGGTCGATTGTAAGACAACTATTGAGACAGGTAGTAGAGGTGATGCTTGAACACCAGTCGTGTCGCGTCACGTCCGTACGGATCAGCGTCGGAGAATTTTCCGGCGTCGAGGGGGAATTGCTGAAAACAGCGTTTCGTGACATGTCTCCGCATACTCCGGTTCGAGGAGCCGAGTTGTACCTGGAGACCGTGCCACTGGAGGCAACATGCGACGCTTGCGGTAGTGAGTTTACGGTGGAACATTTTCATTTTCTGTGCCCGGCGTGCGAAAGCCAACAGGTCAGAGTTCTGCGGGGCGAAGACCTTATGCTGGAATCAGTAACACTGGAGGACGATAATCATGAACAAGCAGATGCTCATCGAAAGCCTGCGTGAGGTCCGCTTTCTCCACGATGTCGAGCAGGAGCACCTCGAGAGGATCGCCGAAGTCGCCGAGTTGGTGAGTCTCGACAAGAACAAGCTGATCTTCCGCGATGGAGACCAAGCCGAAAGCGTCTACTTTATTGTCCGTGGCGGTGTGCTGTTAGAGATGTGTGCACCGGGGGTAGGGTGCAAACGTATCCTGACTTTGGGACCAGGTGACCTGTTGGGCTGGTCGGCATTGCTGGAGCGAGCCCGCCTGACCGCGACCGCGCGAACCACCGATGCCACACAACTCATCAAAGTCCATGCTGGTTTATTGCTCACTCTGTGCGACCATAACCCGCGGTTTGGGTACGAGATCATGCATCGGACATCACTCTCGCTTGCCAAGCGCCTCCACATAACTCGGATGCAGCTTCTAGATTTGTACGGCGGTCAAACGGCCACAGCCCCCGACGCGGCGTCAAAGGGAGGGGAAGATGCCAGTTAACCGATTGCCGATAGGCTCCTTTGTGCGTACGGAGAAGACCGAGCTTCAGGAGGTGATCGACACGCTCAAAGAGTTTGGTTTTCTCACCGTGGGACCGCGATTGATCGACGAAGCCATCGTCTACGGCGAACTCGAAAAGATCGAGCAGCTGCCGATCGGCTATGTCGACGAGCAAGACGGCGGAAAGTATCGGCTGCATCGCTCGAAAACAGACTCCTGGTTCGACTATACAGTCGGTCCCGAATCGTTGAAGAAGTATTTATTTTCCCCGCGTGAAACCCTCTTCCAGTCGCACCAGACCGATGGGAACTGGCAGTTCGAAGAGCCGGAGTTGCCGTCGCGTCCGTTGGCCGTAATCGGGCCACGGGCGTGTGATCTGAACGCGCTGGCGATCCAAGACCGTGTGTTTCTGAAGGGCGCCTACGTCGATCCTCAGTATCAGCGACGTCGCCAAGATCTGTTTGTCGTCGCGGTGAACTGTCAACGGGCCGCGCCCACCTGTTTCTGCCACTCGATGGGAACTGGCCCGGCAGTACGCAATGACTTCGATCTGGCGCTGATCGAAATGGCCAACCATTTTGTCGTCGAGATCGGATCGGAACACGGCGGCACGGTGATCTCCGCTGCGGAGTGGGCCCCCTGCACGCTCGACCAAGTGGAAGATGCGCGGAAGACGGTCATCGATCTGGACACGAGCATGAAGGATCGCGATCCGCAGACCGATTCAGTGCTCGATCTGGAGAGTCCGCGCGAGCGCTGTCTCGATACGTCAGACGTGCATGATCTACTACTCAACAACCTGGACCATCCACGATGGGAGCAAGTTGCCCAGAGTTGTCTGTCCTGCGCCAACTGCACGATGGTCTGTCCAACGTGCTTCTGTAGCTCGGTCGATGATGTGGCGGATCTCTCTGGCGACCATGTCGCGCGTGAGCGAACGTGGGATTCGTGTTTCACTGCCGAACACTCTTACACTAACACAGGGGTCGTTCGAAAACAGACCGCTTCGCGCTATCGTCAATGGTTGACTCATAAACTTGCCACTTGGCAAGACCAATTCGGTGTGAGCGGCTGCGTCGGTTGCGGGCGGTGCATCGCCTGGTGCCCAGTGGGAATCGACCTGACCGAAGAGGTGGCAGCCATTCGAGGAGACCAACCATGACGGCAACCCTTTCAGAGACATCTGCGATTAGCCCCTGGAGACCTCAGCGGGCCGAGATCAAGGCAATTCATCAGGAAGTGCCCGGTGTGGCCACGTACGATTTGGAGCTTGAGCAACGCGACGGGGAGGCTGAGTACAGCTTCTTGCCGGGGCAGTTCAACATGCTCTATCTACCTGGCTACGGCGAGTCGGCGATCTCGGTCAGCTCGAATCCGGCGGAGCGTCACTCGCTTGCTCACACGGTTCGCGTGGCAGGCAACGTCACCCAGGCGCTATCTCGCAAAGAGCCCGGGCAACAGATCGGCATTCGCGGGCCGTTCGGCACGGCGTGGCCCATGCAGCAATGTCGAGGTCGCGACATCGTACTCGCATGCGGGGGCATCGGTCTGGCGCCCTTGCGGCCCGCGATCTATCACCTGATGAACCACCGTGAGGATTACGGACGTGTGATGTTACTCTATGGCTCCCGCACGGCAGGAGACCTGCTGTACAGCCATGAATATGATCAGTGGCGAGAGGCGAGCATCGAGGTCGAAGTAACCGTGGACCTCGGCGAGCCCGACTGGGAAGGCCACATCGGCGTGGTGCCGGCGCTGTTTTATCACCTGAGACTCGACGGTCAGAAGACGTTTGTGATGACCTGCGGACCGGAGATCATGATTCGGTTTGTGATCTTTGAAGCGCTCGCCCGCAAGGTGCCGCCCGAGCAGATTTTCATCTCGCTGGAACGAAACATGAGCTGCGCGATGGGTTTCTGTGGTCATTGCCAATTGGGCCCCACTTTCGTCTGCAAAGACGGCCCTGTCTTTAATTATGTCCAGATGGAGCCCTATCTGAACTTGGAGGATCTGTGATGGCGGATAAACCCACACTAGCGGTTTTCAAGTTTGCCTCCTGCGATGGCTGTCAATTGTCGCTGCTTTGCGCCGAGGACCAATTGCTCGACATCGCCGGAGCGATCGAGATCGCGTACTTTCTCGAAGCTCGGACGGCCCAAAGCGAAGGCCCCTATGACGTCGGCCTTGTCGAAGGATCGATTACCACGCAACACGACGCCGAGCGGATTCAGGAGATCCGAAAGCAGTGCCGATTCCTTGTGGCGATCGGAGCTTGCGCCACCTCGGGCGGAATTCAGGCACTGCGAAATTGGGCCTCGGTCGATGATTTCATCGGCCAGGTCTATGCTCATCCTGAATATATCAGCACGTTGAAAACCAGCACGCCGATCGCCGAGCACGTGGCGGTTGATTTCGAGTTGCGCGGCTGTCCGATCAGTAAGAGCCAGCTCGTTGATCTGGTCGCGGCCCTGCTGCACGGTCGCAAGCCGAAAGTTCCCAGCTACAGCGTTTGCGTGGAATGCAAACGTCAGGGGACGGTCTGCGTGGCCGTGGCTCGGGGAGTCGCTTGTTTGGGCCCGGTCACCCAAGCCGGTTGCGGGGCAATCTGCCCGGCCTATTGTCGCGAATGCTTCGGCTGTTACGGGCCCAAAGAGCAACCCAACCTCGTGAGCCTGACAGGACATTACGCCGAAGGGGACAGCGATCGCGACCATCTGGTCCGACTTGCGAGAAACTTCAACGGCTATGCCCCAGACTTCCGCGAGGCTAGTGACGCACTCGAAGGACGCGTCGAAATACAAGCAAAACAGTAAGCACGGCAACCTTTCAGGAACCGAAATCATGCCCGCCAACCGAGTATTTGAAGTGAAGGCCCTGTCCCGCGTCGAAGGCGAAGGGGCGCTATATGTCAAGCTCAACGGCGACCAAGTGGAACACGTCGAGCTGAACATCTACGAACCGCCCAGGTTCTTTGAAAGCTTCCTGCGGGGCCGCGAGGTGCGAGAGGTGCCTGACATCACGGCACGCATCTGTGGCATCTGTCCGGTGGCATACCAGATGAGTTCCTGCCATGCCTTGGAAAAAGCGATGGGAATCGAAGTCGGTCCCGAGATCCGTTCGCTGCGGCGGTTGCTCTACTGCGGCGAGTGGATCGAAAGCCACGCCCTGCATATCTATCTGCTGCACGCGCCAGATTTTCTGGGCTACGAAAGCGGCATTAGCATGGCCTCCGACCACAAAGAGGTGGTGAAGAAGGGCCTACGGCTGAAGAAAATCGGCAACGATCTGCTCGAAGTGCTGGGCGGTCGCGCAATTCATCCCATCAACGTAACGGTTGGCGGCTTCTATCGCGCACCCGACGTACGCAAGCTGAAAGCCTTGCTGCCCGACCTCGAGTGGGGGCTTCAAGCTTCGATTGAAACATTAGAGCTTGTGTCACAGTTCTCGTTCCCCGACCTGGAGGTCGACTACGAATGCGTCTCGCTCAAGCACCCGGAGGAATTCCCCCTGAACCAAGGGCGAATCGTTACCACGAGCGGGCTCGACATTGCGATGGAAGAGTACGAACAGCATTTCGACGAACGCCACATGAAGCAGAGCACGGCATTGCACAGCGTGAAGTTGCCCGAGGAAAAGCCGTACTTGGTTGGGCCGCTCGCGCGGTTGAATCTCTGCTTCGACCAGCTTCTGCCCACGGCCAAGAAGTACGCGGAAAAATGCGGAATCGACTGGCCGTCGCGGAACAACTTCCAGAGCATCGCCGCTCGGGCCATCGAGTTGATCGACGTCTACGAAGAGGCGATCGCCATCGTCAACGATAACAACGCCGAGCTCTCGCAGAGCCGGGTGCAATACACTCCCTCGGCGGGCGAAGGATGTCACGCGACCGAAGCGCCGCGGGGCTTGCTCTACCATCGGTATCGGATCGGCGACGACGGTTTGATTGCCGAGGCGAAGATCGTGCCGCCCACCTCGCAGAACCTCGGGCAGATTGAAAGTGATCTGCACGATTATGTGCCCCGTGTTGCCATCCATGACGATGCCGAGGCGACCCATCGTTGCGAACACTTGATCCGCAACTACGATCCCTGCATTAGTTGTTCCACTCATTTTCTTGACCTCACGATTGACCGAGGCGCTGATCGCCAGGAGTAGAACGATGCCTAAGAAAACGGTCGATGTAAAACGCGATATCCGCGCCGAACAGCGGGCCGCGGCGGCTGAGTTTCGCGACTCGATGGCCCAAAAGGGCACGCTGGTTGTCCGGCTGCTTTCGTCGCCCGGCTCGGGCAAGACGACCTTGCTGGAACACACGGCCCAACGGCTTGGCGAGTCCTATTCGATTGGCATTCTGGTCGGGGACGTGGAAACCGAGCGCGACGCGGAGCGACTGCTGCCCTTCGCCCCGACCAAGCAGATCACGACGGGCGGAGCGTGTCATCTGGAGATTCCCTTGGTGAAGAAGGCATTTGCCGATCTTCAGCGGGAGCAGTTGGATTTTCTTTTCATCGAGGACATCGGCAATCTCATCTGTCCGGCCTCTCATGATCTTGGCGAACACTTGCGCGTCATCGTGCTCAGCACCACCGAAGGAGACGACAAGCCCGGCAAGTATCCCAAAGCGTTTTTCACAAGTCGCCTGCTCGTTATCACAAAGACAGACCTGCTGCCTCACGTACCATTTTCCGTCGAGCGAGCTGTGGCAGACGCCCAACGCGTTCAGCCCGACATGGAGTGCGTTTCTGTCTGCGCCTTCACGGGACACGGCATGAAGGAGTGGTGTGATATGCTGGAGTGCGAGCGGCGGAAACTTTCGGTGAAGTTCCATCGCAAGGAAGTGATTGCGCAATAGAGCCATCACAATGAAGAACCTCGTTCACGATGAGATGTCCATGGCCGACCGCTCTGGGACGTTGCCGCTGAGCCGCTCAGAAAACGGTCTTGCCGCTCGTCGACTTATCCTGTCGGGACGAGTGCAGGGCCTCGGTGTGCGCCCAACGATTTTTCGCCTGGCAACAGAACTGGGCTTGGCTGGTTGTGTTCGCAACTCACGCCATGGCGTGGAGATCGAAGTGGAAGGCCCGTCGGAGACGGTCTCACGGTTTTCCAAAACTCTTGCGGAGCAGCTTCCCCCGGGATCACAGGTCGACCGGTTTCGCGTCGAACAAACGGCTTTTCGGGGACGCACAGCGTTCGAGATTGTGGTCGAACCCTCAAACGGGCCCCTCGCGGCACGGGTTCCCGAGGACTTGGCCGTCTGCTCCGACTGTCTCGAAGAGGTGCGTGACCAGACGAACCGACGCTCTCGCTATCCGCTGACGAGTTGCACACTCTGTGGTCCCCGTTATTCGATCATCCGTTCGATGCCCTACGAGCGAACGGAAACGACCATGTCGGATTTCACGTTCTGCGATCCCTGCGAAACCGAGTATCGAGGCGCGGGCGATCGTCGCTTTCACGCACAAACCAATGCCTGCAGCGAATGTGGCCCGCGAGTCTGGGCCGTCGACGGGGAACATCATACGCTTGGAGAAGGCGACGATGCTGTGCAGGCGACCGTGGCGGCACTGTCGACGGGCAAGATTGTCGCGTTGCGAGGCGTGGGCGGATATCAGTTGCTTGTCGATGCGACCAACGAAGAAGCCGTCGAGAGGCTACGCGAAAGAAAGCATCGCCGCGGCAAACCGCTGGCCGTCTTGGTCGAATCTCTCACTGCAGCTCAGAGTTTGGCGCATCTCGACCACCAAGAAAGAAAAACGCTTTGCGGCCCAGCGAATCCCATCGTCTTGGTGCGGGCCAAGTCGGACAGCGGCTTGGCGCCCTCGATTCATCCACACTTGGACACAGTCGGCTTGATGCTGCCCTCCACGCCGTTGCACGCCCTCGTGGCTCGCGACGTGGGACGTCCGTTGGTCTGTACCAGTGGCAACCGCGATGGCGAGCCGTTGGACTATCAAGTCGATCAAGCGGAGCAGAACCTGAGAGGTATCTGCGACCTCTGGTTGCATCACAACCGTGAGATCGCCCGACCGATTGACGACAGCGTCGTACGAGTGATCGCGGGACGGCCGGTATCGATTCGCTTGGCAAGGGGCTTGGCCCTGCTGGCTCTGGACTTGCCGTCGACAGATCCCATGCTGGCGGTCGGAGGCTACCAGAAGGCGTCCACCGCTTGGTGCAACGGCGAGCAGGCCGTTCTTGGGCCACACATCGGAGATCAGGAAACACTCGCCGCACGGGAGAGATATCTGGCACACATCGAGGATAGCCAAACACTCTATCGCTTCCAGCCGCGGCAACTGGCACACGACATGCATCCCGAGTACTTCTCCACGACTTGGGTTTCGCGACAGGACAAGACCGCGGTGGCGGTTCAACACCATCACGCCCACGTGGTGGCGGGCATGCTGGAGCACGGTTGGCTCGACCGCGAGGTGCTGGGCGTCGCTTGGGACGGGACCGGTTTCGGAACGGATGGCACGATCTGGGGCGGCGAGTTCCTGATGGCAACCGCGACGCGTTTCGGTCGTTACGCCCGACTCCGGCCGTTTCGATTGCCAGGCGGCGAGACCGCAATTCGCCAGCCGTGGCGCGCGGCGGTCGCCGTTCTGGCAGATGTTCTGGACAAACAGGAGCTGGCAAATCTATCGTGCTGGAGCGATCGGGACGTCGACGTGGCGTCCGTCCAGAAGATTCTCGATAGCCGGGGATTCTCGCCAACGACAACCAGTGCCGGTCGTCTGTTTGACGCGGCCGCGGCGATCATCTTGGCAATCGATCGGGCCGATTTCGACGGTCAGCCGGCAATGAGGCTGGAAGCAGCCGCGGATCGCACCGCAAGCGGGCAATACGAGTTTCCGCTGGCGGAGGGCGACCTCTTGGAACTTGACTGGCGACCGCTGTTCGCAGGTTTGCTCGGTGACCTCGCCAGCGGCGTTGACCCCGGGACCATCTCGATGCGATTTCATCGAACCTTGGCTGCGGCAATCGCCGAGGTCTGTCGACACGCCGGCATGCCCACCGTCCTCACCGGGGGTGTTTTTCAGAACCGTTTGCTGACAGAATTGGTCGTGGAAGAACTCGCGGACTTTGAGCAACCGCTTGGTTTGCCTGGCGTGATTCCGCCGAACGACGGCGGATTGGCGGCGGGGCAGTTGGCTTTCGCCGCGAAATCAGGAGAAAACAACCCATGTGCCTAGCCGTACCCGGGAAAGTTGTTGAGTGGCGCGAACGCGAACCGCCCTTTGCCAGTGCGCTGGTTGAATTCGGCGGCGTGCAGCGAAGCGTCAACATGGCCTGCATGACCGATGTCGACTTGGGCGACTATGTGCTCGTACACGCCGGCATCGCCATCAGCCGCATCGATCCCGACGAGGCGGCCAGAGTGTGGGCAACTCTGGAGCAAATCGACTTGGACGAAATGGAAATCGGCGACCGCGGCGACACGGTCGTCGATGAGGAGTAAGCCCTTGATGCGATACGTTGATGAATACAGGCAGCCTGAGCTGTGCCAAAAGTTGATCGCGGAGATTCTGCAATTGGCAACTCGTCGTTGGACGATCATGGAGGTTTGCGGCGGGCAGACGCACGGCCTGCTGCGGTACGGAATTGACATCGAGTTGAAAGAGGCCGTGCGACTGATCCATGGCCCCGGCTGTCCGGTCTGCGTGACGTCTCTCGAGTCGATCGACTTTGCCACGCAGTTGGCGCGGCGTCCGGATGTGGTTCTCGCCAGCTTTGGCGACATGTTGCGGGTCCCCGGCAGTCGCGAGAATCTGTTGCAGGTTCGAGCCGACGGTGGCAACGTCCAGATCGTCTACTCGCCGCTCGACGCGGTTGATTTCGCCGCTTCCCACCCCGAACAGCAGGTTGTTTTCTTCGCCGTAGGGTTTGAAACGACCACGCCGGCAACTGCCCTGGCCGTCCATCAGGCTGCGCAGCGCGGCTTGGACAATTTCTCTCTGCTGGTTTCCCACGTTCGCGTGTTGCCGGCGATGGAGATGTTGATGGCCAGCAAGGACAGCTCGGTGCAGGGGTTCCTCGGCGCCGGGCACGTTTGCACCGTGGCTGGGTATCAGTGCTACAAGGAGTTTGTCCGTGAGCATCGAGTCCCTGTCGTTGTGACCGGCTTCGAGCCCGTGGATCTTTTGTCTGGCATCTTGGAATGCGTTCGACAGCTTGAGGGGGGAGAGGCAGCCGTCTGCAATCGGTATTCGCGGTCCGCGTTGGCCGAGGGCAACCGGCAGGCGTTGGACATCGTCGACGACGTTTACGAAATTTGCGATCAAGCTTGGCGAGGCTTGGGCACGATCCCGGACGGAGGCCTGCAGCTTCGCGAGCAGTGGACCCGTTTCGACGCTACCAAGCGGTTCACCCAGTTGGATCTGCCCGTCATCGAATCGACCCAGTGCCGCAGCGGCGACGTCCTCACAGGGCACATCAAGCCGGTCGAGTGCGAATTTTTCTCCTCGACCTGCACTCCGGAATCGCCGATGGGCGCCCCGATGGTCTCGGCCGAGGGCGCTTGCGCCGCCTACCATCGCTACGCCGGCGATCTGTCTCAACAAACCGTCTAGGAGCTGCTTCGATGAGCGTCCCATCCAAGTCGATAGCGTGCCCCGTACCTGCGAGCCCGCGGGACGATTGCGTTACGCTGGCTCACGGCGAAGGGGGTCGGCTCACGCATCGACTGATTAGCGAGCGTATTCTGCCGGCCATGGCGAACGAATTCCTTGACGATCTCGGCGACGCGGCTTCGCTGCCCCGTTGCGAGGGTCCGCTGGCGATGAGCACGGACAGTTTCGTCGTTTCTCCGCTCTTCTTCCCTGGTGGGGACATCGGTTCGCTGGCCGTGCATGGTACGGTGAACGACCTGGCGGTTTCCGGCGCCCGTCCACTGTGGATTAGCCTGGGGCTGATCATTGAAGAAGGTTTGCCCATCGCCACGCTTGAAAGGGTGTTGAGTAGCATTGCCAAGGCGGCTCGGAGAAGCGGCGTCCGCGTTGTCACCGGCGATACGAAAGTTGTGCCACGCGGCGCTGCTGACAAGCTGTTTATCAACACGGCTGGAATTGGTGAGAAGATCACTCCGAGCCCGCCGGGGCCTACTGCGTTGGAGCCAGGTGATGAAATCATCGTGACTGGCCCCATCGGTCGCCATGGGATGGCGGTCATGGCCAGTCGAGAAGGTCTGGAGTTTGAATCGCCGCCCACGAGCGACAGCGCTCCACTGGTCGATGCCGTTGAGAAGCTCCGCGAGGCCGGTGTTCCGATCCGAGCAATGCGCGACGCCACTCGAGGAGGACTGGCCGCAGTGCTGCAAGAGTGGGCCGAGGCAAGCCAGATGACCCTCTCGATCGATGAAGAGCGTTTGCCCGTGACCCCCGAAGTACGAGGACTCTGCGAAGTCTTGGGGATCGACGCTGTTCACGTGGCGAACGAAGGGACGATGGTGGTGGCTGTCCCACGGGGGAGCACGGGAGACGCCCTGCGGGCTCTGCAGAGCGTCGCCGAGACCGCGCATGCCAAGTGCATCGGCGAAGTCGGTCCTCGCTCGCTGGCCGCGGTTGTGGTGCGGAGGGCCCTTGGTCGGCAGGTGCCGCTCGACGAACCCCTCGGGGCGCCCCTACCTCGAATTTGCTGATGAGCGCCGCGCTGCCGCGACACCTGCGATCACGCCCACCAGAAAAATCAAAGCAGCGACGCCAACGTCACTCAACGCCAAATGTGCCAGTAAGGCCATGGTTCTTGCTCCGTAAATGTTGTGTCTTTCAGGTCTCTCGTACCGAAACTCTTCCCGGCAAATTTCGCACGCTGGTGTGCCAATCAGCACACTCTTCTGGGCAATTCCTCGGGACTGTTACCGACCCCGTCAAACGCCATCGCCGTCGCCGGGAGCGACAAAACCCGGTGGTTTAGAAGCCGGGCCATGCCTCCAGTCACGCCAGTAAGCTCGTCGAACGATGGCACCATCTCTGCAACGCATTTACCGTGCCGATTCAGCGGAAGCCCTGGGACTCGTCGGCATGCCCTGGCGCAGGGGGTTCACTTGCCGTGGGCCAGCAGGCTGTCCGACTCCATCCGGCAGATTTCAATCGCGTCGCGAGCTAGTACGCACGCCAACGCGCCGGGCTCCGCTTTGCCTTCCACTACCTGGACAACGTGCCCAAGCTCGGCGGCAAAAGCGTTCATCGGATCGCCGTCGCCGAGTTCGGCGGCATGGGCGTTACCTTCGGCGTCGAGCAACGTCGGCGGACAGAGATAACGACCTTCGTCGGCGCCGGCCGCGGTTTTCATCACGGCAAACTCGAAGACGAGCGTCGCCCGCTCCAATTGGATTTCAAATCCGTGCAGAAAGGGCCGCCCTGGCCGACCAATCGCGCCGCTGGTGGCCTCGACTGCCAAGCTATTGTCGTCGAACTCGAAGAGCGAGTGCCAATGCTCCGGCAGGCCCTCGCGTTGCGAGCCGCGCGTGGTGACGCCGGTGGGCATGCCGAATGCCAGACGGATGAAGTGGGCGTCGTGGATGTGCAGATCGAGCATCGGTCCGCCAGTCTGGTTGGCCTTCCAGAAGTTCGGCAGCCAGGTCGGGTCGGAGATCACTCGTTTGAAAGCTCCGCCCAGCACCCGGCCATGTTTGCCGCTTTGGATCTCGCCGAGTGCCCAGGCGTACTCTGGAAAGAACGGCAGTACGTGGCCGACCATCAACTGTCGGTTGGCTTCCTGAGCTGAGGAGAGCATCTGGTCGCAATCGCCGACGGTCATCGCCATCGGCTTCTCACAGAAGACGTGCTTGCCGCCCCGCAGCGCGGCGATCGCCACGTCGGCATGCGCGGCGGGGGGAAGTGTGATGTCGACCAGGTCGACATTCGCATCGGCGATCAGGTCGTCCGACGATTCGTAAGTGGCGATTCCCGAGAGGTCCATCTGCTCGCCCGGTGGACCGAAATTTCCTTGGATATCGGTCCAGTCGCCCGCCAGACGCTTGGTGTTTTGTTCACACAGAGCAACAACCTTCACGCCCGGCAGCTTCTGGTAGCTCAGATAATGCACCATGCCCATGAAGCCAATGCCGACAATGCCAACTCGCTTCATGACGATACCTCGCTCTCGCTGACGTACGCTTGCTTGAGTCGAGCGAGCAGCGCCACAGCCCCGCCGATCTCGGCTTTTTGTCGTTCCGGCTCCTGGGGAATTTCTCGCTCGATGGTTAGCGGCCCGGCGTAGCCGATCGCGTCGAGTGTTTTGAGATATTCGGCGAAGTCGACAGCCCCTTCGCCCAACGGCATTTCCTGCCCCCAGGTTTCGCCGGGACGATCCGACCAGTTGGCATCCTTGCAGTGGATGCTGCGAACATGCGGGGCGATCTTCTTCAGCGCCGGGATCGGCTCGCCGCAACCGTAGAGGATCATGTTTGCCGGGTCGAAGTTGACGAACAGGTTTGGTCGATCGACAGTTTGCAGGAATGTCGAGAGCACGTCCGCCGGTTCTTGGCCCGTCTCTAGATGAATGTTAATGCCCTTCTCTGCCGCGTAGTCACAAACCTCGCGAGTCGCTTCGACAATCGGGGCGAACTCGGGATCGGTCGTGTCGTGGGGCACGAAGCCGATGTGTAGCCCGGTCGCATCGACGGCGAGAAGCTCGGTGAAGTCGATAATGCTTTTCAACTCGGCCAGCCGTGCTTGCCGCGTTGCGGCGGGGACTAGGCCGATGGTTTTCTGAACCGTGGGGATGTCCGCATAGCTCTCGCCCTCGAAGCCGGCGAAGACGACCGTCACTCTCAGGCCGAGTGATTGCAGCTTCTCGGTGAAAGCTTGCGCTGCCTGGGGAGTCCGCGAACCGCGGCTCGGCGCGTGCAGGTGGACGGTGGTTACGCCGAGCTCGTGGGCTACGTCGAGATCGACGCCCAGCCCTTCATCAATGCTCGCGAAGACGCCAAGCGGCCATTTTTCTTCGGTATTGTTCATGGGAAGAATTCTCTTTTCGAATTGTTCAGGGAGCGTGCGTTGCCGAGAGGCAGCCCGTGGACCAGTTGCCTTGAATTGTTCCAGACGCCGTTCGCTACGGTTGATCTGCCAAGCCCGTATCTTTCCCTGTGCGTTCCCTGATGGCAAGCGCCGTTTTTTCGGCGAGCGCTCGACCAGTGATAATTTGCACCAGATTCCGACGAAAACACGCGTGAACTCCGATCGGCGAACGACCTCCCGCCCTGCTGTTTCTTGTTCGTACGGTGGATGTGAGGACTGAATCAGATATCAGACCATCATCATGCCGGGTCTTGAGACGATGGGCATCATTGGAAGACGGATGCGAACACCTTGTCCACCGCGTCTTCCCACGAGCTGGGCCAGTCGGGGGACTCGCTCTCCTGGGAACTCGCCGTACTGGTATTTTCCGGGCCAGAGAAACTGGAGGCTGATTGAATATCACTTCGCTCGATCGATCTAGTAGAAAAGAACCATGACGGCGGCGAGTGTAATTCGTATTCTCGCTTGCCGAACGTCTCGTCTGATTCCTCAGCCAGTGCCACAGCCAGCGCCACGTCGACTAGATCGTCGCTGAACCGCAACGGTTCGGCACCGAGTTCGGTGACAGTCAACACAGAAACCGCGGCCACGATTGGCGAGTCAGTTCCGTACTCTTGCTCCCAGAAGCCGAGATCGTCCAGGTCGACGTCGGCATCGTGGTCCGCATCGCCGTCGCTGAGAGTGGCGGTGCCGTTGAGCCCAAAGCCTCGCTGCCAAGTCAGGAAATCGAAGCCGTCGACGTCGCCGTCCAGATCGAAATCGGGTTCCTTCTGAATCGTATTCAAGAACTGAAGTTCCTCGGGGCCGAGCGCTCGATCGAAAACCTGCACGTTGTCAATCTGCCCCTGGAAGTAGTATTGGTTGTTGGCTCCGTCGCGACCCAGCGCCGCAATTTGTCCGGGCTTCACCAGTCCCGTAAGCGCCGCGTTGGTGTGCTCATCTTTCAGTTGTCCGTCGAGATAAATAGAAGCTTTGCCGGCCGCGCCGTCATAGACGCCCGCGATGTGATACCAACGGCCTATCTCCAAATCGGCGGCGGGG
>CAXMSB010000290.1:0-3271 GCA_964195615.1 uncultured Granulosicoccus sp. | reverse complement strand
GGGTAGTTTTTACAGTACCTATCCGATGTATGACTCGGGCAGCTTCGGGTTTGGTTTCGTCAAACACGCCCATAATGATTATCTGGAATTTGCCAGTAATCTGGGTTTGCCTGCATTCGGTTTGCTCGGGTTTTGTGTGCTCGTATCTTTATGGCAGTCCATCCGAGCCCAATTGGGGCGCCGGGATCATTTAATGCAGGGTATGGGATTCGCAGCGAGTATGGCGATTGTGGCTTTGCTAATTCACTCGATCGTGGATTTCAACCTGCATATCCCCGCTAATGCTGCGACATTCATGGTTATTTTGGCACTTAGCTGGATCAGTCGTTTCTCTGGCCGTATTAACTAGTTTTATGTTCTGCTAAGCGGGCCCGTAAGCTTCCCCATCAAGTAGACAGTTCTAAACTAGAGTTTTCCAGCTTTAATTTCCTCATGTACATGGCTGGCGGCATGCGCCCCAGCGCGTCATGAGGCCGGTATTCATTGTATTTGGTTTTCCATGTTTCGCTTTTGACTCGACGTTCCAGTTCAATAACATTATTCTTGTCCATAGTGGCGCATCTCCTTGGGTTGCTTTGAAGTGTCGTAACTACAAATCAACCAGATACGCCGCTTTTTTTCAACTACTCAAACACCAGATTCAGTTATAATTCGATGAGTTTCGGCGAAGGTGTAAGCAGGTTATGAACGGCTTGAGGAATCAGTGAAATCACAGCGGACGCGGCTTCTTTTCGGAACCCTGCTTGCCGCCGTCCTGCTCACCTTCTTTTTCCGAGGGGTCGACTGGAGCGCCCTCGGCCAAGCACTTCGTAACGCCCAGATTCTGCCGCTATGCGGTGTCGTCCTCGTCACGGTCGCGGCCTACGCGGTTCGCGCCTGGCGCTGGGGCGACCTGCTCGCTCCGTTAGGGCGGGTAGGACATGCCGATCTGTTCTCGGCGACCATGGTCGGCTTCGCCGCCAGCCTACTTGTTCCCCGCGCGGGCGAACTGCTGCGACCCTGGCTTGTCTCGCGGCGCCACCCAATTCCGACCTCGGCCGGCTTTGCCACGATCATCATCGAGCGGCTGATCGACCTTGTCACAGTGCTATTCCTGTTCGCGCTATTCCTGTTCGTGCTGCCACCTCCCGTCGCGCAGGTCGAGAACCGGCTGATGGAGCTGCTCAGTCTTGCCGGCGCGGCCGCCGGCTTGGCCGCCTTCGCTGTCCTGAGCTTCCTGCTCGTTCTGCATTCGAACGCCGATTGGATGGTAGGCGGCATCGAGCGACTGTTGACCCGCGCTCCACGCTGGTTGGCCGAGCCGTTCGGCCGGCTGCTGCGCACGTTTTCCAGCGGGCTTGCCGTCCTGCGCGCCCCAGGCTCGCATTTGGCGAAGATCGGCCTGCAGTCGATCGTCCTGTGGCTCCTCACCGCACTGGCGTTCCACCTAAACAATTTGGCCTTCGGCATCGACCTGCCCTTCCACGCCACGTTCCTGCTCCTCGCCTTCCTCGCGGTTGGAGAAGCGATCCCAACACCGGGATTGGTGGGTGGCTTCCACGCCTTCTATCTGCTCGCGCTGAGCGGCGTGTACGGCATCGATCAGGCAACGGCTGCCGCGGCCGCGATAGCGGGTCACGCCCTCACCAACCTGCCGGTCCTCGTCTTGGGCATCGCGCTACTCGGCCGCGAGGGCCTCAGCTTCGACCGGGCAATCGCGGTCACGCGCGACCATGAAAGAGCGAAAACGTAGGTCCCTCTGCAGCCGCAGCGCGGTGTAGAAGGGCAGTATAAGAACGATGGCAAGCGACACCGCCTCGAAATTGATCCCGCACACTTCTGTCATGCGTCGCGGCCTGGACGAAGCGATAGAAGATGGACATGGCACTTCACTCGCCGAATTTCGCCGCCACCACTGGCAGCTCCGGCCGTGCCCCGGCAAGCGCGGCGTGCTCACCCAGGGTGCGCACGTCGAAAAGTGCCTGCAACCGCTCGAGGCAACGCTCGACGAAGGCGAGCTTTTTCGCGGCCGAAAGCCCCATCCCCGGGAAAAACCCCAGCGAAGGCACGTCCTCACCACCAAGAAAGTCGAGCGGATGGAGCAGGATCGAGGGCTCGACACCGGCCAGCCGGCAGATCCGCAACGCGCACTCGAAATAGGCGCGCGCCAGGACTTCGGAGAACACGCTCAGGTAGAGCACATAGCTCAGGTGTATCGGCACGCGAAAGAACGGCAGCGTGGTAACCGGAATTTCGAGCAATGTTCCCTCGGCCAATCCCCAGCGATAGGGCCGTAAAGGCCGGAGCCCATCGCGCAGCGAACCGAACAGCTTGGCGCGTTTGCGCCGCGCCTCGCGATCGAGCTTGGCGGTCATGAAGTAATAGGCGCGTGCCAGCGGCCCGAGGAAGGTGGGCAAGGTGCTCGCGTCGTAGCGATAGCCGCGCCGCAAGAGCACGCGCAAGGTCGTCGCGGAAAGACTGTAGCCCGGACCGCGGAAGGCATCGGTATGCTGGCCGGTGGCCGCCTCGATGTGCGCCTCCGACTCGGAGAGCTCCCGTTCGAGTTCCTCCTCGGAGTAGAGATGCAGCCAGGGTTCGTGGCGCAGTGAGTGGTTGCCAATCTCGTGCCCGGCGGGCGCGAGCTGGCCAAGGGCCTTCCAGTTTTTTTTAAGCGCGGCGTCTTGCCCAACCACGAAGAATGTAATCCGCAGGCCGCGCCGTGCCAGCATTTCCAGCACACGCGGCACGACGCAGTCGAGATAAGACGGCATCGCCTCCCAACGCGGATCGCCCCGCGTCTTGAGATAGGTCCACTCGTTGTCGAGGTCGAGAGAGAGGCTCGCGATCGGTTTCACGACAGTCCGGCGAAACGTTCGGCCGCGCGCTCGGCGAGCTGCACGGTTTCATTCACGTTCAGGGTTCCATTCAAGATATGGGCCGAGTTTACGAAGTGAAGACCACGAACGGAAGCATCGGCAGGCGGTATGCGCTTCGAGTAGCCGATCGTCGGCAGCGGCATCACATAGCGCACGCGTGAGATTCGGAAGGCCAGTACGTCGTCGCGCCGAACCTCGGGATAGACGCGCATCAGGCCATCGAGGAAGAGCGCCTTCACCTCAGCATCCGGGGTCTCGAAAAACGCATCGTCGGGCGCGAGATAGCGCGGCAGGTAGACCAGCCCACGCCCGCCGAAGTGCCCGGAGCGCACCAGCGCCGACATCTCGATCACGCCGGTAAAGGGCAGGCCCGGATCGAGCAGGTTCGTCACGTAATAGCCCGATAAAGGCTTACG
>CAXMSB010000289.1:0-2001 GCA_964195615.1 uncultured Granulosicoccus sp. | reverse complement strand
GACGACCAATTGGTTCTCGGCATCAAAGGAACGCTGAGCGTCGTCGAGTTGAAGGTGCTGCAAATGCGAATGCTTCGCGGCCAGGAAGAGAAAGCCCGGCGCGGCGAATTGTTCAAGCGGTTGCCTGTCGGATACGAGTGTGACGTGGATGGCAACCTTACCATGACGGCGGACACTCGCGTGCACGAAGCGGTCGCATTGATCTTCCAGAAGTTCCGCGAAGTCCGCACGATTCGTCAGGCGTTTCAGTGGTTCCGCGACCATGACGTCGAACTGCCGGTGAATCCGGCGCGGGGCGGTAATCAGTTGGTTTGGCAAGTTCCTACGCAAGGTTTCGTGCGCGACGCGCTGGTCAATCCGTTTTACGCCGGAGCTTACGTTTGGGGGCGCCGGCCAGTCGAAACGGTGCTCGTCGATGGGCAGCTCAAGAAGAGGCAAGGGCGCCTGCGACGACCGCAAGAGTGCCGTGTCTTCATCCCCGACCATCACGAAGGGTATATTACGTGGCAGACATACGAAGAGAACCAGAAGATCATTCGCGGCAATAATATGAATCTCGAAACGAGTGAATCGATGGCCGCCGCCCGCGACGGCAGCGGGTTGTTAACGGGATTGCTGCGCTGTGGCCATTGTGGTCGCAAATTGCACGTACGTTACTGGGGCGGGCGTGGTACGAATGCCCGTTACCTTTGCAAGGGAGACTTCGACTCAGGCGGCGAGTATTGCCTGGGCTTCGGCGGCCATCGCGTGGATCGTCGATTCGCGGAAGAGATTTTGCACGTGATCTCGCCTGTTGGTATCGAGGCGAGTCTGCAGGCGATCGACCGTTTGACTCGTGGGGAAGATGGGCGGCTCCAGATGCTAAAACGGCAGTTGCAACAACTGGAATTTGACGCCCAACGTGCGTTCGAACAATACAACGCAGTCGATCCACGCAACCGGCTGGTTGCCGCGGAGCTGGAGCGACGTTGGAACACGAAGCTCGATGAAGTCGAGCAAACCAAGGCCACTCTGGCCAATCTCGCTCAACAAACACCGCTGTTAACCGATGCCGATCAAGAACGGATTCACGCATTGGGAGAGAACTTTGCCGAAGTCTGGAACAGCGAACTTTGTTCTGGGACGTTAAAGAAGCAGATTGCTCGAACCATCATCGAGGAAGTGATCGCTAGCGACGCGGACGAAAGCACGTTACGTTTTGTGATTCACTGGAAGGGCGGTGTGCATACCGAGTTGACGATGCCCCGACCGAAGTCTTCCGCAGCCCAGAAGACGTCGATGGAAGCGTTGGAGATCATCCGCAAGATGGCGGTCCGTTACGGCGACGATCAGATCGCCTCGGTGCTCAACCGGCTTGGCCATCGTACCGGCAAAGGGATGCGCTGGAATCAGACTCGCGTAAAAACGGCTCGGCGTAATCACGGGGTCGCCGGCCAGAAGCGAGCCACGGCCGACCCTGAACTCTTGAGCCTCTCCGCGGCAGCCAAGTACTGCCGGGTCAGCAACAAATCGATTGAACGTTTAGTAGCCAGCGGCAAGCTGCCAATGACACAAGTCGCCCCACGAGCGCCTTGGGAACTTCGCCGATCGGACTTAGACACCGAACCGGTCAAGGGCATCCTCAATTGTCTGCGAAGCACAGGAAAGCTGATCCTCGCAAAGGGTGATTCAGCCAATCAACCACGACTATTCCCTTAGAATCAAGGAAATGATAATGCCGGGTATCATGAGTGAGGGTTCTGCATCAGGTTTTGTCCCCAGGTGTGAAGCACCATCAGACAGCCAATCTTCGCTCCCAGGTGCTGCGGATCGGCGGCAATCTTCAACAGAGTTTGGGCTGCCGCACGAAACAGGATGCCGTAGACCACACGTTTGTTCTGCAGTGCCAGCGGTCCCAGTTCGTGCGGCAGCGTGAAGACCACGTGGAAGTACGGTATGGGAAGCAATTCGCTCTCCCGCTTCTCCAGCCAGACAGCACGAGCCATCGCCTGGCACTTGGGG
>CAXMSB010000288.1:0-11021 GCA_964195615.1 uncultured Granulosicoccus sp. | reverse complement strand
CTCGGCCGGCTGGGTAGTCGGACGGTTTGGCTCATTCTATGCCTGCTCGGGGGAAGCTTCGCCAGTGGCTTCGGTGGCAGGCTGTGCGTCCGTTTCAGGAATCAACTTGCTCGTCGGCAGGTCCGGGCCTTCTTGCGACGAGGAATCCGTCTCTGCCGTCGCTTCAATCACAACGGCCTGCTCGTTGGCGCCGGCTTCCTCCTCTGGAAGCTGACCGTATTGGTTCGCCGGGACAGTCACTTCAGTGGTTTTGACCAGTTGGGCAGTCGTCGCCTGCGATTCAGGCTCGGTTAGGTTCTCATAATTCCCAACCGCGGGGGCGTCGATCACCGAAGCCACGAGGGCCGGCTGCGTGGCTGCTTCGGCGGAGGCGACTTGTTCTGGAACTATCTGGGCGGCAAGCACCAGCTCGACCGCCTCGGACAACTCGATCGCGTCAGCCTGGCTCTCTTCCGCGGCTTCGGGCGACTCCGTCGCCGAGTCGGACAACGGGTCGGCTGGCGCCTCGGAGTTGGTCGAGGCTTCGTCGTACTGCGAGGAAGTGTCTTGCTCGGAACTGTCCGTCAACGGCTCGTCCGCCTGCTGAACGGAAGAGGTATCGGTTCCCGGTTTCGACGGACCCTCGACGGTGCTCGATGCACGCGCCAGCAGGTCTTGAAACTGCCCATCTTGCGACGAACTCGACTGCTGCGGCTTCGCTTCGGCACGCGGCGCTGCGATCGAAAGGAGTTGGGAAACTGTTGCACTGCTCATCCGTGAGCCCTTTTCTTGCTAAGGTTATCTATCTTGGTCTTTGAGCTGCTGAAGATCCTTGAGTTTGCCTTCGATATAGGTCTTCGCTGGGTGTCCAGCCAGCATTTGCTCGTAGATCTGTTTCAGCATGTCGATGTCTTCTGGAGTGTCGAATGTAACAATGATTTCTCGACGGCTTCGGTCCTTCAGTCCGTTCAAAAGGAGAATGACATCGTCGATCCGTCCTTCCTTGATCCACTCGACCAACAACGGCTTGGCCTGTTTCTTCGCAGTGAGGTTCTCCAATTGGGTGGTCACGGAGACGAGCCCCGATTCCATGGCTCTTTCTTCTTCTCGACGAAGGTACACTTCTACTTCTTTGCTAAACGCCGTATAGCGTGCCGTGGCGACATTCAGTTGCTTGAACCGATCCTTGAAAACACCAAGTTGTTGCTCCAGGTCGTCCTGTTTCGACTGCAGATGTAGATTCTCTACCTGACGATATTCAATCTGCTGATCGTACGACGATTCCTCGGGAGGAACTTCATCCTCGGTGGGCCCGTGCGACTCGGCGATTTTCTCAAGGTCGATGTCGTGCAAAATGGAAACAATACGAAAGACCCGCTCGTCGTCCAACACTTCAGAGTTGCGCAGATATCCGAGGCCGGCGACGAGCGCGATCACCGTCGCGGTGCAAAAATAGCCGATCAGGGGGAACATGACTCGAATCATGGCTGCCACGATTGATTCACCTCCTTCGAGCGCGAGGCGATTTCATCCATTTCTCTGGCCTCGACTCGATTTTGGGCTTGTTGGTGGTTGAGCCGCTGTCGCTCGTCGAGCTTCTCCAACACTCTCACTTCGCGGTCCGCCTCGATCACCGTCTGTCGGCGGCGCTCGACTTCGGCGGCCAACAACTTGGCCTGGCCCCGAAGCGTGCTCTGTTGTGCTCGCAAGACAGCTTGATAACGCTGGGCTTCCAGCAGGATATTGACGTTGGTGGTCGCTCCGGTCGTGCTACGGCGTTGAGATTCTTGCAGAGCCACGATTTCATCCGCGATGGCCGATTGCTGCTCTTCGAGCATCTGGGTCGCGTGAAACGCTTCGGCGAGCTTCCCACGCAGCTCGTCGCGATGAGACTCGCGGAGCTTGCGGAGGGTTGCCAAACGAAAGCGGTACTTAGCCATGGGCGACGATTAGGACAATTGGTTTGGTTGAATTAGGATTCTGTTGTCTTGGTAGTGTCTGCGTCGGCTTCGGGCTGAGCGCCGCCGACAGCGTTGGCGGTGAGCAATTGAGCACACTTCTGTGCCACTTGCATCAATGCTGTGCGCACCTCTTCGAGAGACACCCGCTCGTCGACATGTTGTCTGACCAGCGCGTTGATTTCTTCACGCAACGCGACGGCGACGTCGATCTCTCGATTGGTGCCCTTGCGATAAGCGCCGATTGCCAGGAGGTCTTCGTTCTCGTGGAGCACCGCCAGCAGACGACGCAGGAGCTGGGCTCCCTGTTGGTGTGCTGGCTCGGTGATCTCGTTCATCAACCGACTGATGCTGCCGAGCACGTCGACCGCCGGGAAATGCCCTTTTTCAGCCAATCGCCGTGAAAGCCAAACATGGCCGTCCAGCAGACCTCGCATCGTGTCGGCAACGGGCTCGTTCTCGTCGTCGCCTTCGACCAACACCGAGTAGAAAGCGGTGATGCTACCCTGGGGCGATTGGCCGGCGCGTTCCACCAGTTTCGGCAGCAGCGAAAAGACCGACGGCGGAAAGCCCCGAGTCGTGGGCGGCTCGCCCGCGGACAGGCCGATTTCTCGTTGCGCCAGGGCGAATCGTGTGATCGAGTCCATCACCAACAGCACGTTCTTGCCCAAAGAGCGAAAATACTCGGCGATGGTAGTGGCTGCGTAGGCGGCCTGCACTTTCAGCAGGGCCGGTTCACTGCTCGTGGCGACGACCACCACGCTGCGTGCCAATCCCGCCGGGCCGAGCTCGCGTTGGATGAATTCGTTGACTTCACGCCCCCGTTCGCCAATTAAGGCGATTACCGAAACGTCGGCGTCCGTATATCGTCCCATCATGCCGAGCAACACGCTCTTGCCGACGCCGGAGCCGGCAAAAATGCCCAGCCGTTGACCCTGACCACAAGTGAGCAACCCGTCGATCACCTTCACGCCGGTCGCCAGTGGCGTGTCGATTCGTGGCCGCTCTGTGGCGGGAATCGGATCGTTCTGCAAGGCCATGCGTTCGCTGAGCATGGGCTGGGGACGACCGTCCACGCAGCGTCCTCGTGCGTCGATTACCCGACCCAACAATCCTTCTCCGACTCGCAGCGTACGCGAGGTGCGCACCAACTTCACCGGGCTGCCTCGTCGAATGCCATTGAGATTCTCCAGCGGCATCACGAGCGTCTGCTTGTCGCGAAACCCGACGACCTCGGCTTCAATTCCGTCGCCCGACTGCCCTTCGATGCTCACCAACGCACCGACGGGAGCGGGAAAGTCGGCAACCGCCGCGGTCAGGCCCGTCATCTGCACCACGCTGCCCGTCAAACCGGTCAGCATGGCGTTGTTCACATGTTGTGGTAATTCTGCGTTCATCAATCCCTGCTCTGCTCGATTCCGGAGTTCTGCTGCTAACTGAGTTCCTGTGCGACGCGGTCTAGTTGTGTTTCAATCTGTTGGTCGATCGAACCAAATTCGGTTTCCACCCGACAGCCGCCAAGCGTGACGGCCTCGTCGGCCACTATCTTCGCCGGTGCCGCGGGATGGAATTCTTCGGCCAATCGGGATACTTGCTCACCCAGGGTGGCGTGATCCGAGGGATGAAGTCTCAAGATGACTTCCGCGCTTCCTGAACAGAGCCGCAACGCTTCGGCGACCCACTCCAGCGACAGCTCGGGCTGCTGCTGCAGCTCGCGGCGGATGATTCGTCGGGCGATGGAGCAAGCCAACTGCACGGTCCGCGACTCCCACACTTGGAGCCACTCTTGCCGAGAGTCTTCGACTTGCTTCACCGCCGAGGCCAGGGCAGGGGTGAGCGTCTGCATCTGCTTGGCCACCTTGTCGTCCAGGATTCGCTCGATTGCTGCTTCGGCGGCCTGACGGCCTGCCTGTTCGGCTTGCTGACGAACCGCGGCGGCCTCTTGCCTGGCTTGTTCGACAATCTTCACCGCCTCGGCGCGCACGGCGTCCAAGTACTGGTCGGCCTGGCCCGACATGTCGCTCATGTCCAAGGCCAATCCGCTCATGCGAGTTCCCGAGGGATAGAACTCCGATTCTTGTTTGATAATCGTGGCCATAAGCGTGATGTTTCTGTCTGTTAGTCGGTACTGAATTTAGGTAATCGTTGTTCGTTAAATCAACTGCCGTGCGTTTTGGGCCAATTTCTGTTGTGCGGAGAGCATGTCGCCCAGCCGCGTCGGACCGATATCGCGAAGCCGCTTGCGAAACTCCTTTGCCTGTCGTCGCGGCAGTCGCCGCAGGATGCGGTTCATCAGTTGCTCGCTAGCGCCAGCCAACGCGAGGGTGACGATCTGACGATCGGTCTGCGTGAGAGCACTCATTAACGTTGCATCGTCCAGTTGCTCCAATTCGCCGAGTGGGTCAGTTGAATCGGCAGCCTGAGGTTGCGGAACCGGGCTTGGCATGGTCGGGGCCGTTGGCTCAGTTGCTCGCCGATAGCTTGCTGACCTGTTGAATTGCTTCTTGGTCGTCTTGCGGGTTGGCGGCGGCTCAGGCGTTCGGCCAGGGCCATTTGCTCGCCGACCAAATCGTTCCGCCAGCTTGGGATTGCGGCTGTCGAGGCGAGTGAGAATCGCGGCGCGATCTTCCGGGGAAGTGCCCTGAAGAATCCGTTGGGCGAGTTCCGCCCCCGCGGCCATCCGCTCGGTTCGCCGTCGTTGTTGGTTGATCCACTGCGACAGATGCGATTCCACGACCTGCAGGCTCTGCTGGTCGGCTGGATCGAGTTCCGCCACGCGCTCCAACACCTCGACCTGCAAATACGGCGACAACAGCGAGAGAATCTTCGCCGCGGCGACCTGATCGAGACGCGAGATCACCACGGCCACGGTCTGCGGATGTTCCCGCGAGAGGGCGTCCACAATCGTGACCGCTTCGGCGTCGCTGAGTTCTGTCAACGGGCTGCGACCGCTTTCGACCGCCTGCTGCCAATCGCTGGAGTCTTGTTGCTCGATGCGGGCCAACAGGGAAGCGTCTAGTTCAACACCCTCGGTGTCGTGGGGTGTTGCCGGACGAGTGCCGCGGCGAAACTCTTCGACGATGTCGCGCTCTTCGTCGGCGTCGACCTGATCCAACCGATCGACGACCGCCCGCACTGCCCGCGCATCCGCGGCAGGCATCTCGGCCAGCATCTGTTCGGCCAGCGCATCGTCCAGGCTGGCGATCAAAATGGCAACCTTGCGAAGCTGCCGATCACGTTCGTTTGTTCTTGATCGATTCATGGTAGAAGTCCAGGGTTCGTCGTTACTCAACCGGCATTACCGATCCAACCGCGGAGAATCGCGGCAGCCGCATCGGGGTCCTCGCGTACGATCTCCGTCAAATCATCCTTGAGGCTGTGCCCCTTCTTCAGTTTCAACCGAGGACGATTTGATTGCTCCTCTTCCGGTTCGTCTTCAGGAACCGACTCTTCTTGACTCTCTCCCACGTGGAGCGACAGCGTGGGAGTGTCGAACGCAACCACCGCCTCGGAAGGCGGTATCGACTTGACCATCGATCGGAGCATGATCAGGCTCACCAGGGCGATCACCGCCATGGTCATCGTATTGAAATTCTGCCCTGCCCAGGCCAATGCATTGTCCGCAGCCGAAGGAGGTTCGATTGGATCGGGCGTGATCGACTCGAAGAAAGTGATCTTCACGGCCGAGAAGCCGTCTTCCGCTAGTCTCTTGGGCAACAGGGGAACTATCACTTCGCCAATACCTTGGTCGAGGTTGTCCTTGATCAACTCGAGTTGTGCATCGATGTCCTTCGGGAGCGGACCGCTGGTGTCTTCTCCTTTTCGATTCTGCTGTTCTCGCCACACAGCGATGAGATAATCGTTGGGAATCGCGATTCCCACGCGAACGTTCTTCGGTATCAAACCACTTTCCCGCAAGAAGACATGTTTCTCTCCGACCAGGTTCTCCGATTCCCTAAAGCTGTCTTTGGAAGTATCCGTAATCTTCTCGCCGGCCGACGATTCGCTACTTTGATAAGGCCCTTGAGCGGTAAGCCCAGGCTGGCCGCCCGCGTCCGTATTGGTTCGCGTTGTTTCAGTTTCTTGTGAGCTTTCGGTCAAGGGAGCAGCGTCACCCTCGGGAGTGGTCGTGGTGGTGGTTCGCTCAATCGCCTCGTCCAGTTCGGCAGTTACTTGCACGCTAATGCCCGGGATGTGGCTGAGCAAATTCTTGATGTTCGACTGCATGAGCCGTTCGTAATCAATCCGGGTCTTGAAATAGGGATCGTCGAACGAAGCGCTCGAAACGCTGTCGTCGTTGAGGTAAGTTCCGTCCCCGAGATTCGCGACCATCACTTTTTCGGGCGTGAGCCCGACGATGGCGCCCGCGACTGCCTTCTTAATCATCTTCATCCGACGCGGATCGATCGCTTCGCCTGGAGTTGGTTGCACGCTCACCGTGGCGGTGACCTGCGGAGTCCGACCGAGACCACGCGACTTCTGGATGTCGTAAATCACCTGCGCATCCTCGATGCCGTGCATGTTGCGGATGATCATCGAGAGCTGCTGCTCGCGGGCGGCCTTGGTCCGTTGTCGACGAGTTTCGGGATCGACTAGCGGGCTGACGTCCAGCGCGTTTTCCAGCAGAGTGTGGAAATTCGGAGGCAGAGCGCCTGCGTCGGCCACGGCCGCCAGATACTCGGCCTTCTGGCCACGGGGCACCCGCAGCCGATTGCCTACGCGTTCGTAGTCGTTCAGACCCTTCTGAGCGATCGCGGCTTCGGCCCGATCGACGTCGGACCCGGGAAGAAACTCCCCATTGAACAGATAGTCGTCGGGACCTGCCGAGTGGTGCTGGAACAAATAGCCCAGGCTCACCGCGATCACGCCGACCAACAGCAGCGACGTCACCCGAGCGGCGGGCGTCATCGAAACAAACAATTCGCGTATCTGGCCAGTGGCCTGATTCAAGAAATCCATCCATGGACCTCATGGGTTAGTCGAGTGTCGAGAGTCGAGGGTCGAGAGCCTGAGGTCGAAGAACCATTTTCTGGCTCTCGACCCTAGACACTGGACTCTCGACTCACTCAGATTCTTATGTCTCGCACTTCCTGGTAAACTTGCATCATCTTGTTCCGCATTTGCATCATCAGCCGAAACGCCATGTCGGCCTTCTGTACGGCCGTGAGCACCTCGGCCGGGTCGGCGTCGCCGCCGGTCATCAGCGTCTCGACTGCCTGGTCGGCCTGCTGCTGCATCGAATTCACGTCTTGAATCGAATTGAGCAAAAAGCCTTTGAACGAAACAGCGTCGTCCTCTTTCGCCCGTGGGGTGGGCGACTGGGGCGACAAAACTTGGGTATTCGGTTGGGCGTTATAAATTCTGGTCATGTCGCGGTTCCTTGTGCCTACGTTGGCCCCCCAACGTCGCAAACGTCGTCAACATGTAGAGCGGGTTCTCCTCGGTGTGGTTAAGCCAATATCTGAAGCGTCTGTCGCCCCAGGTCTTTGGAAATCTCAATAACGCCGATGTTCGCCTCGTAAGCCCGCGTGGCCGACAAGGCGTCGACGAATTCCGTAGTCATGTCGATATTGGGATAGGCCACGTAGCCATTCTCGTTGGCGTCGGGGTGACCCGGTTCGTATTTCAGGCTGGGCTGGACGTCGGAGTACTCGATGCCGCTCACTTTCACGCCCTGACCTCCGCCGGTTGTCTGTAGGTCGGTATCGGTCTCGAACGTAACGTACCGTGGCGTGTAGGGAACAGCCTCGCCCCGCTCGTTGCGGGTGGTCGACATGTTCGCCAAATTCGAGGAAATCACGTCGAGCCGCGCCCGTTGAGCAACCAGTGCGCTGGTGCTGACATCTAAAGCGCTGAACATGTTTACGCTCTCCTGTTGGTGAATGACGAATCGCTGTCATCCCGAGGTCTGCCGAGGGATCTCGTTGGCCACCTGTACGCGTTTAGAACGTAGATTCCTCGTCGGACCTCGGAATGACCCACGTTCAGGATTCGGATTTCATTCGTCATTGGGTACTTCGTCATTCGTCATTTCCCTCACGCTCGTTCGGAAATCGCCGCTTTCATCAGCCGGAACTGCGCCGTCATGAGATTCAAAGCGAGGTTGTGCAATGCGTGGTTCTTACTGATTTCCGCTACCTGTTGTTCGATGCTGACGTCGCTATTGTCGTGGTAAAGAATACTCTTGATCGATTCGCGGACGCGGTCCATGCCGTCGAGGCCCTTGCCCGTGTCGCGTCCCGCCAGGCGGGCGTTGATTTCATAGGTCGGCGAGAGCGCCTTCTCGCGCCGTGCTTCCACCGCTTCCTGCAGTCGGTTCTGAAACTCCTCGGGAGACAAATCCCTTGTCTTGTAGCCGGGCGTATCGAGGTTGGCGATGTTGCCCGCCAACACTCCGTGTCGAGCTTGCGTGAAGTTCACGACCTGCTCTAACACCGGCACAGTCGATGAATCGAACATTGACGACAGCATGGTTTTTCTCGCTTGCTAGTCGCCCCCCGCGACATTTCCCGTTAGCAACTCGCGTGCCAGTCTCGCGAGTCTGCCTCGTTTCCCGTCTCTCGCTTGTTTCTGTAAACTACGCGGCCCTTCTGGCTAATGAACCGGCAGTAATTGCCGCTGGCACCGGCAACTCTTGCCGATTGCCGCCGAGGGGTTTGCTGAAATCCTTGGCACGCGGAGCGTAGCCGTAGTTCCGCAACTTGCCGCTTAAAGTTCGCACTCCAATTCCTAAGGCTCGAGCTGCATTTGCACGGTGGCCTTCGTAATGTTCCAGCGTTGCCAGAATCATCTGCCGTTCGACTTCCTCCAGGCTACTGCCCACGGGCAATGCGGCCTCCGCCACCTGCGGGTCGACTTCTTCCGGTTGCTCGAGCCACGGTCGCATCTCGTTGGCGGTGATCGTCTGGCCCTGGTTGAGCACGCAGGCCCGGGTGATGATGTTTTCCAGTTCTCGCACGTTGCCGGGCCAGTGGTACGTGGCGAATAGGTTTCGGGCGCACGCTTCCAACTCGCACTCGGGCCGATCCAATCGTCTTGCCGCGCGTGCGAGAAAGTGGTCGGCCAGTTGCTGAACGTCGTCGGCCCGTTCGCGGAGCGGCGGCAAGGCCAACGGCACCACCGCAAGTCGGTAGTAGAGGTCTTGCCGAAAACGTCCTGCAGCGACTTCTTCAATCAACTCGCGATTGGTGCTGGCCACGACGCGAACGTCGGCCGTGCGAGTTTCGCTGCAGCCGACCCGTTCAAAGGTCCGCTCCTGCAGCACCCGCAGCAATTTGGCTTGCAGCGAGAGATCGATTTCCGTGATTTCGTCCAGCAGGATCGTGCCGCCGTCGGCCTGTTCAAAGCGACCCTCTCGGTCGGACTCAGCACCTGTGAATGCACCCCGGCGATGGCCGAACAGTTCGCTTTCGGTGAGTTGAGCGGAAAGGGCAGGGCAGTTGAGGCTTACCAACGGCCCGCCGGCGCGCCGGCTGAGGGCATGGATCGCTCGAGCGACCAGTTCCTTGCCGGTGCCGCTCTCGCCGCAGATGAGCACCGTTTCGTCGGTCGGCGCCACCTGCAGAATTCGGTCGCGGAGTTCTCTCATCGCCGGACTGTCGCCCACCATTCCCAGGTTGTCTGCCGCCAGAGAGTCGGGCACGTCGTGCGCGGCAACCACTTCGGGGTCGAGCAATCGTCGACGCTCAATCGCCTGGGCCACAAGCTCTTCCAAACGCATCGCGTCAAAGGGTTTTTCCAGGTAATCGAAGGCACCGTGTCGCATCGCTTCGACAGCCGACGAGATCGAGGCATGCGCGGTAATCATCAGCACCTGCACCCGAAGTCGGCGGTGGCTCATCTGGCGGATGAATTCCAAGCCGTCCATGCCCGGCATCTGCAGATCGGTGACTACCACGTCGAACGACTTGCTCTGGAGAATCGGCAACGCCTCGACCGCACTGGCCGAGCACTCGACCTCGTAGCCGGCATGGCGCAGCACGTCGGCGATCGACTCACGCGCGGCGGCGTGGTCGTCGACTACCAGAATGTGACCCTTGGCAACTGGACTTCGCCTCTTGGTCATGCGGCTACTCCCATCGCACGGCGGGGCAGTTCAATCGTGAACGCCGCCCCACCCTCAGGACAGTTTCGTGCGGTGACCCGACCGCCGTGTACCTCGGCAATCCGGTGGACGATCGCCAGGCCGAGCCCGGTGCCATCGCTTTTGGTCGTGTAGAACGGATCGAAGACGCGACAGAGCTGTTCCTGGTCGAGTCCCGGTCCGCTATCGCCGATCTCCAGCTCGAAGCCTTGCGGTCCGTCGAAGGAGGTAAACACAAGTTCGCCTCCCTCTTGCATGACGTCGATCGCGTTGAGCACCAGATTGAGCACTGCCCGACGGATCATTTCGCGATCGGCGCTCACCGAGACGCCCGGCGGCACGTCGGCCGTGACTCGAACCGACTGGGCATCGAGCTGAGGCCCGAGCGCTTCGCAGACTTCGTCGACGAGATCTCGCACGGAAAAGTTGTTCCAATGGGGTTCCCGGTGGGAAGAAAAATTCAAGAGATCGTTCACGGTAACATCCAGGGCAGTGAACCCTGCCTCGATTTTGACCAAAATGTCCATGCTGCCGGAATCCTCCGACAGCCTGCGTTTCAAGAGACTCATGTAAAGCGTGACCGGCACCAGGCTGTTGCGCACCTCGTGGGCAACGTGCGATGCCATTCGCCCCAAGTCGGCAAGCCGATTTTGCCGTTCGAGTTCGTGATTCTTCGCTTCCAACTCCTTGGCCAGCCGTCCCACTTCCGCCTGCAGCACTTCGTGCGTTTCCTGCAGACGCATCGTGGCTTCGTTCCAGGCAGAGAGTACGGTCTCTAGGCTGGAATCTTCGTTGACCAGAGACAGGTCGAAACCACCGGTGTCGTGAGGCGACAAACCGCCCGTGGCCGAAGCTTCGTTTTCGAGTTGCAAGGAACCGTTCATGGGGTTTCAACTGGGTTAAGTGTGAGACGTCGGCAGCTGGCTGGGAGCGGATGCATCTTGCGGAGCGGTCGAACCAAAATGGGGCGGCCCCGGTTTCCGCGGACTCTGTTGTGCTTG
>CAXMSB010000287.1:0-21982 GCA_964195615.1 uncultured Granulosicoccus sp. | reverse complement strand
AGAGTTTGTTGTCACACTGTCGCCTCTGCTACCTCTGCTCCCTCCTGTTCATATTCTTCTGTAACACTGTTTTGTTCTGTTTTGGTTACGGCCACCTGCCGCGCTGGGACTCTTCGTGTTCTTCGTGGTAATAAACCGCCTTGAAAGCAATGACCAATGACCCACAATCAACACCCCAGAATTAACCACCCCTCAATCGGGCCGCTAAAACAGACCGAAAAAAACAGCGGAAAACATCTTGAAGGACCACTACCGATGGTGGTCCGACACCCGGGGACCACAACGGGCTGCGATTGAGACCGGGCCGTTTCCAGAAAACGGTGCGAAGGCGATCTACATCTTGTGGTCCCAAAAAAACGACCACAATTTTTGGTTCGGCCAAGAATCGTGCTTGACGTGGTTTTAGTGCACCACTTGGTTTACTGCACGACCTGCCCGTCGTCGAGCTCGACCGCCGCCCACTCGGTGTCTTTGGGGATCGGGAGCAGATAGGGCCGGATCTTCTCTAAGGTGCGTAGGCCGATGCCTCGTACGCGGGTGAGTTCGTCGAGATCGCGGAACGGGCCGTTTTCCCTGCGTTCGACGATTACCCGCCGGGCCAACGTCTCGCCGATCGCTGGCAGTTGGATCATCTCCGGCCAATCGGCCCGATTGATGTCGACCTGAAAGCGAGCCTGCAAGGGTGCGGCGCGATCGATCTGGATCAGCTCCCCCCGTTGGCCGCCCCGATAGAGCCAGTAACACGCCATCATCACCAACAGACTGGCCGCCAGCGTCAGCAAACTGCCCTGGTCGCGCAGCGTGATCCACGGCCGAGCGTGTTTTTTGGCCGCCAATTCGTCATTGGGTATTTCGTCATTCGTCATTGAAACCATGCTATCACGAAAAGCTTGGCGGTGTAGGATTATGATTGGCGACGGGTTCGGCCTTTCCCGAACCGGACGTAGTATAGCAAAACCTTGAGGAACACAGCGTGACGCGGGATTTTCGGCAGATTGAATGGGACCAGCTCGTCGAGGAAGATTGCCGAGCCCTGGTGCGCTTGGCCGTGCGGGAAGATCTGGAGCGCGAGCAGGATTGGACCACCGTGGCCCTGGTGCCGGCCTATCGCGAAGGGGCGGCCCACGTCGTCGCCCGTCAGCCGGGGGTCGTCGCCGGGATGCCGGTTGTCGCCACGGTTTTCGACGAAATGGATGCCCAGGTCGAGGTAACGCTGGCTGCGGCCGACGGCGACGTCGTCCCCGAAAACACCCGACTGGCCACGCTGCAAGGCAATGTACGCGATTTGCTCACCTGCGAGCGGACGCTGCTGAACCTCGTCGGCCGGCTGATGGGCATCGCCACGCTGGCCCAGGCCTGTGTCGAACAGGTGCGGGGGACCTCGGCTCGAGTGTACGACACCCGCAAGACAACCCCCGGCTGGCGACGCTTGGAAAAGTACGCGGTTCGCTGCGGCGGGGCCTGCAACCATCGCACCGGGTTATACGACGCGATTCTGATCAAGGACAACCATCTGGCCCAGAGCGGCTCGGACAGCCAGCAGGCGGCCGAAGCGGTGCGGCGCGTGCGGCAGTTCGCCGCCGACTATCCCGGGCCCGAGCAGTTGGCCGAATTGCTGGTCGAAGTGGAGGTCGACACCCTTGAACAGCTGGCCGCCGTGCTGCCCGCGGGGCCCGATCTGGTGCTGCTCGACAACATGTCTCCGGAGCTGCTCCGCCAGGCGGTCGAAATGCGCGACGCCAAGGCGCCGCAAATCGAGCTGGAAGCCTCGGGCGGGGTCCGTTTGGGAACATTGCGGGAAATCGCTTGCTCGGGCGTTGATCGAATCAGCGTGGGCGCTCTAACCCATTCAGCCCGCTCGCTCGACATCGGATTAGACTGGCAGAGCGACTAAGAGGGCGCTGCGAAGCCGCGAAAAGCGGCGGCTGGTGCGATAACTCCAGAAAACGTTGCCAAACAGAGACGTTCGGTCGCGGTCGGCTGTTGATTTTTTGCAGCATGCGTAGCGGCCGAGCGCCCAGCTATTCGGCCCACTTGGCCGCTGCCCGCTCGCGGCAGCATACCGGTTTGACAGTCGCAGCGGCGAACCTACGTTTGCAGTGTCCTGGCACCTTTGGGGAGGGGTGCTGGTTCACCGACGCGGCGGGTCACGCTGGGAGCGAGAGGGGACCCCGCCGCGTCATTTTTTTCTCCGGATGCCGGGCTCGGGGACGAGCCGGCTCGCTGTGGGTGTGGAGTTGAGTGGGAAATCCTCATATTTCTCCTAAATCTGTTTGACAGCCCAGTTGGCACAGATTAGACTGAACCGGTGCGAGGGAAGTCTCGCGAATAGTCTAGTATTTCAGCTTCATTGTTCAATTCAAAGGGTTGTGGACCTCATGATCATTCGATCGGCGACGAGTCGGGTTGACTCCGTCGTTGTCCGAGCAGGCGACTCTGGTGGCCTGGGTTCACGACACCATCTCTCGAATTGACCATCTACCACGCACTCTGAGGCCCTTGCGGTCTGTCCTTTGGCTGGTGGTTTAGCTCGCTACGATGGGATCCGTCTCCCAGTCCGTACTGCCCCAAAGCTTTTTCAGGTGGCGGCAATACCAGCATTCTCTCCTGCGCCAGTGTGGTAGGTGATTTTCCGACGCTCGGAAGCTCGCCCGCATTCGCTACACGGCCCGGACTCCGCGGCAACTCGACGAGCTACAAATGCGCGAATTGGTAGCGAAAC
The DNA here is from genome assembly GCA_964195615.1 of uncultured Granulosicoccus sp. Classification (GTDB taxonomy): domain Bacteria; phylum Planctomycetota; class Planctomycetia; order Pirellulales; family Lacipirellulaceae; genus Bythopirellula. The sequence goes on along the minus strand of CAXMSB010000287.1, from coordinate 19,260 downwards.
TCCTCGGAGTTTCCGCGCACTCTGTTGGCATCCTGTGCCTTGCCCATCGAATGAGATCAGCAGTTTGTGCTGCTCGATCTAGCTTCGCAGAAGTCCACTCCCGAATCATCCCTGCAGGAAACAAACGACTACCGCAAACCGTGGCTGGACGCTTGGATTCGGAGAAACATCATGAGACGAGAAGACCACCTATTCAATCGTGTTCAGAGTCCGTGCGGCGTGCGAGCCTCGGGTCGTTGGATGCTGGCGATCCTTGTGGCGGCCTTGGTCGGATGGGCGAGTACGCCTGCCCAAGCCGGGTTTGTCAGCGGCTCTTTCGAACTTGATATTAGCGAAAGCGAGCGCCTGCTGGAAGCGATGCTGAAGGAGAAGCGAGGGGAAATCAGCGAGCCTCAGCTCTATGCCATTCAGTCGGAAGAAATGTGCAAGAATCCATCGCTTCGACTGATCGACCGCAACCGCCCCGCCCTCGTCCTGCAGAATACATCCGATCCGAACACCGACAACGAGCTCTCTCAGTTTACGATCGATCTGCAGGAGTTCGGCTACGAGTTCGGCGACGGCGATTTCGATCCCGATCCGTTTGCCGGGATGTTGGCGATTCTGAGCAATCGCTCTGACCCTGGCATGACTCTGGCGTCTTCCTATGGCACGGTATCCGATGTAGATCTGACCGAGGATCGGACCAAATTGGTGCTCGACATTGGCGGTCTCACGCCTGGCAAGGCGATGTATTTTCGCCTGGACCTCGACCCCAATCCGATGACGAACTTTGCCTTTCCCGACTATCGGCACGTGATGCTTGGCGCCGACATCGGCGACGAGGACGGACCAGCTGACGCTGCGATACTCACAGCCGTTTTTGCTGCCGGAGAAGGGCCGGACCGGATGACCACGGCCACCGAGCCCGAGGAATTCAACCCCGGCTTCGATGAGATACTGGGCCTGGCGGGACTGATCGAGGGCTACCACAGCCAGTCTGACTCGGAGTATTTCTCCACGGGCGGCGGCACGAAAATCCCCGAGCCTGCCACGGTGATGCTACTGCTAGCTGGTGTGGCCGGACTGAGCGGCACCCGCCGCCCTCGGCGCAGGTAAACTGCGTAAATCTTGCGGGCGGTAGCGGTCGTAGCGCTTCCGGGAAATCGACTGATTATCCGGAAAAAAACGAGAGTAGCGATTGTGCGGCTACCGATCTCTCTTCTGGACGAGGCCTCGAGCGAGTGGCTACCGCCATCGGTAGGACGGCGGTTCACGTTTGCGGATTGGGCAGACGGTCAGATGCCAGTCGGATGCCATATGTTTCGCTCGACGCTGTGTGACGAAAGTTGCATACCCGTGTACCGACGTTTCGTCTCCGTCGCTGCGCCATCTCATCAGCAATCGCTACCTGGCGAATGTCGAGACACGCAGGTTGAGAGATTAATTCATTAGGGGGGATTCAGAGATGAGAACTTCACTGAAGGGGGCGGCTGCGCTGGCATTTTGCCTCTGTCTGGTATTTCAGCAGTCTGCCGAGGCGCAACTCTTCAAAAGGATTCGGGGCAGTCAATCAGAGAACGCGCAGGCCAAGAGAAACTTCACGGCACAAGAATCAGTCGTGAGGCAGGCTTTTGTAGCACAACTGAAAAGCTACGCGAATCAGGCCGACGCGACACTGGCTTCCTACAATAGTTTTGAGGCCTCAGGCTTCGACGGCGTCCCGACCGGCATGGAAAACTGCAAGGGCTGCGAAATCAGCGACTTCTGTGAAGTTCCCTGTGAAGCTCCCTGCGGAGGTTGCCTCGACGATTGTTGCAGTTGTGGGGGTGGCTGTGAGGGTCTGCTGTGCCGCCCCGGCCAGTTCTTCCTGGTGGGCGAGTACATCTACGCTCGCGCCAGCCTCAGCGAGGCCTTGGCCTACGTGGTTCAAGACCCGACCCAGCCCCTCGACGGCCTGCAAGTCATCGAGTACGACTTCGACTACAAATCGTCCTACCGCTTCTCCGGCGGCTATCGCTTCTGTGATTGCGGTGGAGAAATCGTCTTCGGCTACGCCCGTTATCGGGGGGAAGCTGATTTCACGGTGCAAGACAATTCGGCGTCACAGTCCGTCACGATCTGGAGTCCCTATGAGGTAAATGCACCTGGCGACGACGGTTACTTGACTGGAGAGGCTGACATCGACGTCAGGTCCTACGATCTGGGATTCTCCAAGACGATTCCGTTGGGGTCGCCGCTGGGCTGTTGTGGGTCCTGTTGCGATACGTGCTGCGACACGTGTTGTGACGACACTTGCTGCGGCGGCTGGTGTCCAGCCTGGGACATTACCTGGTCGGTGGGCGTTCGTTTTGCCGAAGCGGGTTGGTCTCGAGGCAACACCTCGTTTGAAAGCGACTTTCAAGATCAGGTTGCGACCGCTAACACCCGACTCGATTTCGAAGGGACTGGCGCCCGAGTGGGACTCTTGGGACGACGTTACTTCGGCTGCAGAGGGCTGATTAGTGCGTACGCCAAGGGCGACATTTCTCTCTTGGTCGGCGACTTGGACATCCAGGCGACCACCATCAACGACCCCGACGGTTCATCACCATTAGCCGTTACCTCGCACAGAAATTCCGGCCGTCGGATCATTCCCGTCACAGAGATCGAAGCGGGGCTCACAGCCCACCTGGGCCGCCACGTTCATCTCAGTTCAGGGTACTTTCTCTCGGCTTGGCACGATCTGGGCTTCCGGGATGAATACAATTTTGGAGGGCCCGGGGGCGGTGGATTCCAGTTATTGAACTACGACGACGCCAACATCCTCGGCTTCGACGGTTTCTTCGCCCGGGCGGAATTGACCTACTAACCCAAGCTGAGCTTCCTGATCACCTCGCAGTAGGGTCAGCCGCAATCACCGCGGCTGGCCCTGTTTTTCTTGTGCCATCTGTCATTCCGAGGTCTACCGAGGAATCTCTGTCTCGCGGGTGGCCGGGGCAAAGCGAAGCGTGCCCCGGTGAGCGGCACCAACCGGGGCACGCCCTTCGGGACTTCGCCCCGGCCACCCATCGGTGTCTCTCTGGGGTTGTGGTCTCACGGCTTTCTCTTCGTATAATACGAACCGACGTCCTCTCCCCTCATGCAGCTTCTTCCGACTTGAAAGAGATGCCCGACTCGCGCCCCACGATTCTGTTTCTTTGCACGGGAAACTCCTGCCGGAGTCAGATGGCAGAGGGCTGGACTCGCGCGCTGCACGGTGATCGCTACGACGCCCGCTCGGCCGGTATCGAAGCCCAGGGCCTTAATCGGTACGCCGTCGAGGTGATGCGCGAAGCGGGGGTCGATATTTCCCAGCAGCGGTCGCAGCGGTGGGATGACTTGCAGGACGTCGATCTGGAGTTGGTAATCACGGTCTGCGGTCACGCGGACGAGCACTGCCCCGTGCTGCCCGTGGCGTGTCGGAAGTTGCACGTGCCGTTTGACGATCCGCCGGCGTTGGCGCGCAACGCTGCCACCGAAGAAGAAAGGCTCCAGCACTATCGACGAGTGCGGGATGAAATAAGAGAGTTCGTCCGGAGCTTGCCGGAGGTCCTGGCCAGACTGCCCTAGAGCCACCGACGTTAGCGGGACGCCATCATCCGGTCGCGACGACCACGACGCTGGGCACGCAGCCGGGCGCGACGCTTGGTTTCGCTGGGCTTTTCGTAGAACTCACGGATGCGGATCTCTTTCTTGACCCCGCTCCGCTCAACCAATTTGCGAAATCTGCGTACCGCCTCTTGGGCGGATTCTCTGTCGCGTAAAGTTAACTTAACCAAATGAAACTCCCTGATTGACTCGACCGGCGGCCACCTGTGGTGGACGCAACCTGTTTGGTAGAAACCACTAGACTAGCATCGGCAGGGCAACCCGTCCAGTCCACGGCAGACCTGCCAGAGCTGCTAAAAGCAGTGATTCCTACCGCATATTTCAGCCTTATCCGGTATTTCCAAAATCAGGCGGCCGCCGCGTCTGGCTAGTTGCCATCGATATATCCGTTACAACCCTCGCCCGCAGGGTTTCAGGCAAGCGACTGTCGGCATTGCGGGCTCCACCTCTGGGCGGTAAGTCGCCGATGGGAGAGTAGGGTCGATTGGCCCAGCCCCCGCATCCTGCCTCGAACCTGCTTCCCCCGCGATGAACGAACCGATTGCCAGCGATGTTCTCCAACAGTTGGACCAGCGGCACGAGCTGCTGCTCGACGAACTGGACAGCCTCAACCAGCGGCTGGAGCAAACGCTGAGCTCCCTGGGCAAGCCGGCTGAATCGGTCGAGCCGATCACTGAATAGAGAATCGTCCAGTCGCTCACTTCCGGCGATCAAGATGGCCGCTCTTGCTGATCGCTCGCAGCAGTCGCAAGCCCATGGCCGCGCTCAACGCCATTCCCAACGCGCCGGGAACGGAGATTTCCCGAAACGGCCAGACCTGATGGGTCACCAGTAGCACCGACCCCAAGAACAGGGCGCTGGTGAGCATTCCCAGCACCAACCGATTGACCGACGGTTCCAGTCCGCGGTGATCGAGATGCACGTCGAACCGGCCGCTTTGCACCTGTTGCAGGATGTCGCGCAGACGCCTGGGCACGACCTCGGCAAGCTGCTGCATCTCGTAGGCCAACCGCTTGGCTTTACGCATCTGCCGGGCCGGCGACAGTCGCCGCAAGACGATTTTCCGTTGGTACGGCTCGATCACTTCCATCAGACTAAAATCGGGCTGCAGCCGTTGGGCGGTGCCTTCCAGCATCACCAGTACCTTCAGCATCAATGCCATCGGAGCCGGCAGCACGATTTCGTAGCGACGCATCAAGTCGAACATCTCGGTCAGCGCCAAGGTGAGCTCGAAATGGTCGACCGATTGATGGGCGTAGTGGGCAACGAAATCGGATAGATCGAGACTGAGGCTCGTTTCGTCGAGCCCCACGGGCACCGCCCCCACGCGCATCACCACCGCTACCAGATGGTCGGCGTCTTGCTCGATGATCGCCAGCAGCAGGTCTTCGATGTCCTCGCGTAGCCCCACGTCGATCCGCACCACCATGCCGAAATCCAACAGACCTATGCCACCGTCGGCCATCAACAATAGATTGCCCGGATGCGGATCGGCATGATACATCCCGTGCTGGAAGATCATCTCCAGATAGATTTCGGCCCCGTCGCGGGTAACGGCGGCCAAGTCGACGCCTGCGGAACGGGCCTCGTCGGCCGCGGAGATCGGAATCCCATCGAGCCACTCCATCACCAACACGCGATCCGAACAGTAGATCGGATAGACTCGTGGAATGGTGACTCGCTCGTCGTCGTCGAACGTGGCGGCAAATTGCTCCAGGTGGCGACGCTCACGAGTGAAATCGAGCTCGCGCCGCAGGGCACGTTGGAATTCGGCCGTCGTGGTGCAGGGCCGATACGATCGCAACTCGGGCAGCCGCTCGGCTAATTGGGCTAGGCCCATGAGGATGTCGAGGTCGACGCTCACACGGTGGTGGATGTCGTGGTGCTGCACCTTAACGGCCACCTCTTCGCCAGTCTTCAATCGAGCGCGATGCACCTGTCCGATCGAAGCAGAGGCGACCGGCTCGGTGGAGAACTCGGCAAAGATCTCGTCGAATGGTCTCCCCAGTTCTTCCTGGATGATCTTCGTGACCTGATCGTGGGAATCGGCCGGCACTTTTGTTTGCAGCTTTTCCAACTCGTCGGCCAGCACGCCCCCGACGATGTCGGGCCGCGTGCTCATGATTTGGCCTAACTTGATAAACGTGGGGCCCAACTCTTCCAAGGCGAGCCGAATGCGGGTTTCCCGACTCTGATTGGCCAGCACTTCGCCGCTGCGATTCTTGAGCCAGCCTTTGCCGGTCGCAAACTCAAACCGGCTCAGCCATCCAGCCAAGCCGTACTTGCTGAGAATCGAGAGGATCTCGCCCCAGCGATTCACGTTTCGATAGATTTGCGGTATGGCACCAATTCGCATGACGGTGGCAACGCTGAAGTGTGGCGATCTGTGGCTACGGTTCCCATTGTACTTGAGCACCCGCCGCGAGGGCAACGAGGCTGAACCTCGGCAATGGCCGCGAGAGGCCTGTTTATATTGAGTAGGAACACGAATCTGGGTGGCCGGGGCAAAGCGAAGCGTGCCCCGGTACGCCGCGTCACCGGGGCACCCCCTGCGGGACTTTGCCCCGGCCACCCAGGTTGGCAAGATCCTTGGACAGGTTCCAAGCCCTTTTGCCACTGGGAGACCAGGGCAAAAGAGGTATAATCCGCCTTGTCCAAAACATGGGAGATGATCGGGAGATGAACGTGAGAAAACCAGTGAGAGCTATTCGTCAGTTGGTTGCGTGTGCGACGGTTCTCGTCGTGGTTCTATTCTCTCGACCGGTGTCGGCTGTTGATGACGCCAACGATGGCGCAGCGGAAAAATTCTTCGCGGGCAAGTCGGTTGGTGGAATGCCAATTCTTTGCGAGGTCTACGGCAAGGGCCCCGACGTGATGATGGTGATCGCCACGATCCACGGCAACGAGGCCGCTGGTACGCCGCTGGTGGCAGCCTTTGGCAAGTGGCTTGAAGCACATCCCAAGGAGCTTGAAGGTCGGCGCGTGGTGATCGTGCCCATCGCGAATCCCGACGGGATGGCCGCCAACGAGCGGTTCAATTCTCGCGGCGTCGACTTGAATCGCAACTTCCCCGCCGGCAACTGGCAGGAGGCGGAGGTGAAGATGCACGGCGATACGCCGCTTTCTGAACCTGAATCACGGGTGCTGATGCAGTTGGTGTGCCGCTTCTTCCCCGATCGAATCATTAGCATTCACCAGCCCATCAACTGCGTCGACTACGATGGCCCCGCCCAAGAACTGGCAGAAGTGATGGCCGACGCCTGTCCGTTGCCGGTGAAAAAACTGGGGGGACGGCCCGGATCGTTGGGTTCGTTCGTCGGCCTAACCCTGGGCAAACCGATCATCACCTGGGAACTGCCCAAAGACGCGGGGATGGACTCCCAAGAGCTGTGGGAAGTCTACGGCCAAGCGCTGATCGCGGCACTGCGATTTCAACAGGGAGAGGGCGAATAGAGGACAGGCCTTCTACAAACTGTTTCCAGTCCACCTCATCTCATCAAGCCGAGACGATCCCTGCGTCCTGGGCCCGTTTGCGGAGCGCTGCGCCGCCGGACAGGTTGGCCAGATGCTTGAAACCGTGCTGCTTGAGGATTCGCACGGCGACATGAGCGCGCAGTCCGACCCCGCATGACACGACCGTCGACGCATCGCGGTCAAGCTCTTCCAGGCGGTCGCGCAGTTCGTCCAAGGGAATGTGGATGACGTTTTCAACATTGGCGAGAGGTGCGCGCTGAACTTCGCCGGATGTGCGTACGTCGAGAACCTGCTTCCCAGTGAGATCGGCGTCCGCGGGGACGAAATCTTCTAGTCCGTCGAGCTGGTTGCACGCGGCAAAGGCGGCCATGTGAATCGGATCTTTGGCCGAACCGAAGGGCGGAGCATAGGCGAGATCGAGCCCGGCCAGATCACGCACCGTGGCCTTCATGGCGATCGCGGTCGCGATGACGTCCATCCGTTTGTCAATTCCCTCACGCCCCACGGCCTGGGCGCCCAGGACTCTGCCCGTCTCCGGTTCGTAGACGAGTTTTAGCGTGAGAGGCATCGCCCCGGGAAAATAACCGGCGTGGTGATTGGCAACGATTGTGACGCTGCGTGCCTCGACGCTCATTCGACGGGCGAGTGTGAGAGACAACCCCGTCACAGCTGCCGCCTGGTCGAACAGACGCACGATTGCGGTGCCCATGACGTCGGCCATCGGAGCAGCAGCGCCGGTCGCGGCATGTTCGCCGGCGATTCGCCCCGACCGATTCGCTGGCCCCGCCAACGCGATTCGCATCGACGTGCCAGTGGGTGCGAACGTATACTCGGCAACATCGCCCACGGCGTAGATGTCGGGATCGTTCGTCTGCATAAATCGATTCGTGGCTATGCCGCCGGTCTTGCCAATCTCCAAGTCCGCGGCTTCGGCCAGTTGGGTGTTGGGACGAACTCCCAGACCGAGAATCACCAAGTCGCCCTCGGCAATCGTGCCGCTTTGCAACTGGACGCCCTTGGCTTGTCCGTCGTCGTCGACCAACACACGTTCGATCCCATCGCCCAACAACAGTCGTACGCCCCGCGCGGCAAGCTCCTGCTGCAGCGGCTGCACCATTTCTGGATCGAGCACCGGCAGAATCTGCGGCTTCAGCTCGGCGAGCGTCACTTCAAAACCGCGATTGACCAGTTGTTCGACCATCTCCAGGCCGATAAATCCGGCGCCCACAACGACGGCTCGTTTTGTCTGGGAGCTTTCGGTCGCAGCGAGAAGGCGATCGGTGTCGTCCAGATTTCGCAACGTGAAGACATTTTTCGCCTCGACGCCGTCGAGGGGCGGAACCAGCGGCCTGGCACCCGGCGACAAAATCAGCTTGTCGTAGTTCTGTTCGTATTCGGCTCCTGTGGCGTGGTCGACCGCCGTGAGCGTTTTGGATTTCCGGTCAATCCTTAGCACTTCCTGCCGAACGCGAACGTCGAGCTGGAAACGCTGTTCCAGCAGTTCCTGCGGCGCCACCAGCAGCTTGTCGCGCTCGTCGATCTCGCCACCGATGTAGTAAGGCAGTCCGCAATTGGCGAACGAGACGTACTCGTCCTTCTCGAAGAGAATGATGTTAGCGTGTTCGTTCATCCGTCGGGCCCGCGTCGCCGCCGATGCCCCACCCGCCACTCCGCCGACGATGGCGATTGTCAATTCAGGCTTTTTCATGGTTGATTGCTCCTTCTCCTAAATAAGCATTGACACGCTCAGTGCGTGCAACATGCTGCCGAGTTACTCACTTGGTTCCAAGGCATCCTGGCCAAAACCATCGCCATGCCGCAGGTGTCGGTGATGCCGGCAAACATCAGGCCGGCTCCCACAAATGCGGAGAGGCCGATGAAGTTGATGTTCCAGAAATAGCCGAGCACCGCGCCCAGCAGCACAAGAGATCCGGCCGCGATGCGAACCTGACGCTCTAGCGAAATGGCCTTCTTGCCGCGAATCACCGGACTGCCGGCTTCCAGCCACGCTTGCGTCCCGCCTTCCACGTTGACCACGTCGGTGTAGCCTGCCGCCAAAAACTTTTGGCAAGCGGCGGCTCCTCGGCTTCCAGTCCTGCAGATTACGTAGAGAGGCTCGCCCTGCGTGGAACGCTCGCGCATCACCGCCTCCGGATCAAGCGAGTCAAGCGGCACGTTGCGGGCGATTTCGAGATGAACCTCTCGGAACTCGGCCGGCGTACGAACGTCGATCAGTTCCACGGGGAATCGCTGCCGCCGGTCGGCCAACTGTTGGACGGAAATTGTTGGAATACTACTCATGGGAATGCCTCGTTATCTCGTGAATTGACGATATGTGTCGCGAAAAAAATGTCATTTGCCATGTGACGCGGAAAGGAAGCGGCTCTCGATGCAGGCGATTAGCTGCTTCAAATGGGGTTCCGCCACCTGGTAGTAAACCCTGCGACCTTCGCGTTGGCTGGTGAAGAAGCCGCACCGCTGCATCAGTCGCAGATGCTCGGACGCCACGTTATCAGGAATCCCGCAGTCCTCGGCCAGTTCGCCGACGGTGTAGCGGCCATGCAGCAAGAGCTGAACGATCCGAATTCGCACCGGATGGGCGAGTGTCTTCAGGCACTCGGCCGCTTGGACGAGTGCGTCGGCATTGGCAACCGGTTTTGACTTGGCTTTGGCGGGCATTGGGTTCTCCTATACTCAAACATATCGTAATATTACGATATGTCAATGAATGTTTTTTGGAAATTCGTGCGATCTCGTAGCAAACCAGAAAAAAGACAGCAAAAGCCCACCCCCCTCCGCCCTACCCCTTCCCCCTTGCCAGAGAGCGGTTTCTTTCCGACGATCACGGCAGGCCACAAAGACAGTCTCCCACGGAGGACAAGGGCGTTGAAACATTTTGGTGACGAACTATCCAGTGCCGTGAGGCGGACCGCCGCCCCCGTTGTGGTGGGCCTCGACCCGCGGTGCGACCAATTGCCAGCCGGATTGGCACCGGCTGACCCGTCGGACTACGCCCAGCAAGCCCAGGCCTATGAGCAATTCTGTCGCGAGGTGATCGACGTCGTCGCGCCGCTGGTGCCGGCAGTGAAACCGCAGGCGGCATTTTTTGAAGCTTGCGGCCCAGCCGGCATGGTCGCGTTGGGTCAGGTCATGGACCATGCCCGCCAGCAAGGCCTGCTGGTGATCCTCGACGGCAAACGCAACGACATCGGCTCGACCGCCGAGGCCTATGCCCACGGCTACCTGGGTCGCGAGGGGCAGAGCGTCTGGCAAGCCGATGCGCTGACAGTCAGCCCCTATCTGGGCACCGACGGACTGGAACCATTTGTTAATGTTGCCGCAGACAGGGGCGCCGGGTTGTTTGTCTTAGTAAAGACGTCCAACCCGGGCAGCGGCATGTTGCAGGACCAGGAGGTCGATGGCAAGCCCTTGTATCGACAGGTGGCTGAGTACGTCGAGCAGCAGTCGCAAGCAACCTGCGGCGAACGGGGGTACGGCATCGTCGGCGCCGTTGCCGGAGCGACCTATCCAGAGCAACTCGCCGAGCTGCGAACCGCGATGCCGCACACCTGGTTTCTGGTGCCCGGCTTCGGCAGCCAAGGGGGGACGGCCCAGGACGTGGCCGCGGCTTTTGATCAGCGCGGCTTAGGGGCGATCGTCAACAATTCGCGCGGCATCATTTTCGCTCACCGCCGCGACGAATACCGCCAGCGGTTCGGCGAAGCGCATTGGCAGGAGGCGGTCGAGGCCGCGACCCAGGAAATGATCGCCCAGCTTCGCGCCGAAACGCCCGCCGGGCAGCTCGATCCGAAGTATCAATAGCCGCTAATTCAGCCCCGGATCCTTTGGAACTTGCTCGGGGCGTAAGCCGGGGGCGAGAATCTTCAGGCCGATGCGGCTGGTGACTTCCCGCCATATTGTTTCGTGGTCGGAAAATACGTCGTCGACCTTCGCGTCGAAGGTCAGCCAACCGCCGTGTTTTAACTCGTTCTCCAACTGCCCGTCTCCCCAGCCGGCATGGCCGCTGTAGATGCGAAAGTCTTCTTCCTGCTCGCTGTTGATCAGCTCGTCGAAGGCGGCCGCTTGAGCCGTCGCATACAGTCCCGGGATCACCTCCTGATCGGAGAGCGATTCGACCGTATGCAAGGCGATCAACGGTCCCGGCACCGGCCCGCCCATGTAAACCAACTTATCGCAGTCGCAAACCTCTTTGCCGAGCAATTCCCAGACTTGGTCGACGGTCTTGTCACCAGGCCGGTTCAAGATGATACCGAAAGCGCCCTGCGACTCGTGCTGAATCATCATCACCACCGTCTGCGCGAAGTTGGGATCTCGCAGTTGAGGAGAAGCGATCAGCAGTTTTCCAGAAAGCGATTTCATCGTGTTCCCCTGTTACCGCACGAGTTACAGGTCTACCGTAAGCCGCGAGGCGCTAGCCGAGCGCTCGGATGACGTCTCGCGGCTTACAATCCATATCACGTAGATTGAATTCTTTGCTGCGTGATTTCGATGCTCTTGAGCAACCCGCGGGCTTTGTTGAGTGTTTCCTGATATTCGAGCTCGGGGACGCTGTCGGCCACAATGCCGGCCCCGGCCTGCACGTAAGCCACGCCTTCGTGAATCACGACCGTCCGCAGGGCGATGCAGGTGTCCATGTTTCCCGCGAAATCGAGGTACCCGACGGCTCCCGCGTAGGGCCCGCGGCGGTTTGGCTCCAGCTCGTCGATGATTTCCATGGCCCGCACCTTGGGAGCGCCGGAAACGGTCCCCGCCGGCAGGCAGGCTGCCAACGCGTCGAACGAATCGCAGTCGTCGCGCAATCGCCCATTCACGTTCGAGGTGATGTGCATCACGTGGCTGTAGCGCTCGATTACCATCACGTCGGAGATTTCCACCGAGCCATAACGGGCGATCCGGCCGACATCGTTGCGGCCCAAATCGACGAGCATCACGTGCTCGGCCCGTTCCTTGGGGTCGGCCAACAGTTCCTCGGCCAGTTCTTGGTCTTCCTGCTCGGTGCGGCCGCGGGGCCGCGTGCCGGCGAGCGGGCGAACCGTCACCAGATCGTCGACCACGCGAACCATGATCTCGGGCGAGCTGCCCACGAGCGTTGTCTTCGGTGTTCTCAAGTAAAACATGAACGGGCTGGGGTTCACCACCCGTAGCGTGCGATAGAGCTCGAACGGCGGCGCCTCCAGCGGCGTTTCCAATCGCTGACTGATTACCACCTGAAAGATGTCGCCGGCGCGGATGTACTCAATGCACTTGCGGACTGCGTCTTCGTACCCCGCTTGAGAGAAATTCGATTCATAAGCGAGCGAGACTTCCCCCGCGATGCTCACGTCGTCGAGGTGCAGATCTTGTTCGGGTTGTTCAAGCTGCTCGACCAGTGCGTCGACCCGTCGGCTGGCCTGCTCGTGGGCCTTTCGCAGTGCGGCGGGGTCCTTGTCGCGCACGTCGGCCAATGCCAAGACGATCACCGTCTTCTGCACGTGATCGAACACCACCATGTGGTCGTACAACGCGAACCAAAGGTCGGGCAACTGGCGATCATCGTGCGGTGCATTGGGAAGGCGCTCGACGTAGCGCACCGTGTCGTACCCCGCATAGCCGACCGCGCCGCCGACAAACGGTGGCAACTCGTCGAGGTGGGCGACGTTCATCGATTGTACGTGCTCGCGCAGCACTTCCAGCGGGTTTTCAGACTCCAGCGATTCAGTCGACCACTCCCCCTGCCTGCTCGATTCAACGCGCGAGATGGTCACCTGCGTGCCCTGGGCTTCGATCTGCAGAAAAGGATCGCTGGCCAGGAAGCTGTAGCGGCCTACTTTTTCGCCGCCAATCACACTCTCGAACAGACAAGCCGCCGGCGAGAGGTCAAGCTTCTTGAACGCTTGCACGGGCGTGAGCATGTCGCCGACCAGCCGCCGATAGACGGGCACGAAGTCGACGTCGCGGGACAGCGTGGAGAATCGATCGAAGGGGGGTTCGTAAGCCATGGGAGAGCAGCAATCCGGGGGGCGAAATGTGTTGTTCGAGGCTGCCGGGATAGTCAGCTTAACATTGCCAAGTAGGGCCCACAACGGACGTTCTTATTACAGCTCATGTCATTCCGAGGTCCGCCGAGGAATCTCACACGCATCGGTGAATGCCTGTGACAACGGTTGCCCAGCTGCAAGCCAGATTCCTCGGCGGACCTCGGAATGACACTTTCAGTTTCTGAAACTGCTGCAGCAGAGCTGCGCCAAGCCCGTTCGCCTTGACAGTATGGTACCCCCGGTTAGAATCCCCGTAGCCAAACGACTTGTCGTCAAACGACTATCTCCTTTGAGACACGCAACCTATGCGTCGAGTTCGGCAAGAGACTGCGAAGCACCTGGTGAAACAATGAAGTGTCAAAAATGCGACCGACAGGCGACCTTCCACATTACCGATTTGGTTGACGGTAAGCCAAGCGAGTTGCACCTGTGCGAAGAGTGTGCCCAGTCGTTTCTCAGCCCGAGTTCGGAAGAGACGGCCGAGGTTCTGCCGGCCATGGCGGGATTGCTGGCGCAGCACTTGGCCGTGGGCGAGACGGCCGATCAACTGGCCCGACTCGACCAACGAGCTTGCCCCGTTTGTGGCATCACCTATTTGGAGTTTCGCAAACATGGACGCCTCGGCTGCCCACACGACTATGTGTTCTTCCAAGAACAGCTTGAGCCGCTGCTGATGAACATCCACGATCAGACGCGGCACATCGGCAAGGTGCCCCGACGGTGCCCGCAGGGGGCCGATCAGCAAACGCAACTGATCCGCTGGCGGCGGGAAATGAAGGAAGCAATCGCCGCGGAGAACTACGAACAGGCGTCGCTTTTGCGCGATCAGATCCGCGAGGTCGAGGGGCGAACTTTGGAGTCTGATGCGAAGGAAGAGACGCAGCCCGATTCGTAGCTTCGAGGATTGCTAAGGTTCGTCTGAGTTGTCGTGTCGCAAAGTCAGTGAAGACGTGAGACCCCTTTTACAGAACACTAGTCCAGGCAAGTGACATGCACCTCGACGATTTGGCAAACACGAGCGGTGAATGGCTCAAAGGGTCGGGCCCCGAGTCCGACATCGTCATCAGCAGCCGGATCCGACTGGCGCGCAACTTGGCCGACTTTCCGTTCATCTCGCGCACGACCGACTCTGATCGGGCCGAGATCGAAAAGATCTTGCACGGTCGCCTCGACGAACTGCAGGCCGCGGGCAAGGTCTCCGACGACACGCTTTATATAGACGTCGGCACGCTGGACGACGTTGATCGCCAGTTTCTGGTGGAACGCCAACTCATCAGCCGCGAGCATGCCGACAGCCAAGGCGCCCGCGCCGTCGTGATCGATCAGTCCGAACGCTTCAGCGTGATGATCAACGAGGAAGATCACTTGCGTATCCAGGTGATGCAGAGCGGATTGAACGTCGACACAGCCTGGCAGCAGATCAACGAGCTGGACGACCTGATCGAGGACAAGGTGACCTACGCCTACAGCGATACCCTGGGCTATCTCACCGCCTGCCCCACCAACGTCGGCACGGGCGTACGCGTCAGCGTGATGCTGCACTTGCCGGCATTGGTGATTACTCGACAAATCGAAAAGGTCTTTAAGAGCCTGCAGAAGATCAACCTCGCCGTGCGGGGACTCTACGGCGAAGGCTCGCAGGCCACCGGCGATTTTTACCAAATCAGCAACCAGATCACCCTCGGGCTCACCGAGGAGGAACTCACCAAGAAGGTGGGCGATGTCGTGCCAATGCTGATCGACTACGAACGCCAAGCCCGCGAGTTCTTGATTCGCGAGAGTCAGGAGACGCTGCACGATCGAGTGAGTCGGGCGTTCGGCATCCTGCGCACCGCGCAGACTATCAGTTCCGAAGAAACCATGCACTTGCTCTCCAGCGTGCGGATGGGAATCAACCTGGGGCTCATCAGCGAACTGGAAATTCCCACCATCAACAAGCTCTTCATCCACACCCAACCGGCCCACTTGCAGAAGATGTCCGGCCTGGAGCTCGACACCTCCGACCGCAACGTCGAACGGGCCACCTACCTGCGGCAGCATCTCTGCACCGACCCGCCCGTGGACCCAACGCAGAACTGACGCTCCGGCTGGTTTTGTCCTCGCCGTTCTGAACGGCTCATTCCAGCTCGCTACGGGCCGAAATCTCGCCCTGGGGGCCGATTTCCAGCTGAATTACGTTGGCCCGACAGCAAACGGGGCAATCTTCGACGTATGTTTGCGCACTGCCCGCCGAGAGATCGACCGGCACGACGACCGCCTCCCCGCAGCTTCCACAGATGTAGCTTGCTTCATCTTGCATGGGTCAAAAGCCTTGGGGCTGAAACTCTCACCTCGATTGCTAGAATAGACATGAGTTCCTCGCTGGCCCCCACCAGGAAAACGACTTGTTCGATACGCTGTTTGAATCACCGGATGACGAAGGTCGCGCGAAGCTGTTCTTGACGCTGATCGCCGCCCTGGCGGGTGTTGCGCTGTGTCTGTCGGGCTACCTCACTTGGACCACTTGGAGCGCCGGCACGGTGGCCGGCTGCAGTGGCGAGGGACTCGTCGATTGCGACCACGTCTTGGCCAGCCATTGGTCGAAATGGCTGGGGCTGCCCGTCAGCCTACTCGGCTCGCTGACCTACGTGGGTATTCTAGCCGTTTGTTGGCCCGCCGCCAAACATTCTCAGCCGCTCGCCCGAACCGCTCTGCTGGCGCTATCGCTGTTGGCCGCCGGTTCGGCCATGTGGTTCATCGGTCTGCAGCTCATCGTCCTGCAGAGTATCTGCATCTTCTGCATGGCGGTCCACGCCTGCGGGCTGTCGATCGGCGTCGCGACCTTGTTGCTGCTGCGCGAATCAACCCTGGGTCCCAGGGAAGATCAGATGCGAGCGATGCTCGGCGTGGCCGAGGTTGCGCCTTCGTCGAATTCAGAGAGCGACGCCGCGACCCTAAAGAGCTTTCACCCGCTGGTTGCCACGGCGATCGCCGCAGTGGGGCTGACCGTGCTGATGGTTGGTCAATACTTCTTCCAACCCTCGGGTCTGGTGCTAGAGCGAATCCCCAAGACCACCGTTGTCGACGCCGAGGGCGCCGCTCCCGTGGACGATTCCAGTGACGAGCAAACCGAACCCGCGGAACTTGGCGTTGAAAGCGACGCCGACGGCGCCGACAGATTGGCGTCGATTGGCGCTGAAGAGGATCCCGAGCCGTTGCCGACTCCGTCCGAGAGCGATTCGCCTGCGGCGCGTCGGCTGATTACCTTTAGCGGCTTGGACAAGCCGGTTGACGTCTACGGCGTTCCCGTGCTAGGAAATCCGGATGCCGAGCATGTACTTGTCGAAATGCTGGATTACACCTGCGCTCATTGTCGCCATTTACATAATCACGTTCACGCTGCACTCGAGCGCTACGGCGATCAGGTGGCCTTCGTCGTGTATCACGCGCCACTCAGCAAGCGGTGCAATCCCCAAATCGTGCGAGATCAGCCGGTGCATATGTACGCCTGCGACTACGCACGGCTGGCATTGGGCGTTTGGAAGCTCGATCGGACAAAGTTCGCCGAGTTTCACGATTGGCTGATGGAGCCGAAGAAGGCGCCCTCGGTATTCAAGGCTCGACAACGTGCCATGCAACTTGTCGGAGAGAAGATACTCTTGGACAAGGCACTCAAGGCCGACCTGTTTCGAGGCTTCGCCAGCAATAGCGAAGTCGTAAGAGAGGTAAGATCAGGTCTGCCCCTGCTGCTCTCCGAAGAAGGCATCATCCGCGGCTTCCCCAAGGATGAAGGAGAGTGGTTCATGTTTCTGGAAGAACTTCTGGAGATCAAGCCGATCGCCGAGCCGTCGGAGTAAGGGAAGAATGTAAGATGTGAAATGTTAGATTGATGATGTCAGAATCGCAGGAACACTAAGCCCCAGAACTCCGACATCATCAATCTAACATCAAACATCTCACATTCCCCTCAATCCTCCGCCCGACTGCCGTCGCCGCACATGCGCACGATCCGCGGATCGAACTGGGCGACGATCTCCACCAAGTCCTGCTGGGCTGCCATCACTTGCCGGATGTCTTTGTACACGCCGGGCACCTCGTCAGATTCCGCCTCCAGGACCTCGATGCCCCGCTCGGCCAGCTCGCGGCGGACGTGGCTGAAGCGGAATGTATCCTTCGCTTGCCGGCGAGACATGCGCCGCCCCGCACCGTGGGCGGCGGAATCGAGGCTCTCCGGATGTCCCAGCCCACGCACGACGAATGCCGGATCGGCCATTGAGCCGGGAATTACGCCCAACGCCCCCTGCCCCGCCGGCGTGGCGCCTTTGCGATGCACGACCACTTCCCGCCCCCGGTGTTTTTCCAGCCAAGCAAAGTTGTGGTGATTCTCCACGCCGCCGACGATCTGTGCACCAAGCAGTTTTGAGATCAGCCGATGAATCACCGCATGATTTGCCGCGGCGTAGCGACCCATGAGATTCATGGCGGCCCAGTACTCCTGCCCCGCTTCGCTCGTGAGCTCCAGCCAGGCCAGCCGGCCCAGGTTTTTGAACCGCGGGGAGAGTTGCCGTTGCGCGATTTGGCTGTAAGTGCTGCAGACGGCCGCCCCCACGCCGCGGCTGCCACTATGGCTCATCAGCCCGACGTACTGCCCGGCGTCGAGACCCAACTCCTCGTCGCGCTCCGTCAGGCTCACGACGCCGAACTCCACAAAATGGTTGCCCGACCCCGAGGTGCCCAACTGCTTCCACGCCCTGTCCTTGCGTTCGCGGGTGACGCGTGTCACGTTCCAATTGTCGTCCATCACCTCGTGCGATTGGGACGGCTTGTGTTCGCAGCCGACGCCAAAACGCGTGCCCCGTTTCAGAGCATCGCGGAACAGCTCGCGCCGCGTGTCGAGCGAATCGATCGGCAGGTCCAGCACCGAGAGCTTCATTCGGCATGCGATGTCGACCCCCACCGCGTAAGGAATCACCGCGCCCTCGCAAGCCAGCACTCCGCCGATCGGCAGGCCGTAGCCAATGTGGGCGTCGGGCATCAGCGCAGCGCCCACCGCGCTCGGCACCAGGCAGGCGCTGCGCATCTGGGCGTGCGCCCCTTCGTCGATGTCGGTGCCCCAAGTTCGGTAGGGAATCGGTTCCCGCGGAGTATGTTTTTCTTCCGCGAGCAGCTCCTGGGCCAATCGACCCCAGACGGCGTCGCCGACGAACTCCTCGGGCGCGGCCACTACCTGCACGATCAACTGCCGCGCTCGCTTGCCTTTCAGCCCTAAACCAAGCCCCTGGCTGGCCGCGGTCTGCAGAGCTTCGATCGCCACGGCGGCACAACTGGGGGGCACGCCGATCTTCTGAAGTTGCCGGCGATTCATGGTCGTTCTCGAATCTTTGCCGCCCAACGAGAGGAATGGAACGCGGACAAACGCGGATGCAGCGGATTTACACTGATTTGATTATCTCCGATCAGCGAAGATCAGCACAATCCGCGTTCTATTCCGGGCTTCGTCAGGGCGATTCCTTGGAAAAAAGGATGAATTCTTGGTGAACCTAAGTGCTTTTCCTGTGCCCCTTTGTGTAGCCCAGGGCGTCGACGATAGCACCGGCACAAAACAATAGCGAGGCAACTCGGTAATCGCCGATTATAATGTAGTAATGGGTCGTGCATACGCGGCACGACGGGCAGCTCCGGCCGCAGGCGTCCTCCGAACAGCGACGTTCTAGCCGCCAAGACCGTGTGAGGAAGGAGGTGGTTCATTGAACGATTATCATAGATGCCAGTTGGGTGGTGCAAACCGTTGACAACCGGCGGGTTGTTACACGAGTGACAGCCACCCACCACCTGCTTCTGAGTTCCCGCCCACGCCCAACCGTGGAACCCCACGTTCGACGACGGCAACGGCCTGTTCTCAAAGCAATTCGAAACACGGCCCGGTTACCCCTGTGGTAGCCGGGCCGTTCTTTTTATGGCCTCCTCAAAAGAATCTGTGGGTGAATCCTGGTTCGGGTAGTGCTCCGAGGCTTTGATATAAGGGTTCCTCTATTAATTCCGCCGAAGCTTCCCGTTATTTTCGGGTATTTTCCCTGTGGTTTGTCGGCTACTTTGTAGCGAGCGAGTGGGAAACGAACTAACAGCCTGGGGAAGCGAGCATGCATCAGCACGGATTGTT
>CAXMSB010000286.1:0-5564 GCA_964195615.1 uncultured Granulosicoccus sp. | reverse complement strand
CTACCGCGCCTCTCTGGTCAAAGGGAAATCCCCCCTCCTCAAATATCTCGCTTCCAAGCAAACCTAACTCAGGAGCCCAGATGAAAAAAACAGACTTGACAGAACACCTCAGATGTCTGGGCTGACATAGGATCACCCCTTTGGGGCTGCGGAGTCACCAGCCTTCGGCTTTTCCTGCGCGGGAAAACGGACGGATGGGCATCAAAGCCGGGGCGGGTCGCGGCGGGGGGGCGGCGTGGGGCGTTGCCGTGGGCGGGGTGGATTGTTGTTATTGTTGTTGTTCGCCCTGTCTTCGGGCGTGGGAATGTAAGTGTAGTCTTCGTCCCAGCGCCAGCCGAGCGGCGTGCGCAGCTCGCGGTCGGCGAGGTACGCCCACGGCGTGCCGGCGTGCTGGGTGCTGACCTGGTTGAGATACTCTTGAGCCTGGCGAGCCGTCTTCTCCAGGCTGCTGTTCGCGTAGGCGTCGTCGGCCATGAGCACCCAGGTATTGTTCTTTTCATTCTGAAACGGCATGCCCTGCTTGGCTTGGGCCAGCACGACGTTGTAACCGTCGGTCCGTACCTTGGTTGCCAAAGCCCGGCCCAGCGCGAGATCAAAACTTGCTTCCCAGCGAGGGCCTTCCGACTCGGACCGTTGGTCCTCGCCTCTCAACAGAATCTGACAGATGCGGTCGATTCGCGGTTGGACCAGGGCCGCCGCGCGTTGGGCGACCGACAGGTCTTGTGCCAGTTGGGCTTCGTCTCGCTTGGGGAAGCGACGGCGAATGTCCCCCAGTTGAGTCGTCCACGACAACTGGGCCGCCTCGAGCAGCGCTTGCCGCGCGCCACTCGCCCGCACAGCTTGCATGTATTCTTGGGAGGTGACGTAGTCGGGCTGATAGGGGCGCATCACTTCGGGATCGAAGAAGGCGGAAAAATGCGCCGCGAGATTACTTGTTTCTCTGCCGCGAATACGGCGCCCCACTTCGCGATTGGGATGCGCGGCAAAGTACAACCCGCCGGTTTCGTAGCAGAGCCGCGTCAGCGCGTAGGGGCCAAAGCCCGAATCGATCAATTCCTCGTCGCGGCTGGAACCGAAAAACTGCAGCTTGAGCCGCTCGGGCAGTAGCGACTCGGGGCCCATGTTCACCGGCACCCACTGCGGCCGTTGATCGAACGCGGGGTCGGGATCGATCCATTTCACGTAGGCCTCGCGCCGACCGAATGGGGCAGGGCGGCCCACCACGTACACTGGCATCGCCAACTTGCGGCAAAGATGCACCGTGGCGTCCATTTCCGAAATGTCGTCGCCCGCTTCGTCGGTAAACACGATGAGCATCACGTTTCGCGAACCTTGGGAAGGCGTTCGGTAGTTGCGAAACTTGGTGGCGGTCATGGCCACGGCTTGAAAGACGTTTTCCTGTCCCGAGGCGTCGTCGTCGATGGCTCGCACGGCGGCTTCGATTTCCTCGATTTTGTCGGTCGACTGTTTGGTCAATACCTGGGGCGACGCGCCAAACTCGACGACCGCCGTCAGCAACGGCTTGTCCTTATGCTGCTCGAAAGCGGGAATCTTGGCGGCTTCGATGACGCCCAACTGATCGTAGATGCCGTGAAACCGTTCGAGGATCCGAGCCCGTTCGTCGCGCAGGCTGCCCGACTGGTCGAACAGCCAAACCACCAGGGTCGGTTGCTGTTCGACTGATTTGAGAATTTCATGGGTCAATCGATCGATGGCGCCCACCGCGCCGCTGACGCCGACGTGTCCGACGCCTTGCACGGGCAGTTCCTCGAACGCTTCGGGCCCTTGGAAGATCGGCGCGTCGATTTCGACGACCATCCGCTCGCCCAGATCAGTGATCTCTTCCGGCTCGAAGACGACCAGTGAATGATCTTCGACAACCGTGGCCATTGCCCGAGCGGAATCGGCGCCGGCCTGGCTGAGCGCGCCGTAGTCTTCCATCGGCTCGTCGGCGGAGAGAAACTCTTGGGGCAGTGGCTCCTCTTCCTCGATCAGCTCGGGCAGCTCGTAGGAGATGGCCAAATCTTCGGCCGCGCGCGGCAACACGAACGAAAGCACTGCCGCGGCGAGTAGCACCACCAGATGCAGTGCCAGACTGGTCAGCCAGGCTCTCACGTCGACCGCATCGCCCTTGACCCACTTTGAGCCGGGATCGGCTTCGGTCCGTTCTTGGAAAAGAGTCATCCCTATGCCTACGCAGCTGTTCCGCTTGCTGATCGTTCAGGAAGTCAACTCCCCCGCTGCCATTCTCGCCAATGTGGACGGACGAAGCAAGCTTTCTGGAATCGGCAAATCGTCGGCAATCGCTCGTGGCGCGATCCCTGGAGGGGTGTATGATGGAGGGAACGGTGGAAACCAGCGGGATTGATTGATAGGACAAGTTCATCATGACTGACTCAGGCTGCTTCAAGTGGATCGTGTTGGGACTACTCGGCTGGGTAGTCGCGGGCGCGTCGACGGCTTCGGCTCAAGGCTCGTTTCGAGCCCCTCCGCCCGAGGAACTCAAGCTCACCACCCTAGACGGCGTCAAGCTGGCGGCGACCTACTACCCTAGTAATCTTGGCAGAGAGGCCGTGCCGATCGTCCTGCTGCACGATTTCAAAGAGAGCCGAACCGTCTTCAACAGCCTAGCCAAGGCGCTGCAGTCGCCGGGCGACGAAAGTGGCGATTCGCGGGCCGTGATTACCGTCGATTTGCGTGGGCATGGGGAAAGCACGGTTCAAGCATCGGGCAACGGGCAGACCCGCGATCTGGAAGCCTCGCGACTGAGAGCCCGCGACTTTGAAGCCATGTACTTACAAGACATGGAGGCGGTGCGAAGATTCCTGGTGGAAGAAAACGACGCGGGCCAATTGAATCTCAACTCGCTGTGTCTGCTCGGCGCCGGGATGGGCGCCAACGTGGCCACGTATTGGGCGGCAAAAGATTGGAGCACACCTCGGCTCGCTACCCTGAAACAAGGCCAAGACGTCAAATCGCTGATTCTCGTCTCGCCGGAGTGGAAGTTCAATGGATTGCCTCTCTTGATACCGCTGAGACAACCGGGCGTACGCCAGGAAATATCTTTCTTCATCGTCTACGGCGATCAGGCTTCCAAGGCCAAGAAAGATGCCAAGAACCTGCATAAGAACTTGGTCCGGTTCCACCCCGACCCGCCGCGAGACAAAGAAAAGGAACTCAAAGATCTGTTCATGATCAAGCTGCCCACCAAGCTCCAGGGAACCACCCTGTTGACCTCCCGCGAATTCAAAATGGTTCCCTATCTGAACACGTTTATCGACGCCCGGATCACCCGGAAACGTTTTCAATGGGTGTCGCGAGAGCATTAACAGAGCTTCGAAGTTGTGTCTGCGTGCCATTCCGATCGGAGGGGCACGCGTGGCACTGTCTGGCTTGTCCAGCAGTGTAGCCCCGGTACCCGCTTCGCACTGCTGGCAAGCCAGCCAGTGCCACCCGGCAAAAGGAGTGATACCGCTGCGCGCCTTGCGTTGCGTTGCAACGCGGCTAATCTGATTCGCGCCGAGGGGGGACGGGAATCCGCAACTCGGCGCCGATCGGCAGCAGGTGGGGATTTGCCAACTGGTCGCGGTTCAGATCGAACAGCTCTAGCGCCCGACCGGCGTTGCCCAGGTAGCGCTGGGCGAGTTTTTCTAGCGTGTCGCCGTTGCGGACGACATGCACGACTTCCTCGGGCCAGGCTCCGTTGTCAGCCGATGCCGGTCGGCTGGTGGAGTACGCCGGCCGCGCGGTTTGGGTTTCGCTTGCCGCAGCTTTCGGAGTGACCGGGGATTGTTCGCGTGCGGCGGTCGTCGGTGACGGCCCATCGTTCGGCCGACCGACCAGTGCCGCGTGGTCTTCTAGATCGAACCCCGTGCGTGGCGGCGTCGTGCTTGCCATTTTCGCGACGACGTGCCTGTCGGAAGGCGGCGCGACGATTTCGCTTGAGGGCAGCGCAACGGGCTGCTTCTGGAAGGTGACCGCGCCGCTCGCCGCCTCGCTGGGCATGTCGGTGCGAATGTCCGGAACAAGGTTCGATGCGCTCTTTCGGTACGGCCACGCCAGTCCGACGCCCAGAGCGAGCACGAAACTGACGATCAGAATTTTCTTGACGCGACTCACGGCGATTACCTGCTACGACGATGCGGGAAACCAAGCACGAGTGCTTTGACAACATTAAGTACTAGCAATGACAAAGCACTAGAGTCAGCTTCGGACCGCCCGGCGAAGCAGGTTGAGCCGCACCGACCGCAGGCAGATTGTGCCGGCCGGGAAGAGGGGCTTCGCACCGATGAGGCAAGCTCTGCGGGGAATACCGGCTAGAGCCACCCCAGAGCGATATCTGAAATCGATTCTGAAAAGAAGCCGTTCTACGCCGATCGCGCGTCGATCCATTCCGCCAGCCGGCTCATCGACAGGAGGGCAGGGGAGGCGATGAAAATCGAGCTGTAGGTACCAGCCATCACGCCGGCGACCAAGGCAAACGCGAAACCATGAATCCCGTCGCCGCCCAAAGAATACAACAGAATGACGGTCAACAAGGTCGTTAGCGAGGTCAGCAGCGTTCGCGACAGGGTTTGATTGATACTGGTGTTGATCATCTCGGCAGTGACTTTGGGACTCTTGCCTTTGACTTCGCGGATGCGGTCGAACACGACGATGGTATCGTTGAGCGAATAGCCGATGATGGTGAGAATCGCCGCCACGATGGTCAGACTGATCTGAAATTTCTCAATCAACAGCGCGCTGGCCAGCAGCGGTACGTTCTCGACGACAAAAGCACTCAGGCCAATGATGCCCAGCGTGATCAAGACGTCGTGAACCAACGCCACCACGGCGGCAAAGCCGTAGATCACCCGCTGGAACCGGAACCAAATGTAGACCACGATGCCGATGAAGCTGATGGCAATCGCCGCGATCGCATCGCTCCGCATGTCGCCGGCGACGCGCCCGCCAATTTTGTTGGCCAAGGGGAAAATGGGGCTGTCGTTGGTGATTTCTTCCAGGTGGCTCAACACCTCGCGGGCCTGATCCTCGGGAAGGGCCAGTTGGACATCCCACTGGGAGAACCTTCGGGCACTGCCCACCTGAAATTCGATGTTCGACAGAGCCGAGGCCGCGCCGCCGTGGCCCGTGGCTTCCAAGGCGTCCTGGACCAGTTGCGTCGCGGTTTCAAAGCTGACGCGGCCGTCTTCATCCGAGTCGCTGCCGAGGCTGAAATCGAGTTGGGCGGCGGTTCCGCCCGCGAACCGATCGGTGCGCGCCGTCTCTTCGCCTTCGGTCTCGGCCGCCGGCAGCGCGTGAATGTTCTGGAGATGCACGTGATAGGTCTGCAGACTTTCGCCGAATCTACCATGCAAAAGTTTCTGGACGGCCTCGACGTCTTGAATGGTGCTGCTGACGGTATAGCGATCTCCCTCTTCCCCCACTGCGACCAGCGAGAGATTCTTGTCTCTAAATCCGAACTCGATTTCCTCGGAGGCGCCCAGTTCCTTCGCCTCCAGCTCTTCCTTCACTGCGGCGTACGGGATGGTCTGGTCCTGCTTGAAAACGAAGGTCACCTTGCT
>CAXMSB010000285.1:0-4668 GCA_964195615.1 uncultured Granulosicoccus sp. | reverse complement strand
GTTGGTCCGGTGCGGGTTGAGCACTTCACGCTCGTGGACGAATGCGATGATTTATCGTTGGCGGCTTTGCACGAGAAGGTGGAGCCGACCACGGGCAACGATCGCAACACGCGTGAAGACAAGTCCCGGTTGAAGCTTAGCCCCGGCGGGCACGTTGTCTATTCAGTGAAGGAGCCGATCGCCGAGTGGGCCGTTTCGGCTTTTCTGGAAGACGAAGCAGACGAACTGAGCGTCTCCTGCGCGGCCGACGAGGGAGAGTTCGTCGAATGCAAATTCTTGCGATCCGGCGAAGCCTCAAGGGCCAAGGACTACGGCTATCTGCGACACGTTGAGTTGCGCGGCACGACGTTGCCGGCGGGCACCCGGCGGCTGAGAATCGAATTGCCGAAGGCTGCCGATGGCACGGCTCAGTTGTCTCGCGTGGTGATTCGCTACCGTGCCGACCAATAGCGTTGCCAGGCGACGATTGCCGCCGATGTCGCCAGTACCAGCACCAGCGAGGCGGGCTCAGGAACGGCGGCCGAGTTGGCGCCCAACGGCCCCGGGCCGGTGTACTGGCTCTGCCAGAGCATGAAGTCGGCCCCATCGGTGACGCCGTTGAAGTCGGCATCGCCGCCGGCCGATGTGCCGTAGGCGGCCTGCCAAGTGGCCAGGTCGTCGTCGTCGACGTCGCCGTCGAAATCAAAGTCGGCGCTCAGGAAAATGGCGTTCGACTTCCACGGCAACACGGGCAGTTCGTCGAGAATGATGATGTCCTCGTGGCCGAGTAGCGCCTGCAGGTCGGCGGGGTCCATGTCGTCGACGAAGTCGCCTTTCCAAGGCGAAAAATAGCTCCACTCGATGCCCCATTGGTCCATGGAGGCGGCGTTGGGCAACGTGCCGGTTTCCGAGAGGGCGATCATCTTGTTGCCGTCGTAAATGCCGTGGGCCTCCGTCCATTGGTCGCTCATACTCGAAGTGGGGTCGGTGTAGATGTCCAGTCCCACCATGTCGACCAGGTCGTCGCCCGGATACCAGTCGGGGCTGAACCCCGCGGCAGTTCCGGTAGCGACAACGTATTCCCAGATGAGGTTGTTCAGCCCGTGATGGTTGGTCAGCCGATCGTGCATCACTCCCCACAGTTCCTTGAACGCCTCGGGGCCGTGATCTCCCCACCAGAACCAGCCGCCCTGGGCCTCGTGCAATGGATGCCAGACGACCGGCACGCCGGCGTCTTCAAACTTCTGTAGCTCCACGGCAATGGCGTCGATGTCGTTGATGATTTTGGCGTAGTCGGCCCCGCCGGGGTTGGCCAGCGCGCCGGGCAGATCGAACGTTGTGGCGTTCGAATAAAACCCTCGCCACCACTCCTGACCGGGTTGATCGATCAGTTCCCCAGGTGCATTCCAATGCCACATCATGCTAACCACACCGCCGGTCTGCTGCGCCCAGGCGATCGACTCTTCCGACTCGTTTTTCGGATCGGAACCATACTGAATCCGCGTTGGTGAGTAGCTAATGAAATCGGAACTGCGAATCGCGGGCACTATGCCGCCCGATTTGTTCAGGTAATCTTGTACTGGAAAAGCGAGATTCTTGCTCTGCTCGTGGTGCTGCCCGGAGAGGGTCTTGCTGCCGTACTGGCTTACCAGGTAGTTCATCAACACCTGGGTGTTGGCATCGGCCAGGGGATCGTTGAGCACTGGCAAGACAGGCGAAAGCGGAGGGGGAGTGTACGGCCGGAACTCCAGGTAGTCGACATCGTGCCAGCCCCAATTCTTGTAGATACCTAGGGTGTTGATTCCCGCATCCACGCTGAACAACCCTGCACGGTCTTCGGCGAATACCGCAGATTGAGCAAAGTTGCCGCTGCCATATTCACCGTCGACCTGATAGTCGTAGCCCTTCTCGCCAAACGGCGAACGGTAGCCGACCCACATTTCGTAGATGCCCTCGGGGACGTCGACATTAAGCTCGAAATGACTGGAAGGAACTGTGAAATCGGTGACATAGTAATCGCCGGACGCATCCGGCGAATACGCCACGACCGTGTCCACCAGGAAGCCGTAATTGGGGTCCGCTGCGTCTTCGGCTTCATAGCGATAGTATTGCGCGGAAGCCGGCGCGGCCGTGCAGAGCATCAGGGCAACTGCCGAGAGGAGAGTTCGCGTCATGGATCCTGATCCGGTGGAAGGTATCGAGCAGGTAAAGTGCTTGAACTACAGTTATTGTACCAGAAACTGGTGAATCCCGCGCGGCGTTGGGGCTGGAAAAACGGGGCGAAGCTCTGACGCAATTCTGGCGTGGAACTGAGGGAATAGAGCGGGGGGAGACGCGGATTCGAAGGATAGACGCCGAGTGCTCGTCCTGCACGATCAACATGCTAGCGCTCAGAACGACAACTATTTGAAGTGCTAACCTTTGAAACTCCAAAGAAACAGCACGAAGAATGAGCAGTAACGAGCCAATCTATACTGTTGCCGACCATTCAACTTGCCAACTACCGATCCCAATGCAGACCGGCAATACAGTTCTTTGACACATTAACGGTCTGAGGTGGACCCCATTGGCTGTCCAAACAATGGGGTCCACCTCAGCAAACTTGGCATCGGAGTGTACCACGGTCATCAAAGCACATCCAAATGTGTAAAACCGCAGTTCTTCAAGCTCGTAGTCCGTAGCTCGTGCCTCTTTCCAATGATCGCTGTGGTACCCTGGGTGGCGGATAAACCGGTCTGTGCTTTCGGCCAGCAACGTGGCACCGTGCGACTCGGCCAGCAGGGCAGCCTGTCGCAGCCAGTAAGGGTCGCAGCCGCTACCCTCGTGCTCGTAGGCCCCATTACCACTCCGCCGCGCTCGGCCACTGTCAGGCGCAGCAGGGCCGCTTGGTCGGTTAGGTTCTGGCGTTTGCCTTGCTGGCGTGTCGATACCCGGCAGCAGATAACGAATTTTCCGCCCGGTCGGATGTCTAGGGGGTTGATATACTTGCTCGCTTTGCCCGGCTGTAGGCAGCGGCTGGCGCTGCTGTAGTGGCGTCTCTGCGTCCTGCTCATGTCCAAACTCCTTTGCTGGACACCGCAAGGTTAAACTAGCTACAACTTGTTCAGGTAGAATGTCCCGCAAGAAACCACCAGACGGGAGACGATTCTCACGATCGTCGCCCTCCGCAGACGCGAGCGCCAAAGACTCGTGGTATGGTTGGGACGAGGAGACCGACCCGAGGAAACTGGGCCAGGAATTGAATCGATGCAAGTAGAAACGCTGGACGCCCGCTCGCTCTCAGAAGCCGACGCACGGGGCATCGCCGAGCTGCTCGTGCGTGTGTGGCCCAAGTCACCCAAGACGGTCGAGGTGCGCCAGCGGCAAATGCTCGAAATGGGCCGCGACCACCAGGGCAGCGACCTCCAGGCTCCGCGATCGTTTGTGGTGCGAGAAGAGGGCCGCGTGATCGCGCACTCCGCCGTCATCCCGCGCACGATTGGCACCTCCCAGGGTGAAATAACCATCGCGGGGTTGACCCGAGTCGGCACCGATCCCAACGAACGGAGCCGCGGGTTGGGCGCCCTGATCGTGCGACCCGTGTTCGAACTGGTGGACCAAGGGGCGTTTTCCTTTTCGCTCTTCCAGACGACTGCCGAAGTGTCGCCTTTCTACGAAAAGCTGCGCTGCGCGGCCATCGACAATCCGATCGTCAACTCGCTGGCAGAAGACGAGCACCATTCGCCCTTTTGGGACAAAGTGATCATGCGCTACCCCGACGGCCCAGGCTGGCCGGAAGGAGAAATCGATCTGCGCGGGCCGGGGTATTGATCTGCGAAGCAGACGATCAGGCGAATCTACGACTTGCGCCGCAGTCGAGTGACCAACACCGCTACGCTTACAGATAGAATCGCTCCCGCGGTGGCCAGGGCCATGTCTTTGTGTGCATCGAACGGATCTCCTTGATGGCCGAGGAATTGCTCGGCCCAGGTCGGTGTGAAGATGATCGCCACGAGCCATTCGACCAGTTCGTAGGCGGCACTCGTGGCCAGGATGCATTCGACGGCAAGTATCGAAGAGATGCCAACCGACAGCTTCAAATATCGTCGTTCAAACTCCTGGATAGGAACCGCCATCAGCAGGCCGTAGGAGAAATGGACGAATCGGTCGTAGTGATTTCGCTGAAACGAAAACACTTCGCTCACGCTGATGCCGAAGAGTTGCTCGGACCACGCATCGTAGGGAGTGTAGCTGTAGAGATACCGGGCCCCCACGCTGTGCAAGCAGAGAAAGAGAGTGATCGAGGCGAAGCTAAGCCGGCTAATCTTGAACCGGTTGGACATTGAGGCCAGCAACAACCCGCCCAACACGGTTGGCGCGTGCTGCATCAGCAAAAACTCTCGATAAGGCGGGGCAATGCAACTTCCAACAAAGACAGCCAACAGAACGATGAAGAGCGCTCGCTGAAAGCGATCGTGCGGCAACCATGTCATGGCCGAGGTCTCGCTTGTGTCTCGGGTGTGGGGCTATCGCACGAAGAAACGAGCGAAGTCCTTCGGGGCGTGCGGCGCTACCCAAAATACTCCGGCTCGTTGCCCGGTTTCCATTTGATGTTGCAGCCGAGGCTGGGGCGCTGGTCTTCGGAAGGTTTCTCGTCGGCGAGCACCGCGTCGAGCGCGGCTCGCAGGTCTTCGCCCGTGACCGGGATGC
>CAXMSB010000284.1:0-7324 GCA_964195615.1 uncultured Granulosicoccus sp. | reverse complement strand
CCGGGATACAGCATATTCGACAGACTAATTGAGTATAAATCAGCCACGGACGTTCATTGCCTGATATAGCGGCCTCCTTAATCAAGTTCGCGAGACTTTAGGAGATGTGCTTAATTGTAAAAACCTGAATCTGACCTGGCGCTTTTGGAATTGAGTCGCAATATGATCTGACAACTGTAAAGCGGACAATCACGAAACTGAATAAATCGTCTGGAGTTTGCCCGAACCGGACCCTCGTTTAGAAGATGAAACCGAGTTGTTGCAGTGCAGCACCTCCGTCTGGAAACGACCCCCAGCCGACATTCGTCTTAGGATGGGTTATGATTATCAACTGCCGTGAAACACTGGGCTTCAAGTCGCCGAGACGGTTGTCGCTCGCCCCATCAAACTTTTTGAGACGCTTATGGATTTTACCCTGCTTCTGAAGCTCGTCACGTTCCTGCTCGAGCGGGAACGACGGTTGTCTTATCGGTACATTCGCCGTCAGTTTGCGCTCGATGGCGAGGCACTCGAAGAGCTACGCTACGAGCTTGTGGTTGGCCGGCGGCTTGCGCTCGAGGACAATGCCGAGGCCTTGGTCTGGATCGGCACTGTGGACGCGTCAGCATCCGTTGGCAGGCCGGAGGATATAGCTGTGCCTGAGTCCCCCGCTCACCGACCACTTAGGTTGCAACCAGACTCCGCTCCCTTCGGTCGCGAAGGCGGCTTTGTATCAACACCACCGAAATCAGCGGAAGCAGAACGCCGTCAACTTACAGTCATGTTCTGCGATTTGGTTGGATCAACCGCGCTGTCCACCAAAATGGATCCCGAAGACCTGCGGGACGTGATTACTTCGTTTCAGGACAAATGCCGTGAGGCAATCAGCCGTTACGACGGCTTCATCGCACGTTACATGGGCGACGGAATGCTGGTCTACTTTGGCTACCCGCAAGCCCACGAGGACGACGCGGAGCGAGCGGTTCGATCGGGGCTCGACGTCCTCGGTTCGGTGGCAAGTCTTAATGCCGAGGTCGGCAAAAAACACGGTGTATTACTGGCGGTGCGTATCGGCGTCGCTACAGGCCCGGTGGTGGTTGGCGACATGATTGGAGAAGGGGCAGCGGAAGAAGCGGCGGTAGTCGGTGAGACCCCCAATCTCGCGGCCCGTCTGCAGGGGGTGGCACAACCCAATCAGCTGGTGATCGGGTCGGCGACACGTCGGATTGTCGGTGACCTTTTTACCTTCGATGACTTGGGCACCCATGAGTTGAAGGGGATTGACAAGCCCACTCAGGCATGGAGGGTCACCGGGGCGGTGGATATCGAAGGCCGCCACGAGACGAAGCGCCAGACGGGCTCGTCGCCGCTGGTCGGCCGGCAGGAGGAGTTGGGGTTACTCAACCGTTCGTGGGAAACGAGCAGGGACGGACGCGGACAGGTGGTACTCATCCAGGGTGAGCCGGGTGTCGGCAAGTCGCGTCTGCTCGAGGCACTGCGCGCACCGCTGCTTGATGAGGACTACGTGTGGGTATCAATCCGTTGCTCCCCCTATCACACGAACAGCCCTCTATACCCGGTCATCGAGCACTTCAAGCGGACCATGGGCTGGCGGCCTGAAGACGACGCGAAGTCGCGTCTCGAGAAACTCGAGGCGGCGCTGCAGCCGCTGAGTACGCCTCTGGAGGAAGTCATCCCCCTGTACGCGGAGCTCATGTCGCTGCCGATACCCGAGGAACGATACCCGGCGCTTGCCCTGACGCCGAAGCAAAAGCGGGACGCCACGCTGGATGCGATCGCCGGCTGGGTGCTCGACGTGGCGGAGAGCAAGCCGGTATTACAGGTGTGGGAAGACCTGCACTGGGCGGACCCGACAACGCTGGAGTACCTGGGATTGTGCATAGAACAGTCGCCGACGGTGTCGATGCTGAACGTACTCACGTATAGGCCCGAATTTGCCCTTCCCTGGCCCATGCGTTCGCACATGACCCCGATCACGCTGAATCGATTGGAAAGACCGGAAGTCGAGGCCTTCGTGAGCCATCTCGCCGGTGGCAAGTCCCTGCCCGGCGAGGTCCTCGAGCACATTGTCGCGAAGGCCGACGGCGTGCCGCTGTATGTGGAGGAACTCACCAAGACCATCATCGAATCCGGGGTGCTCAGGCAAGCGGAGGACACGTACCTACTCGACGGCGCGCTCGCGGATCTACAGATCCCGAGCACCTTGCAGGACTCGCTCATGGCGCGGTTGGACCGCGCCCCGGAACTGCGGGAGGTGGCGCAGATGGCTGCCGTCTTGGGTCGGGAATTCGGGTATGACATGCTGAACGCGGTGACCGCACTTGAGGAGACCCCTCTGCAGAACGGGCTCGAACAGCTGGTAGAAGACGAGCTGCTCTACCAGCGTGGTCGCGGGCGGCGCTCACGGTACATCTTCAAGCATGCTCTCATTCAAGACGCGGCCTATCAATCTTTGCTCAATCGCACGCGCCAACAGTATCACCATCAGGTGGCCGAACTGCTAGAGGAGCAATTCCCGGAGCTCGCGCAAACACAACCGGAACTAGTCGCCCACCACTACGCTGAAGCGGGGGCATGGGAAAAAGCCGCCGCCTGGTGGCAACAGGCGACAACCCAGGCACTCGGCCGCTCGGCCAACGAGGAAGCCATCTCGTACCTGACCCAGGGGATCGCGGCTGTCGTGGCACTTCCGGAAGCGCCGGCGCGCAACGAGCAAGAACTCGAGCTGCAGATTCAGCTGGCGGTGACGCTCATTCCAGTCAAAGGTTACTCCGGCCCGCACACCGTCGCTGCCTTCGCCCGGGCGCGAGAGCTTTGTCACCTGACCGGCAACCGGTCGCATTTGATTACCGTGAATTGGGGGGAATATACCGGTCACTTGCTTCTCGGCGAGCTGGACGTCGCCTTGGACAAGACGCTGGAGACATTACGTCAGGCCGAGCGAGACGGCGATGTCACCGCACGTCTGATGGCTCATCGCAGTGTTGGTATCACATCGACTTTCCGTGGGGATCTCGAAGTCGCGCAGAATCACTTCGAGGCCGCGCTCGTGCTATACGATCCTGTCCAGCACCAGCCGCTCGCCTATCTCTATGGATACGATATTCGAGTGGCGGTCTTGAGCTTCTTGTCCCAGGTGCTGCTCGAACAGGGATATCCGGCGCAGTCTAACGCGCGCAGCGAGGAGGCGCTTGAAGCGGCGCGCGATATGGATCACCCGCCGACCCTTGCCTTAATGCTCTGGCCCGCGTGCATACTTCATCAGCGTTACGGTGACCTCGAAGCCAGCAGGGCGCTGGTGGACGAACTGATAGCGGTGAGTCTGGCCCACGGCTTTTCGATGTGGGAGTCGATCGGCGTTGCCTGCCGGGGACATCTTTCGATATTGTCTGATCCGTCCGAGAGCGCGTTGGCAGAAATCATGGCGGGGATGAACGCCTGGCGTAGCAGTTCGGCACAGATGCTTACGCCGTGGTTTCTCACGCTGTTAGCGCAAGCCCACGACGCGCTCGGCCGTCCGGAACAGGGATTGGCGTATGTCGACGATGCCCTCTGCATTGTCCAACAGACCAAAGAGCGACTTTTCCTACCGGGTGTGTTGCAGACGAAGGCCGAGCTGCTTCTGGCCGGCTCGACGCCGGATTCGACCGCTGCCGAGGCCAGCTTCGGGGAAGCCATTCGCATCTCTCGCGAGATGAACGCACACATGCCAGAGCTGAGTGCAGCCACCCGGCTCGCTCGCTTGTGGCGGCAACAGGGTAAACCAAAAGAAGCTCACAAACTTGTTATGGATTGTCTCGACTGGTTCACCGAAGGATTCGACGCGCCCGACTTGATAGAGGCGAAGGCGTTGGCGGAGGAACTCAAACCTTCTTTCGGTGTTGGCGCGGGCTGACTCCGACTCAGGGAGTAGC
Source organism: uncultured Granulosicoccus sp. (assembly GCA_964195615.1). Lineage (GTDB taxonomy): Bacteria > Planctomycetota > Planctomycetia > Pirellulales > Lacipirellulaceae > Bythopirellula. The sequence goes on along the minus strand of CAXMSB010000284.1, from coordinate 3,410 downwards.
TCGACGACAGAACCTAACTCCAAGCGAAGGTCTGACCAATTCGAACTGGCGTCAATGGCTGCTCCTGGCCGGGTCCCGACTCACGGAGCTCAAAGAAATCTACCCGCCCAAGCCTATTTGCCCGGTCTGCTATGGAGGGGACTGCCGCCAGTCGAACACAGGGAATGTTAGACCATTGCTCAATAGGCCTGACCCGATCCACTGCTGCCATCTGACGTTCATATTGCTGAGTGTTCGGTATCCAACAGCAAACGGTCAATTCGAACAAATGACGGTGTAGTTCGAGAAGCTAAACCGCTATACAGGAAGCGCTTTTGGTTGCGGGATCTCGCTACTTCAAATACCGGAACACCGCATAGCGGGATCGCGACGCTCGGTCCGGTGGCTCCAATGCGTTGGCAATTTATGCTCGCGTGCCGGATACGGCACGTCCCGGGAGGGTCTCGTTCGACCGCCACCGCCTTGAGAGACAGTTTGGCGACTGATGGATCACGTTAGGATAGTCGAACAACGCGGCATGACGGGCGTTTCTTCTTCGCAAATCATCACGCTTGTAGGTAACGGCGATCTTATTTCGGTATATTCTCCCGTGCACTGCGCGCAGGCTTTGTCCGGGAGGAACCGTCCATGCCCATCAACCGAAAACTCACAGCAATCTTCTACGCCGATGTCGCCGGTTATAGTCGGCTGACGGGCGTGGACGAAGAAGGCACCCATGCCCGCGTCATGGGGATGCTGGATATGGCGGCGGCGTCCATCGACGCTTCAAACGGCTCGGTCTTGCGCTATGCCGGCGACGCCATCCTCGCCTCCTTTCCAAGTGTCGTCGAGGCGATGCACACAGCAGTCAAGATACAGACGGCCCTGGCAGGTGAGAATATGGACTTGCCAGAAGATGAGAAACTGCACATCCGTATCGGTATCAACCTGGGCGACGTCATCGAGGACCGTGGTGAAGTATACGGCGGCGGAGTGAACCTCGCCGCCCGTCTGGAGGCCGTCGCCGTCCCCGGCGGCATTTGTCTCTCTGCCGCGGTGAAGGAACAGATTGATGGGAAGGTCGATGTGCGGCTGTATGACGGCGGCGAGGCTGAGTTCAAGAACATCGACCAGCCGATCCATATCTACCACTGGACGCCGGACGGGACGGCACCCGAGCCCCGAACGGTCGGACGCGAGCCCGTGAGGAAACCGGCGATCGCCGTGCTTCCCTTCGACGCGATGAGTACCGATCCCGAGCAGGAATTCTTTGCCGACGGCCTGACGAAAGATCTCATCACCGCCTTGTCGAAAAACCAGTGGTACGACGTCACCGCGCGCAACTCGGCCCTCACCTCCAAAGGTGAGGGCCATGACATACGCGAGATCGGCGTCGGGTTCTTGCTCGAGGGCAGCGTGCGCAAAGGAGGCAGCCGAGTCCGGATTACCGTGCAGTTGATCAACGCCGCCACCGGTGCCCATATATGGGCTGACAAGTACGATCGTCAGCTCGAGGACGTTTTCGAGGTTCAGGACGAGATCACCAAACGGGTTGCCACGATACTTTCCGAACGCATCTGGCAGTCGGTGGCCAAGGATATCCGTAATAAAACACCGGACGAATTCGGGCCCTACGAATGGGTCTACAGCGCCATCGGCCTTATTCATCAGCTCGAGCCGGACAGTATCGAGACAGCGAAATGCTATTGCTCCAAGGCCCTGGAATTCGATGCAGACCTTGTACCGGCCCATATGGGTCTTGGTTATGCCTACTTCATCGACTGGGCCTTCATGGGCAATGTAGACGGTGCCGCATTGGAGAAGGCCGAACATCACGCCCATCGTTTCCAGGAATTGTCGCCGGACGACGCCAACGCCCACCGACTGTGGAGTCGTATCTACCTGGCGAGAGACAAGCAGGAGGAAGCGGAGCGATGCGTGGAACGGGCCTTGGCGCTCAACGCGTTCGACGGCGACATGGTCCTGAATAAAGGTTTGTACGTTCTGTTCACCAGAAGTGCCGAGCAATCGATGGAGTGGTTCGATCGCGTGCTCGAGATTCACAACGAGACGCCGCATACCGTCGATATCGCCAGGATGTGGAAGGCGCTCTCCTATTTCGCCATGGCGGATTACGGCAGCGCTTTGTCGCAACTCAAGGACATAAGCAGTCTACGCTACATACGGTCCCTCATCGGCGCAGCCAGTTTTGCCCAACTTGGGGAACACGATAAAGCACGGACAGCCGCCGAGGCAGCCGTCGCCGCGCGGCCTGGCCTGCGAGTCTCCAATCTTGGACTATGTCAGTTTTTTCAGGATCCGGAGATTCGCACCCGGCTCTCAGAAGCGCTCGCGACGGCCGGAGTACCCGCTTGAGAAAGCCGGCCCAACCGCCGGCTGCGACTATTCCGCGGCGGAGCCGATCGGATTGATCTCGGGCCTAATCTCTGCGCTGCTGACTTCGCTGCCTGACGACTACGCGTTACTGCGAACCGAAAATTTCGCAAAAGCAACGTATACGAGCGCTTGGCCGCTGAAACTTCATAGTCGGGTCGTGAGCGGTAGTGCGTCAAATCAACTCGACTGTCGGTCGTTCGTGCGTCTTATCTTGAGAGCCGGATTTGGCCGATTGCTGCCTGCTGCAGCGCAGCAAAATGCCCCTTTCTTCTTGCTCCCATCAATGACGGCTAAGGACTATATTGAATATATTGCGGAAGATCGCAAACTTCCAACGAGCGTCCGCTATTGGGTATCCATGAATTTTCCATGACAGTCAGATCATATTAAATCTTATGATCTGAATCGCCAGATCGTGTCCCAATTTTCACAGCTTAATGTTGGCATTCGAATCGGGCAAAGAACGAGCTGTTTTGTGATTCCAGGCCGGGAGAAAACACGCCGCCGTGAGCACTATCCCGGCCGAGACTGCAAGTAACAGGTACTGCTTGTCAAAACCATATCCCGTACGATGTCCCCAGGCGATAAGAGGGACGATGGCTGCGCCCATGCCAAGTGATAGCACGTATTCGACTGAAAATGCACGCGCTCGCCAATGCGGCGGCACATAGTGGCCCAACAGCCAGCTGGTTATTGGAATCTCCGCGAACAGCAATAGCACAAGAATCATCGCGATTGGTATCAGCATCACCCCATGAGTATTCGTGATCAGGAGTAACGCCCCGATCTGAAGAATGAGCAGCCCGATCAGAATCGAGCGGGCGCCAAAGCGATCTAACAGATCGCCGACGGGGAGCTGTGCAAAAGCGGCGACGGCGAACACCAGGGCGGCATAGCTGCCGACCTGAGTGAGATTGACGCCGCCGTACAGGAGCCGCTCATCGAACAGTTTGGGCAACGATACGGTGATCGCGTTGAATACCGCACCGCCAAACAGAGCGGCCACCAGCACGACCGTGAATACCCGTATCTGT
>CAXMSB010000283.1:0-2569 GCA_964195615.1 uncultured Granulosicoccus sp. | reverse complement strand
CTGGAAGCCGTGGTCAACGCCGGCAAGCCGTTGTTGATCATTGCCGAGGACATCGAAGGCGAAGCCCTGGCCACCCTGGTCATCAACCGCCTCCGCGGCACATTCAATGTTTGTGCCGTAAAAGCCCCCGGCTTCGGCGATCGTCGCAAGGCGATGCTCGAAGACATTGCCACGCTCACCGGTGGCCAGGCCATTTTTGAAGACCTGGGCGTCAAGCTCGAAAGCATCGGCCTTGCCGAGCTCGGTCGGGCCAAGAAGGTGATCGTCGACAAAGACAACACCACCATCATCGAGGGCGGCGGCAAGAGCGGCGCGATCAAGGGCCGGATCGATCAGATCCGTCGCGAGATCGAAAACTGCTCCAGCGACTACGACAAAGAAAAACTCGAAGAACGGCTGGCCAAGCTGGCCGGTGGCGTGGCAAAGGTAAACGTCGGCGCCGCGACCGAGAGCGAGATGAAAGAGAAAAAGGCTCGTGTCGAAGACGCCCTGCACGCCACGCGTGCCGCGGTGGAAGAAGGCATTTTGCCCGGCGGTGGCGTTGCCCTGTTGCGGGCCAGCACCAAGGTAAAACCCGAGGGGCTGAGCCACGATCAGGAGATCGGCTACAACATCGTGCTGCGTAGCTGTCGCTCACCGCTGACCTCGATCGCCAGCAACGCCGGCCAAGACGGCGGCATCGTTTGCGAAAAGGTAAGCGAAGGCAACGGCAACACCGGCTACAACGTCGCCACCGACTGCTACGAAGACCTGGTCAAAGCGGGCGTCATCGACCCGACCAAGGTAACCCGCACCGCGCTACAAAACGCGGCCAGCGTGTCGATCCTGCTGCTGACCAGCGACGCCCTGATCGCCGAGGCCCCGAAGAAGGACAAGAAGGGCGCGGCGGCTCCTGGCATGGATGACATGTATTGATGAGGGTTCGGGGGTCAGGGTTTAGGGTTCAGTCTTCTGGCCCCGTGACTTTGAAACTTGTCCCCGCTGTCGAAACTTTGACAACCAAAACGCCCCCGGGCAGAGACATTCTCTGCACCGGGGGTTTTTTATGGCGGGGTGGCTGCGTTTAGTTTCCAGCCGGTCATTCCGAGGTCTGCCGAGGAATTTCGGTGGGGGTGCTTGGTTTGGCGTGGAACGACAAAACGGTGGGGGATAAAGGGTGATGAGGGGGTAGTTGGGGAATGAAGATTCGAGATTCAGTGACAAGGTCGTAGCCAATCTGGAGAAATCGTATGGACGCAGAAATCCTCCATCGTATTCAGCGAATCAACTCGGCCTTCGGAAAGACTTGCAGAACAGACCTGCAACGGTTTCCTGCCCGGATATACCAGACTTCCCAAAGCAAGATGATTGTACAGGACTTTAGTGGTGGGGCATCAGATGCGGAATTGGAAAACGTCTTGCAATCGCTCATCCATAATTTGGCCAGCTTCCATGACCATTTTCAAGACTGGGCCGAGCGACATGGAATGAGCCGAACAAGTATTCATAACTACCTTCAGTTGTGGTCCCCGCGGGGCTGAATGTCGGCGATACTTATCATCTCGCCTTCCTGACCGATGGCACTCGGAATACGATTCCGACATTGATCGGCTCCTACAACACTTTCGTTGAAGACCAGGCGGCTTTGAATTCAAGTTTGACCGGAACGGACGAAGGCGTCCAGTGGTTCGTCATGGGCTCTACTCTCGGCGACGATGCCCGCGATAACGCTCTGGTTAGCGCTCCAGTCTATCTGCTTGATGGCACAACGAAGGTAGCCGATGGGTTCATCGACATCTGGGATGGAACGATCGACAACCCTATCAACGTCGATCAGTATGGCACAACTGTTGTCAATCCAGATACACTATTCACCGGCTCAAATTCCGATGGCACCAAGTCGTTCACTGCAGGTGTGCAACGGTTTTTGGGTTCCACTTCAAACGTTCTACTTGGAGACCCGACAGCCACGAGTTCTAATTGGGTCTCCAGTTCTTTTACCAGTTCGAATTCCGATATGCGGTCGTTCTACGCATTGAGTGATGTCCTCACGGTGCTCGTGCCCGAACCGACGACAGTTAGTCTGATTTGTTTAGGCATACCAGTCGTTTTGTGGCGCCGGCGCCTGTTCCCAAGAGATTGAACATTACGAGTTAGCCTTTAGTGCTGGTAACCTGGCATTAAGAGCAGATGGTGGCGGAGTTGCGTCACTGACTTGCACCTCGCACAAGACATTCGCCGCACTATCACACAATCTCGCGGTCGAACTTCGCTTCGTAGTCGTCTGTGGCGACAAATTGGGTCACCCGCCACAAAAAAAGACCCCTTCGCCGCGGAGGACGAAGGGGCCTTGCTCTTTATCGTCGTGTCAGTCGAAGGCTAGCTTCTGCGGCGACGCGTTGTGAACACGCCGATCAAGCTCAAGCCGGCCAGAACAAGAGTGCTCGGCTCGGGAATAATCCCCAATTCAATCATTCGCTGGAGACGCTGCTTGCGGGTCATATCCCAGCCCTGGTCATATTTTCTCTCGTAGAGTCGCAGCCATTCGTCCGGCAGGTGGAACGGATCGTGTGGTGCCTGGTGCGACACG
>CAXMSB010000282.1:0-4780 GCA_964195615.1 uncultured Granulosicoccus sp. | reverse complement strand
TCTGCACGTCGGGCGACGTCGCCTCGACGACCACCGTCGCGGGCACGCCTTGCCGTTTGAGATGGTCCTGGAGGCGATCCAGCTTGTGCCGCAACTCGCTGTCGCTCGTGCCGTAGAACTCGGTGAACAGCACGCAGTTGGGCGTGCCTTCCACAAAGGTCTCGAGCAACCGGGCATACTGCGGCACCTTGCGGCAGAGACTCAGGCCCATGTGGTCGAACAGTTCCACGGCGGTGGGATCGACTTCGAGAATCGTCGGCACTGCGGTGAGCGCTTCGTGGAGATCGTCGAAATGAATCACGGCTAGCGCCGTCTGTTGCGGCAGGGGAACTAGCTGCAACGTGATTTCGTGCATCACGGCCAACGTACCTTCGCTACCACAGATCAATCTTGCCAAATTGAACCGCGGGTCATTCTCGCCACGATAGGAGATGCCACCTTCAACGAAACGATCGAGATTGTACCCACCGCAACGTCGCCAATGCTTGGGAGTGCCGTCGTGGATGATCTTCTGGTTCGCTTCGTTGGAGATCAGGGCGCCGATGTCGCGATACAGTCCGCCCTCCAAACCGTCGAGCAGCGATTTGGCTTCCAACTGGCCGTTTTCTAACGGTCCAAAATCGGCCTGGCTGCCGTCGCTCAGGAAGACGCGCGTCCCCAACACGTGGTCGGCCGTCATGCCGTACATGATCGAGTGACTACCGGTCGCGTTGTTTCCAACGATTCCGCCCATCGCAGCGCGGTTGCTGCTCGCCGGGTCGGGGCCAAACTGCAAGCCGTGCGGGCGAAGCTCCCCGTTCAACACGTCGAGCACCACACCCGGCTGCACGCGAACCGATCGCTCTTCGGGATTGATCTCTACTATCGAGTTGAGATGCCGCGTGCAGTCGAGCACTACCGCTTCGTTGACCGTCTGCCCAGCCAGGCTACTGCCACCGGTGCGAGGCAACAGGGGCACCCGATGCTTTGCGGCCAGCTCCACGGCGGCGTGCAGTTCTTCGGCATTGCGCGGCAACACCACGGCATAGGGCGTCACCTGGTAGATACTCGCGTCGGTGCTATAGAGCGCGCGGCTGTAACGGTCGGTGCGGATGTCTCCGCCCGTGCGTTTGGCAAGCTCCGCCAAATACTCGGTGACAGATTGTGGCAAAGGTTGAGACGTCGGTGAAGGGGAAACAGCGATCGGCGAGGTCATTTTCTAGGATCCTTAACTGGCGTTGAGCACCTGGCGAAGCGCGCTGAGCAGCAATTCGACGTTTTCACGGCGACTGCTAAAACCCATCAGGCCGATGCGCCACACCTTGCCCGCCAACTCGCCCAGTCCGCCCGCGATTTCGATATTGTACTCGGCCAGCAACCGTTGGCACACACTCTTGGCGTCGACGCCCGCGGGAACCTTGGCCGTGGTGAGGCTGATCGCGCGATACGGCTCGGCCACCTGGCAATCGATGCCCATCTCCGCCAGACCGCTCCACAGATACTCGGCATTCTCATGGTGTCGCGCCCAGCGATTCTCCAAACCTTCTTCCGCCACCAGGCGCAACGCTTCGCGCAACGCATAGTTCATGTTGATTGGGGCCGTGTGGTGGTAGGTGCGGTCGTCGCCCCAGTATTTTTCCAGCAGGCTGACGTCGAGATACCAACTGCGGACCTTGCTAGCCCGCGAACGGAGTTTGGCCGTGGCACGCTCGCCGAGGGTCAACGGCGACACGCCCGGCGGGCAACTCAGACATTTCTGCGCCCCGCTGTAGGCCACGTCGATCTGCCACCCGTCGACGTACAGCGGCACGCCGCCCAGGCTGGTGACCGTGTCCACGAGCAACAGGCAATCGTGCTCTCGACAAAGTGGGCCAACGCCTTCCAACGGTTGCAGGGCTCCGGTGGACGTCTCGGCATGGACGACCGCCAACACGGCCGGCCGATGCCGCTGGACCGCCTGTTTTAATTCGTCCAGCGCAAAAACTTCGCCCCACGGTTTCGTGACTTGGCAGACTTCCGCGCCGTAGCGTTCGGCCATGTCGACCAGCCGATTGCCAAAATAGCCGTTGTTGGCCACTAGCACCGTGTCGCCGGGCTCGACGACGTTGGCGATCGCCGCCTCCATGGCAGCGCTGCCTGTGCCGCTCACCGGGATGGTGAGTTGGTTGTCGGTCTGCCAGGCATAGCGGATCAACTGCTGCACCTCGTTCATCAGCTTGATGAACGCGGGGTCGAGATGCCCCACCTGCCGCATCCCCAACGCCCCGAGCACGCGCGGATGGGCGTTCGACGGTCCCGGGCCCAGCAGCAACCGGGGAGGCACATCCAGCTGCTTGAACTCGCCCAGGTGGCGGTTATCGACGGTCGGTGCTGTCACAAACGTCTCCTTGAGTGCGTGGCCTCTGGGACGCTCATGATAAAGGTTACGGCCTGTTCTCTCAACCTGCCGTGCTTTGTAGGAGTCAGGTGGACCACCTGTCATCCCGAGGTCCGCCGAGGGATCTACGTGGCCCTGTCTTCCCGCATCGCGACGGAGATTCCTCGGCGGACCTCGGAATGACAGCAAATGCAAGATCGACTCCTTGGCCCTCCACCATTGGGCGAACCCCGCTCCGCAAGAGCGTGTCTGCCGCGGGGTGACACACCGGCTCGCCAATCAGCTACAATACGTCCTGAAACCTGCAGATCAGATCGCAAAGGAACAGATGTCAGCGGAAAGCCTACCACGCACGGACGACAATTCTTGGTGGCGACGGCCGGCGGGGGGGCGCGAGGTTTTCGTGGTCGCCATACCCCTGGTCGTGTCGAGCATGTCCTGGACCGTGCTCACCTTCGTCGACCGGATGTTCCTCAACTGGGTTTCCGGCGAGTCGATGTCCGCGGCATTCTCGGCTGGGATGATATGGTTTGTCGTCTTCTGTATGCCGCTGGGCATCTGCACCTACGCCAATACGTTCGTTTCGCAATACCACGGCGACGGGCAACCCGAACAAATCGGCCCCTCGATGTGGCAAGGCGTCTGGGTGGCCCTGTTGTCGGCGCCGTTGGCCGTGGCCTGCGTGCCGCTAGCGCCGTACATTTTTCAACTAACCGGACATACGCCCGAGATCGCCCAGCAGGAGATTCTCTACTTTCAGATCATCTGTGTGGGCGGTCCGGCGATGCTCATTGCCCAGGCCTTCTCGTCCTTCTACAGCGGACGAGGCGAAACCTGGGTCGTGATGTTGGTCGACAGCGCAGTGACGCTGGTAAACGTCGCGCTCGACTACGTTTGGATCTTCGGCTTGGCCGGGTTCCCCGAAATGGGCATCGCCGGCGCAGCCTGGGCCACTGCCGTTTCGCTCTGGCTGAAGGTGGCCATCTATCTGGTGCTCGTCTTGCGACGAAAGCACCGAAAGAAGTTCAACACGATCGGCGGCATGCGACTCAGCCGTGATCTATTCGGTCGGCTGATCTACTTCGGCGGGCCGAGCGGCGCACAGATGTTGCTCGAAGTGTTGGGCTTCACGGTATTCGTCATGCTCGTCGGTCGGATCGGTGCGCTCGAGACCGCCGCCACCACCATGGCGTTCAGCATCAGCTCGTTTTCGTTCATGCCCGTGTGGGGATTTGGCCTGGCGGTGAGTGTGTTGGTGGGCCAACATCTGGGCGAAGACCGCGACGATCTGGCCGCCCGGGCCACCTGGACCTCGCTCACCATCGCGATGGGCTACATCGTTTTGCTGTCGCTGTTGTTCGTGCTGACGCCCTCTCTGTTTCTGGACGCGTTTTTCATGCACAACATGGCGCCCGCCGCGGAACAGGCCACCGTCTACGCGACGGCCACGGTGCTGCTGCGATTCGTGGCGGCCTATTGTCTGTTCGACGCCATGAACATGATCTTTGTCTCGGCCATCAAAGGGGCCGGCGACACGCGGTTCGTGCTGTACGTAAGCATCGTGATGGCCACGCTGCTGGCCGCCTTGAGTTGGCTGACGATCGAAGTCTGGCAAATGGGAATCTACTCCTGCTGGACCGTCGTCACCGGTTGGGTCTGGACGATGGGCGTCGTCTTCTGCTTGCGATTTCTCCAAGGAAGCTGGCGCAGCATGCGGGTGATCGAGCAGCATCACCACGGCGCAGCAATCGAACCGTCGGCCAACGGCGAAGCTGAGGGGTCAGAAGAAAGCCGTTTGCTACAGCTGGACTAGTTTTGTTTCGGCAGAATTAACTCGTATTGCCCCTGGCCTGCCTTCTTGAGGCGTCCCTGCTTGGCCAAGGCATCCCATACCGCGCGAGGATACTGATTGGGCGGCGTGATCGCCACGATCAAAGAAGGCCGACCGCCACTCAGAGGTCCCACGCCGAGTCTCGATTCATGATCCAGACGCGTCAGCTTGAGTCGTTTCTTGAATGCCTTCATGGCCCACTTAAGTACTTCCGGCGTCACATCATCGCCCGGCAACGGTTCGGACTCGGTCATCAAAGACTCCTCTGGGTCAGCAAACGTATTTTCTATTCAACAATCCGGCGACGTCCTTTCAATATTTGAACGAACAGTAATTGTAGCAGGTTGCGGCACGGCGGTCAGCGCGCTGGTGGGGCAACACCTGGGCAAGTGAGGACTTGCGTTCAAGGACAAAGATAGGGGTGGCACTGCCGATCTGCGCCCGACTTGACATCACTAGTGTCCCAACGTTTTCACGTTGATTGAATTTAAACTGTTACGTTTCAGCATGTTACGAGAAATCATGACCTGCATCGATTTGAAATCGGGTTGGCCGATAATGTCTCATTTCGGAGGCATTGGGGGCTATGCACG
>CAXMSB010000281.1:0-4288 GCA_964195615.1 uncultured Granulosicoccus sp. | reverse complement strand
ACGGGTCGCAACTCTCTGTTGATCAGGTGCGACTCCATCTCGGCCCGATTTACCGAATTGACCGCCAGCAACCGGCCCGCCATGTTTCCCACCGCCAGCGCAATGAGTAAGACGTAGACGCCCCAACGCAGTTGCGCAGTCGACTCGTCGTCCAGTGGAGTCATGTCTAGCTCTTCACGGGTTGCGAGGGCCCGGCGTCGGAGTTTTCGCGGGCCAGCTTGTCGGGCGACGTATGTTCGGCCACAGAATAGGCGTCGGTCTCGCGCGACAACAGCGCGGAAACCAACTCGGCCACAAAGCCCAAGGCCAACAGTTGTGCTCCGATCAGCAGCAACACCAGCGAGTAGTACAGTGCGGCCGTTTCGTGTAGGTGTACCGGCACATTGTCCGACAGCCGAGAGACGCACCACACCACCGCCAGATAGCCCATGCCCAGCGTGCCCAGAGCAAGCGACGCCAACGCCCCCATGCCCAGCCAGTGCTGCGGTCGTTGGCCAAAGCGAGTGATGAAGCACACGGTGAGTATATCGAGCAACCCTTTCGGAATCCGCGACAGTCCATATTTGGAACGCCCCACCTTACGGGGACGATGTTGGACGACAATCTCTCCCACGCGAAACCCACGCGACGCGGCCAGCACGGGCACGAAGCGGTGTAACTCGCCGTAGAGGCGCACCTCGTGGATCACCTCGCGGCGAAACATTTTCAGGCCGCAATTGTGGTCGTGCAGATGAACTCCGGTAAGACGGCTCACCAAGAAGTTGAACACTCGAGAGGGGAACACTTTATGCCACGGGTCGTGACGCACGCGTTTCCAACCGCTCACCACGTCAAATCCTTCCTGAAGTTTGGCCAGCAAGTTGGGGATCTCGGCTGGGTCGTCCTGCAGGTCGGCATCCATCGTGACGACCAGTTCGCCCACGGCCGCATCGAAGCCGGCACTGAGGGCGGCCGCCTTGCCAAAGTTGCGACGGAAACGAATCCCCAGCACGCGCGGATCCTGCCGGGCCAGCCTTTCGACAATGTCCCACGTACCGTCAGTCGAGCCGTCGTCGACGAAGATGATCTGCAATTCGTAGCCCTGGGCGCTCGCCACCGCGTCGAGCTGGCAATGGAGCTCTTCCAGGGAAAGCGCTTCGTCAAAGGCGGGGATTACGACGCTGATCATGGATTGGTGTTCTGGCGTGGGAATATAGACGTGCGACTACCTCCAGAATAGCAGAAACAGGGGGGGCAGCCAAAAGCAGTCTTTGGCGACTCCCCGGAGGGTCCTACAATGGCGGCAGTCCCGAGCCGAGTTCTGCCTTTCCCCACCGGAGTCTGCCGTGCCACGCGTCGTGTCGTTTCTTGTGCTGCTGGCGATCGTCGTGCTGATCGGCTCGATTTTCTTCCAGGTGATGGCCCAGTTTCTGTTGCCCCTGTTCTTGGCATCGGTACTGGTCGTCATCTTCAAGCCACTACACCAGTGGTTCACCGAAAAGCTGCCCAACTATCCACGGATCGCCGCCCTGGCGACGACCCTCGTTATCTTGCTGATTGTCCTGGTCCCGACTTCCTGGCTCGGCTGGAACGCCTATGTCGAAGGTCGGGGCGTGTTCAGCTTCCTGGAAGACGAAACGGAACGTCAGCGATTGGTCGACCTGTACAACGATCGCACGGATCGATTCAACGAGTATTTCGACGACCTTGGAATCAAGCTCTTTGATTTTGGGGAAATGCTGGAGCAGGCCACCAGAGCGGTCGGCGGTATTCTCATCAGTAGTGTGCAGGTGCTGCTCGGGCTGCTCGTAGGTTTGGCGATCATGTCGATCTCTCTGTATTACTTCCTGGCCGACGGACCGGCGATGATTCGCGCGATCATGCAATTGTCGCCGCTGGACGACACCTACGAGCAGCAGCTCCTGGACCGGTTCTCCGACGTCAGCCGAGCCGTCGTGCTGGCGACGTTGTTGGCGGCCGTGTTGCAGGGGCTCGTGGCGGGCGTTGGGTATTTCTTTACGCTTCCCCGCGAGGCACCCCTCTTTCTCTTGACTGCTCTGACCATGGTCCTCGCCATTGTGCCGTTCGTGGGGGCGGCGGCCATATGGGTTCCCACCTGTGGCTACCTTGTCGTGGCCGGCAACTGGCCGACTGCCCTAGGCTTGGCTGTTTACTGCGTAGTGGTCGTCTCCAATCTGGACAACATCGTCAAGCCATGGGTGCTGCACGGCCAAACCAATCTGCATCCGCTCTTGGCGCTGCTGAGCGTGATCGGCGGCGTACAGGCCTTGGGACCAATCGGCATCTTGGTGGGCCCCATGCTCGTGGCATTCCTGCAAGCGTTGATGAACATGCTCAACCACGAACTGAAGATGCTCGGTGAGCGAGCAGACGAGGGCGAAGCGCCCAGCTTGTTCGCGACGAGTGACTCCGGCGAACAGCCGACGGCTCCGTCTGCCGCCCAACCGCTGAAACAGTCACGCAACAAGCGGCGGAAAGGCAAGAAAAAGTAGTGGGGTGCCACTGTCTGGCTCGCCAGCAGTGGAACCCTGGTGCCCACTTCGCACTGCTGGCAAGCCAGACAGCGCCACCCGAAAAAAGGCCCTACGCCCGACGCGGTTCCAGATGATCGCCCTGCGTGCGATAGGGCTTGGCGGCAGGCGCCCAGCCGTAGGTCGCCTCGACGCCCGGCAGTTCGATCTCCACCTCACTCTCCGCGACGACCTCTGCCGTTTCCTGGAAGGGATACTCGTACAACAGCGCGGGCTCGAAGACCGTCGCGTCGTCTGCGACCTCGGGTTCTGGCACGGGTGGTTCGATCGCCGCCTCGACAGGTGCTTCTGCTTCAACCACTAGCTCGACGGGCTCCGGAACCGGCTCGACAATCGGCTTGCCACTACGGCTGGGCAGCCGCCGGCAATCGGCGTCGACGCCTTGGAACATCTGCCAAACGTGCTCGTGGCAGGTGAATACTAACAACTGGTGCCCGCCGGCGGCGAAATCGCACAGCACCTCGGCGGCCCGTTGGGCACGCACTGCGTCGAAGTTCACCAACACGTCGTCCAGCACCATCGGCAAGTTGACGCCCCGCCGAGCAAAAGTCGCCGCCAGGGCCAGCCGCACGCTGAGGAACAACTGCTCGCGCGTGCCCCGGCTCAACAGATCAACCCGTAGCGACTCGCCGGCCGAGTTTTCGACCAGCAACACGTCGTCAGCCAACGGTGTCCAAACACGGGTGTACTCGCCGCCGGTCAGCTTGGCCATGTACTTGGTCGCCTCGGCGAGCGTCTCCGGTTGTCGGTTCGCTTCGTAGTGAACGCGAATCCGTTCCAGAACGCGGTTGACCGTGGCGTGCTCGCGCCACGTCTGCCGGGCGTCTTCGATCTGTTTTTCGACGCAGCTCAACTCCAATTGCCGCTCGGCGAGCGTGCGGTCCTTGGCCAAGGTGCGCTGTTCTTGCCGCAGGGCGCCCCGCTCGTCGAGATGCGACTTCATCCCCTTCTGCTTGGCTTCGAGTTCTTCGGAAGCGGTTTCCCAGAGTTCGTCGAGCTGCGCGATTCGTTCGGGGCTAAGGTAGTCGGCAAAGGTTTCCTCGGGGGCGTGCGTGCCGATGGCCGCGGTGATTTCGCGAGAAACGGCTTTGCGCTGCTTCCGCAGCTTCATCGCTTGCTGCTGCTGTTCGGCCTGCTGCCGATAGGCAACCTCGTCTTCGCAGTCGGCGGCCTGAAACAACGCCTCGCGTCGCCGCTTCTGGCCGGCGATGGCACGCCGATGATTGGCTTCCTCGGCCTTGAGCTCCTTAGCTCGCTCAACGATTCCTTCACGTCGTTCGAGGGCCGCGGACTGTTTGGTGTGCTGCTCGACCAGATGCTCCAGTTGGTCGATGGTCTGCAAGGAGTCGTCCTCGTCGGGCAAACAACCGACCTCGGTCGCGACGTCTCGCACGCGGCGAGTGATTGCCGCATGCTCGCGCTGGCGCTGAGCGACATCCTCGCGGCGATGCTTGGCGCGCGATTCCAACTCGCTGAGCGATTCGTAGCGTTCGGTGATCGAGAGAAAGACTTGTGGATCGAGTTTTTCCGAGAAACCCAGGCCCACGAGCTGCGCCTTCCAAGCGCCGAGGGCCTCTTCCAGTTTCGCCCCGGCTTGCGTGAAGCGCGACTCGGCTGTCGCCACTTCGTGACCCGCCTGACGACGTTGAGCCTCGACCGGCAACATGTTTTCCAGCTCGGTCAGGTGCTGCTCCGCCGCTTCCAGACGCATTACGGCCGAACCGTCAGTCAGAGGCAACTCGGCATCGAGTTTCTCT
>CAXMSB010000280.1:0-10231 GCA_964195615.1 uncultured Granulosicoccus sp. | reverse complement strand
CTGGCGGGCAAGCTATCGGGACTGCGCGGCGCTGTGCTGGGGCAGTTCACCAAGAGGAAAGACGATAAGAAGAAAGAGGTCACCAAAGGTCGCTTCTCAACCAACGGCGTCTTGAAGCAATACTTCGAGCCGTTGGGCATCGCCGTGCTGTGGAACTTCCCGATCGGGCATCACAAGAAGAACTGCACCTTGCCGATGGGCGGCGAAGTGGAGATTGATGCTGACACCCGCACGCTGCGCGTGATCGCTCACGATCCCGTGGCGACCCTATCTACTCACGAGGGCGAATAGGCTCGGGGTTATGCGGAGAGCGATCGAGAAGCTCCCACTGCAAGGCTCCAGGCATGTCGGTACAGACCCACTCCTCCACGTGGAGGTCCCAGAACCGTCGCGTTCCTCCGGTCTCGTTTTGTGGATCCTCGATATCCCACTGGATTTGGGTGCGACCGGTAAGCTGAAGCGTACGGCAGTTTTCGAAGTCTGGGATCACCACGCCAGCACGTGGATTCACTTCGAGGTTGCCAAGCGTGTTGAACATTCCGTTTCCCGCGTAGTCGGGAATACGAAGTTGATTCGAGTTGACGATCTGAATGAACCCCGGGTTGCCACCGCGATGTGAGGCGTCAATGCCACCTGAGGGGTGCTCACTGGCAACGAACATCGTGTCTGCTTTTGTTATCCACTGCTGCTGTTCGTCGCTCAAACTGGTTCCGATTTCGTAGACGGATTGTGCGTTTCCTTCTTGTTCCGTTGCTGTTCCGTAATTGCGCCGCTGAATGTATTGCGGGCAGTTGGGATACGCCTGTTCGACATCGACATGTAGTTGATCTTCCGGTGGAAATGTGACTCGCCCGTTGACTCGCAGCCGCGCGCGATTCCGCAGATCGATCACCAGGATGCCGATGCGGGGATCACTGGCTAGGTTCCGCCACAGCGGATCGGAATCGATGCGCCACGTCTCTGAAAGATCGATGTCGAGAGCGCGTGGCTCCGCAGCCATGAAGCCAGCAGTACCGACGACGATTGACGCCCAGAGACGTTGCTGGTTGTCAACGCTACCCATCACGGCGAACGGTTGTGTGTTCACAAAATTGATCGCGCCTGGAACAATGGTGTCTGCAATCATGCGGCCGCTGTTGCGACCCTGCGCCACCGTGTCGGCACGGCGCTGGATGGTAAGTTCACCCTCGTGAAACGGTTCGTGAATTGGGTTAGGTGTGGACATGGCCGAATCCAGATAAATTGTTTTGCCTTGCCCCTCTCCCCGAACAACCGGGAAGAGGGGAAGCAATACGCGGGCTAGTGCAAGGTGCATACCCATGTTCCGACGATTTGCACTGTCGCTTCAGTACTTGTGAGGAAACGCGGGAGCAAAGTTTGGTAAGTTGCTCTAGAAAGTGAGTACGCTTCGGCCTTCGCTGACCAACGCGGCCAGGCTGGGCAGCCCGGTCGTACCAGGCACGGGGTTGTCGGTGATCAGATCGAAGCCAGACTCCTCGGCTTCCTTGCTACCACCAAACACATCGGCGCAACCACACGACACGCCGGCAATCGTGTCTTCGACTTCCTTGTAAAGTGCGTGCGCCGGATGGTCTTGCTGGCCAAGTTCGCCGATCCAGCGTGTTCCGGCCCCTTGAAACAAGACAGTGACATCGTCGCCGCGTTGTTTGAAGTCGTACGCGGCTGCGAGTGCATTGAAGACACGTCCGAGTGCTTCTTCTTGTGAACCGGCTTTTGGATCAGAGAGAACCACAATGGCGGCCTTCAGTTGTTTCGCGTCCTTTGTGGAATCGTTGCATTCAGCGTGCTTTTCACGGGTTGGTAGATTGCAGGTGTCAGTTGACATGGCTACGGCCTTTCGGATTCAAAATGGAGTGAACGGGGAAATAGTTTAAGCAGTACGGTTCACGAACTAACAAGGTCCGCGATAGGTGGAAAGTCGATCTCGGTAGCGGCCGTGTTGTCGAAGTAATTTGTGAACGTAATCAGCGCCACTTGGGCGACGATTTCGGCGATTTCCGTGTCGCTGTATCCGGCGCTGTGAATCTCGTCAACGTCGTCGTCAGACACGGCCCCACGCTTGTCCACAACACGGCGAGCGAACTGCAATGCGGCTTCCGTCATGCGGTCGGGCGATGTCGCGGTGCGAGCATCGCGTAGTTCGTCGTCCGGAATTCCGAGCGAACTCCCAATCGCGAAATGTGCTGCCAAGCAATAGCTGCACTCGTTGACTTGGCTCACTGCGAGTGCGATTTGTTCGCGAAGTCGCGCTGGAACCACGCCGCCGGACAAAGACTGCGAAAAGCCGAGGTAGGCTTTGAGCGCCGCAGGCGACTGGGCCATCGTGGCAAGGATATTCGGTACCATTCCAAATTTCTTTTCCACGCCGTCGAGTAGTTTTTGGGTTTCGGCGGGAGCGCTCGTGCGATCGATCGGTCGAAGACGGGGCATTGGGAATTCCTTTGCAATGAGGTTGTGTTGGCTTCCAATGATTCGCCAACAGCAGCAGCAACGCGTGTGCCAACCTCAATGGAAGACTGCAAACCAATACAGATTAACGAGTTACGACATTTATGAAGGCGTTGATTGCATGCCATGACATTTCGTGAATAGTGATATATCATGGTATATTTGTGAGATATCAGGAACGATGCCCTCGTTGCCGTTTCGCGAACAGGACTCCCAGCGAGAGCATTTAACGGTTTTTCGCGAAGAGAAAACGGGCTGAGGTTACATGCCGCGACGCACGCATTCGATGAATCTGGATTCGCTACACGCTATTGCCATGATGGTGGCGGAGCAGCGTAGCGTTGATGCTGTCCTGGAAACAGTGGTCGAATCATTGGTCGACAGTTCGGACTTGGCGTTGGCGCGGATTTGGCTCACAAAACCAGGAGACATCTGTCGCGACTGCCTCGTGCGGGAAGAGTGCCCGGATCGCACAAGCTGTCTCCACTTGGTCGCGAATGCCGCCCGCCCACAGAATTCTGACAGCGGTGACGAGTGGTATCGCATGGATGGCTTCTACCAGCGATTCCCGCTTGGCGTCCGGCGGATAGGTGAAATTGGCGCCACGGGTGAATCGCTCAAGTTGTCGCACACGGCTGATGACGAGAAGTGGTTTGCGCGAGATGACTGGCTGCGTCGAGAAAGCGTCAGGTCATTCTCAGGCCATCCATTGATCTTCCGTGATGGAATTCTGGGTGTTCTGGCCGTGTTCAGCCGAGCCGTTATAGACGATCAACAGTTTGCATGGTTGCGAGCGTTCGCCGACAGTGCGGCCGTAGCGATCGCGAACGCCAGGGCGTTCGAGGAAATCGAAGCACTGCGATCTCAGCTTGAACTGGAAAACGAATACCTGCGGGATGAGATCCGGAGCGATCACGCAATTGGCGGAATGGTCGGCGACAGCCCAGGACTGCAAAAGGTTCTCACGCAAGTGGATCTCGTGGCACGAACTGACACGAGCGTATTGATTCTCGGGGAATCCGGCGTAGGGAAAGAGCTGGTCGCAAGGGCGATTCACGACCAGAGCTCGCGCGCTAATCGTCCATTGGTAAAAGTGAATTGTGCATCCATCCCGCGAGAGCTGTTCGAAAGCGAATTCTTTGGCCATGCGAAGGGGTCGTTTACAGGTGCAACGCGCGACAGGGCGGGCCGATTTGAGCTGGCAGACGGAGGGACGCTCTTTCTGGACGAAGTGGGAGAGATTCCACTCGATATGCAGGGCAAACTGTTGCGGGTCCTTCAAGAAGGCACGTATGAGCGGATTGGCGAGGAAAAAACGCGATCGGCTGACGTGCGTGTTGTGGCCGCGACTAATCGTGATCTGCAAGGTGAAGCGCGAGGAAAACGATTTCGTCAGGATCTGTTCTACCGTTTGAGCGTGTTTCCTATCGACGTCGTTCCGTTACGTGACCGTAGGGATGATATACCACATCTAGCTTCGCACTTTCTCGAACAGTGCAGTCGGAAGATGGGGCTCGAGACTCCAAAGCTCAGACAGCGACACATCATCGAATTGCAGCAATACGGTTGGCCAGGCAACATTCGCGAGTTACAGAACGTCGTTGAACGAGCAGTCATCTGTAGTCGTTCGGGACCACTACAGTTTCATCTTCCCCAGCCGGATGTGGACACTGCCGACAGAGACTCTGAGCCCCGACTCACAAGCACTGAGGAATTGATGACCAACGATGAACTGAGGAGTCTTGAACGTCAGAACCTGCTTGCGGTACTGGAAAGAGCGAATTGGAAGATTTCTGGGACGGGCGGTGCAGCGGAGTTTCTCGGCGTAAATCCCGCTACGCTAAGCTCGCGCATGCGAGCGATCGGCATTAAACGCCCGAGGTAAGCACTCCGTTCGTACAATTGCGAACTTCTTTTGGCGGAGCGTGATCCATCCATGAATCGGTAGACAGAACCATCGCCCATCTCCAGTCAGCCCTTTCAAGTTACAGGAATAAATGCCTGGGCCGCGATCCAGATTCCGACCACACCCAGCAGCAAGCCAAACGCGACGTCCAGAATTCGCAGGTGCTTTTCGGCGGACAACAGGCTGCGAACAAGCGACCCGGCCAACGAGTAGATGAGCAGGCCGGCCGCGCCGACCGCGACGACGATGCCGGCCGTCATCAACATGGGCTGATCCGTTCGGCTGGCGAAGACCGCCAGCACCACGGCAGGGTATTTTGGGTTGAGAATCTGAAGTATCGCACCTTTCAAGAAACTGGGCCCTTCCACGCCTGCCAAATCGGGCCGCTTGCGACAGGCCAGACGCAGCCCCAGATAACCGATGAACAAACCGCCCAACAGTTGCAGCGTTGCCGTAGCATACTGCACGCTCCCCGAAACTTGGTTCGCCAGCAGGCCAAGCGCAACGGCTACGAACGCATAAACGACCAGGATCCCCAGTTGAAACATCAGCACCCGGGCGAATCCCACTCGGGCCGCCAACGCGAACGACACGAGATTGGCTGGGCCGGGACTCAGCATCAGCGGCAGGACGATGAGGAAAGTGTCGATCACAAATTTGCTTGGTTCAGCGAGTAGTCGAGCAGAGTAGGTGCGGCATCTACTCTGTTGTTTACTCAGCCGCCTGGGGTTTGAAATTCCAACTGCACAACTTCCATCTTCTCGTCGAACATCGAGCCCCCGCGGTGGGCGATCACCTGGACTTCGTCGGTCAGGCCGATGGTGTCGCCTTCGTTGATCGGTTTGTTTTGGCAGAGTTGATAGTGGGCGATGTTGTAGGCGTACTCCAGTAGCTGTTGCGGCTCGCCGGGGAAGTCAGTCACTTCCAGCTCGGTGCAGTCCAGCGCTGACAGGCCGGTGGTGTAGAGACGCGTCGTGCCGGCGTCGGTGCGTTCCACGCGGAAGTCGATCCACAAGAACAGCGGCAGATCGGCGGCGGTCGATTGCACGGCCTGTTCGATGAAGGGCTGCGCGGGGTGAACCAATCGGCCGGGACCCCAGAAAACTCCCAGCGATTGGGAGCTGCCCGTCAGGCCGGCTGCCAATTGAGTCAGGCTCACGCTCTTCTCGACCGATTTGCCGCCTTCGTCGATCAGTGTGACCAACAGATGGGCGGTGTGGTCGCGCAGCGATTCGGCGGCCGTGGGCCAGTACCAGGCGGTGGCGCAGGGGCCTTCCAGTTGCGACCAGGGCACCGGCCGCGGCACGAGCGTGGCGGCGGCGGTGTACTCGCCCAGGGTGCAGGTGAACATGTTTTCGGTGGAGCCGGCGACGGTCATCGTCGGCGCATCCGAAAAATTCTGCCCCACGAATTGGGCCACTTCGTCGAACGCAGGAAGCAGCGGCTCTTCAAGCAGCACCAGAGCGAGCCAGCGTAATGGATTGTCCATGATTACACCTTGTTAATGACGAAAATCGAATTCGGGTCATTCCGAGGTCCGCCGAGGAATCTACGTTCCAGACGTGTGCAGGTGGCCAAGGAGATCCCTCGGCGGACCTCGGGATGACAACAATTCGTCATTGGGTATTTCGTCATTCGTCATTTCCTCTGGGCCTGCACCACACGGGGAAGGTTGGCCAAGTCGTTGATTGTATCACGTAGCGTCATTCCCGCGGCGGCGGCAACGAGCCCCGCGACACGCTCGGCATTGTGCGGACTGACCTCAACGAGCAGCCAGCCACCGGGATTGAGCCGCTCGGCCGCTTGGGGGATGAGCCGTTCGATCACTTCGGTGCCCTCGGCTCCGCCGTCCAACGCGAGGTGCGGTTCGTGGTTGCGGACGTCGCCGTCCAGCTCGGCCATCTCGGCGGTGGAAATGTAAGGCGGGTTGCTCACGATCAGATCAAAACGAGCCCCGGCCGGGCAGCCGGTCAGGAGATCGCTCTCGAGAAACTCGATGCGATCGGCGACGCCATGCTTTTCCGCGTTGGCTTTGGCGATCTTAATTGCTGCGGGGCTAATGTCCAGGGCGGTGACTTGGCTGTCGGGGATGTGTTTGGCGCAGCAGATCGCGAGGATGCCGCTGCCGGTGCCGACGTCGGCGATATGCGAAACCGCAAGCGTCTTGCTGAGGTCGATCGCCTGAACCACCAGTTGCTCTGTTTCGGGGCGCGGAATGAGAACGTCGGGTGTGACCCGGAACGACAGCGAAAAGAACTCGCGGTGGCCGACCAGGTAGGCGACCGGCGTGCCCTCGGCACGTCGACGGACGAGTTCGCGGAACGCCGTGCGGATCTCGTCGGCCGGCTCTTCCTCGAAAGAGGTGTAGAGCTCGATCCGCTGACAGCCGCGGGCGTGGGCCAGCAGCACCTCGGCGTCGAGCCTGGGGCTATCGGCGCCTTTGTCGCGCAGAAAATCCGTCGTCCAGGTGAGCAAGCGACCGATGTTCCAAGGTTCGTCGTTCATTGCGAATCGGCCAGATTGTTCCCAGGTCAGTCGTCCGCGCCGAAATCGTCGCGCAGTTGTTGGCGGTCGTAGTCGATTAGCCCGTCGGTGACCATCTGCATCTGGCCGGCGATAATCTGATCGAGTTTGTAGAGCGTCAGGCCGATGCGGTGGTCCGTGATCCGATTTTCGGGAAAGTTGTACGTGCGAATCCGCTGGCTGCGGTCGCCCGAGCCGACCAGGGTCTTCCGTTCGTCGGCCCGTTTCTGTACTTCGGCCTGCTTCTTGGCATCATAAACGCGGCTTTTGAGCACCCGTAGGGCCTTGGCGAGGTTCTTGTGCTGGCTTTTTTCGTCCTGACACTGCACAACGATGCCCGTGTCGATGTGGGTGAGCCGAATGGCGCTTTCGGTTTTGTTGACGTGCTGACCGCCGGGACCGCTGGCGCCGAACTTGTCGACCCGATAGTCGTCGGGCTTGAGGTTGACCTCGACGTCCTCCGGCTCGGCCATCACTGCGACGGTTGCCGCGGAGGTGTGGATGCGTCCCTGGGTTTCGGTCTGCGGGACGCGTTGCACGCGATGCCCGCCACTTTCGTATTGCATTTCTCGAAAGACGCCTTCGCCGCCGAGCGCGAGCGAGATTTCCTTGAACCCACCCAACTCGGTCGGGCTGTGATCGAGGATCTCGACCTTCCATCCCTTGCTCTCGGCATGGTGCTTGTACATTTCGTACAGGTCGCGAGCGAACAGGGCCGCCTCGTCGCCTCCGGTGCCGGCGCGGATTTCCATCACGCAGCGCGTGCGATTGGCGTCGGCCCCGCCGAGCGTCAGCTCCAACAGTTCGTTCCAAAGCTGCTCGCGCTGTTCGACCAGCTCCTGGATCTCGGCCTCGGCCAACTCGCGCATCTCGGCGTCGCTGGTGTCGGCCATCTCGCGGGCGTCGGCCACCTGGACGTTCGCCTGTTTGAAACGCCGATATTTTCCTGCGAGCTTAGCCAGCGAACCGTGTTCGCGCGCTACGGCAGCCAGCTTCGACGAATTGGTGAGCACCTCGGGGTCGACCAATTGCCGCTCGAGCTCTTCAAACCGGGCCAGTTGTCTTTCTAGTAGTTCGCGCATGGGCAGAGAGAAAATGCAAAATGGCCATCGCAAATCTCAAATTTGCAATGGCCAATGGAAATGGACCAATCGTAGCTATTTGTCGGCCTTGGCCTTCTTGCCCTTCTTGAGGCTGGCATAGCCGGCGCCGGCAAACTTGTTCTTGAACTTCTCGATGCGGCCAGCCGTATCGACAAATTTCAGCTTGCCCGTATAAAAAGGATGGCAAGCGTTGCAGATGTCGACCTTCAGTTCCTTGCGCGTGCTGCGAGTGGCAAAGCTGTTGCCGCAACCGCAGGTCACTTTGGTGTCGTAGTATTTTGGATGAATGTCGGCTTGCATCGTGGCGTTTCCTTGAATTCGGAACTGTATCGTGCTGGGAGTGGCGTTTCGATCGAATCCCCCAGGATATCAGCCGACCGGGCGAGTCACAAGGGCTGCTTTCTGCGGTCCGCACCCTGTTTTGACGTGCAATCCGAGGTGTGGGAGGCGTCTCCCACAGCGGGTTTGTGGTCGAAAGGAAGAGACGATGCTGAAAGAAACTCGAATATTGACAGCGGGGGTGCTGGCCTTGCACCCGGTGTGGAGAATCTGGATGGCGGCGCTGGTCGCGGTCAACGGCGTGGCACCCCTGTTCTTCTTGCCGCGGCTGACGGCGGCGGTGACCTTGGTGGCGGGGCTAACGTCGTTCGCGCTGGGGCTCGTGTTGGTGCGGCTGCACGGATACTCGAAGCTGCTGGGACTGATGCACGCGCCATGGGTGCCAATGCTTGCCTGTTCGGTCTATCTCTACCCTGGGGCCGATGCGATGAGCGTCTACAAAGTGTGGCTTACCGCTTCGATCGTGCTGACGATCGGTTCGTTGGCGATCGACGCGATCGACGTCTCTCGGTTCTTGAAAGGCCATTCACCGCAGCAATAGAGTAACAAAAGCAACATTTCCGGGCGAACCTTGCTTTACTCTCGGTCGTAAGTCGGAGATACTCTCCGGCAGGATTGCCGGTGGTGTTTTCCTTTTTTTCCAGATGCGAACGTGCGAGGTGGCCATGCGGATTCGATCAATGCTGGCGTTGGGCTTCATGATAATCTGGTGTTGCGGGTGTGGACCGCGGATTTTGGACGAACGCGAGGTGTCGCTGGAAGTCGGCGATATCGTCTCGATTCCTTTTGGTCCCTTCAAGAAAGAGGTGACGGTGACCGTCACGGCCAGTTCGGCCGGGGCGCCGGTCTCGGTGTATGTGTTCGACAGCGATCAACAGGAACACATCGACTACGCCATCTCGTATGGCAAAGAGCCGCAGGACACCTGGGCGGGCGTGGCCAGCACGGAGGACGTGACGCTCACCGCAGTAATCCCCGCCGACACCGAAGCGGTTGTACGGCTGCAGCCGGCAGGCAAGGAAACGGCGAACGTGAAACTCAAGATTTCGAATTAGCGTCTTGCCTACTATCTCACCCACCCTCCGATCAACAACCACCCGATGACGATCCTCGAGAACTTGCGATTTGCCGTGCGCGTGGCGGCGTTCACCGCGAACACGATCGCTTGTTGGACCTGCATGGAATTGGCCGGGTTGGTGCTGTTCCGGGGGAAGTGGATCGATCGGATCAACACTTGGTTGCCGCGCTGGGCGAGAATCAATCTGTGGATCTTCCGAGTGAAGGTCGAGGTGCATGGGCCGCACGTGGGCGATGGCGGCCTCTATCCCTCGCTCGGCGCGGGCGGCGCGGGGCGGATCTTCGTGGCGAACCATGGTTCGGGGCTCGACATTCCGATCATTTTAGCCGTAGCCGAGGCCCATTGTATTAGCCGCCATGATCTGGCCACTTGGCCGCTGATCGGTCCCGCGGCGCGGCGCGTGGGGACGTTGTTCGTTGATCGAGAGTCGCGACGCAGCGGCGCGTCGGTCCTCAGGGAAGTCGACGAGGCGCTCGCGCGAGGCGAAGGCGTGGCGATGTTCCCCGAGGGGACTTCGCATCCTGGCGACGAAGTTCACGAGTTTCGCAACGGAGCATTCAACGCGGCCCGCCGCGCGGGGGCGGAGATTGTGCCGTTGGGAATCGCCTACGGCGACGATGCGGCCTACTACCACGACGCGGCGTTCATGACGCATATCAAACAGTTTGCCGTGCTGAAGCGGCTACGCGTGGCAGTCGAGATCGGCGAGCCGTTGGCAGTGGCAGACGTTTCGACCATGGAAATCAAAGACGCGGCCCGCCAGCGGGTGCAGCAGTTGGTCGAGCAGGCCCGAGCGTGCCTAATCTCGTAAGC